>DASPSV010000110.1:0-61422 GCA_035623755.1 Gemmatimonadales bacterium
CGCGCGCGTCGTGCAGCTGAAGGAGGAGTCCAGGCCGCCGTGGGCTCAGGCTGGAGACGGCCGTTCGCCGCACTGAGAACTCTGCTAACGCACCACGGTTCGCTTGGTGGGCTCCCAGACCGCGTTCACTTCCCCCCGCAGCGCCCGGATCCACGCCTCGAGCGCCGCCACGACCCCCGACACCACGTAGGCCGGCACCGCCACGAGCCGCGGGGCGCGGCGGGTCTCGGGCCACCACCACCCCACCGCCGCCAGCACGAGCGGCACCACGCAGACGAGCGCGAGCGGCCAGGAGCGCAGCGCCCAGGCCAGCAGCAGCCAACCGGCCGCGGCGAGCGCGAGTCCCCACGGCGCGAGCCAGCGCACCAGCTTGTGGCTGGCCAGCATCCAGGCGAACGCGCCGTAGCGCAGCGGGTTGAGGAGCGCGCGCTTGTACCACAGCGTCTCCAGCCCGCGCACCAGCGTGCGCACCTTGCGCCGGTACTCGCGGTGCAGCGAGCGGATCCGCGGCACGTAGCACACCGCCTCGTTGACCGACACGGCGCGGAAGCCGCGCTCGCGGGCGATGAGCGCGCAGGCGAAGTCGCGGCTCAGCGCCGGCGGGAACTCGGACAGGTGCAGCTCCCGGCGGATGGCGTAGAAGCAGCCCGACGCACCCACGATCGAGCCGACCCGCGTCTCGAGGTCGCGCACCTTCATCTCGTAGCCCACGTAGCCCGACTCGCCGACGTTGAGGTCGCGGTCCAGCTCGGCGACGCTGACGTCGCGCCCCGAGGCGACGCCGACCGTGGGGTCGGCGAACCGCGCGACCAGCGGCTTGATGGCGCCGGGCGCGATCCGCACCGAGGCGTCGGTGTTGACGACGATGTCGCCCGTGAGGTGCGCCCGCGCCAGGTTCTCGGCCGCGATCTTGCCGCCGCGCGACGGCGTCCGCAGCAGCTCGACGCCGCGGGCCGCGTAGCCGCGGACGATCTCGTCGGTGCGGTCGGTCGAGCCGTCGGACACCACCAGCACCTGGCGGCGGTCGGCGGGATAGTCGGTGGCGAGGATGGCGTCGAGGGTGGCCGCGATGGCCCGCTCCTCGTTGTAGGCGGGCACGGTCACGCTGATCCGCGGCCACGCGGCCGGCTCGGGCGCCGGCGCCGGCCGAGGCCGCGCGAGGCCGACGAGCCTGAGGAGGAGGGGATAGCCGAAGTACGCGTACCAGGCGACCAGCACGCCCAGCGCCAGCAGGACGATCGCGACCGCCGTCACACCCGGTAGCCGGCCCCGTCGACGAGGACCTCGAGGATGCGGTCGGCCGTGTGGCCGTCCCACCGCTCGATCGGCCGCGCCACGGGGCGCCGCGCGCGGAGCGCCTCGCCGGCGGCCTCGAGGATCGCGTCGCGCTCCGCCTTCACCAGGCGGTTGGTGCCCTCGGTGCAGGTGATGGGCCGCTCGGTGGACGGCCGCACCGTGAGGCACGGCACGCCCAGGAACGTCGTCTCCTCCTGCAAACCGCCCGAGTCGGTCACGACCAGGGCCGCCCGGTCCTCCAGCGACAGCGTCTCGAGGTAGGGGATCGGGTCGAGGAGCTTGAGGGCCGCGCCCGGCGGCGCGGTCCAGCCCATCTCGGCGATCCGGCCGCGGGTCCGCGGGTGCACGGGGAAGACGACCGGCATCCGCCGGGCCAGCTCGCCCAGGGTGTCCAGCAGCACCCGCAGCGTCGCGGGCGCGTCCACGTTGTTCGGCCGGTGGAGCGTGACCAGGACGAAGGGGCCCTTGTCCACCCCGTGGCGCGCCGCGGCGCGGCTCGCGCGGGCGCGCGGCAGCGAGGCCACCAGGCTGTCGATCATGACGTTGCCCACGAGGTGCACGCGCTCGGCGGGCACGCCCTCGGCGCGGAGGTTGTCGACCGCGTCGCGCGAGGGCGCGAGCAGCCAGTCGGCCAGCCGGTCGGTGACGACCCGATTGATCTCCTCCGGCATCGTCCAGTCGCGGCTCCGCAGCCCGGCCTCGACGTGCGCCACCTTGACGCCGAGCTTGGCGGCGACGAGCGCGGCGGCCACGGTCGAGTTCACGTCGCCGTAGACGACCACCGCGGCCGGCGCGACCTCGAGGCACACGGGCTCGAAGCGCTGCATGATGAGCGCCGTCTGCGTGGCGTGGGACCCGGAGCCGACCTCGAGGTTGTGGTCGGGCCGCGGGATCCCCAGCTCCTGGAAGAAGGTGTCCGACATCTCGGCGTCGTAGTGCTGGCCGGTGTGGACGATGACGTGACGCACCGCGGGGCGCCGCGCGGCGGCGCGCGCCACCGGCGCGAGCTTCATGAAGTTGGGACGCGCTCCCACCACCGAGAGCAGCGTGCCCGGCGTGCCGCCCCCCCCCACGGGCGCGGCGCCTACTTCACGAGCTGATAGAGGGCGTAGAACGCGATCGGCAGCTGCGCCGCGTAGATGAGCATCTGGGCCGTCTGCCCCGGGTTGGGCGGGGCGACGATCGGCACCACCACCCGGTCGCCGGCCTGGAGGTCGAGCACCGCGATGGTCCGGCGCTCGCGCAGCGCCACCTGCACCGAGTCGGGCGGCCACAGCTGCGCGCTGCCGCGCTCGACGTACGCCTTCGCCAGGCTCGCGCCGACGGCGAGGCCGCCGGCGGCGGTGATGGCGTCCTCGAGCAGCGCGTCGCGCGGGAGCGCGTAGAAACCGGCCCGCACCACCCCGCCGGTGATGGCGATCCGCGTCAGCAGCACCACCTGCACCGCCGCCTGGCGGTACACGCTGTCCACCGCCGTGGTGATCCGGTCCTCGAGCTCGGAGCGCAGCACGCCCACGAGCGGGACGATCCCCACCACCGGCAGCACCAGCGACGGTCCCTGCGTGACCGTGAAGCTGTCCGACAGGTCGCGCTGCTCCGCCACCCGCAGCCGCAGGCGGTCGCCCACGCGCATGTCGCCGTCCCTGAGCCGCGCCTGGATCGTGTCCACGTCGGCGCGGGCCTGCGCGCGCAGCTCGGCGCTGTACGCCGGCGAGGCGGCGGCGGCCTGGTAGCGCGCCAGCACCTGCACCAGCTGCTGGCGGCTGATGGCCGGGTCGTGGAAGTCCCAGGGGTCGGGCTGCTGCTGCGCCGCGGCGGTCGTGGCCAGGACGGCGAGGCCGAGGGCCAGGCAGGCGCCGTGCGCGGCGCGGCGGACGGTCACGCGGACGGTCACGAGCCGTTCCCCTTCCCCGGCAGCGCGCGCAGCACGCTGTCCGCGCCGCTCTCCTCGGAGGTCTCGTACCCGGGCAGGTACGAGTAGTGGTAGTAGTGCTCGTAGCCCTGCCCCGGGCGCACGTCGTTCAGCACCGCGCCCAGCACCCGGATCGGCAGGCGGCTCACCGCGCCGAGCTTGGCGAGGGCGAACTCGCGGTCGGTCACGCCGGTGCGCAGCACCAGCACCAGGTTGCCCGTCAGCGTCCCCACCACCAGCGGATCGACGCCGGCGCCGAGCGGCGCGCAGTCGACGATGATGACGCCGTACTGGTTGCGGAGCCCGATCAGGAGCTGCGACATCGCCGCCGAGGCCAGCAGCTCCGGCCCGGCGTTCTTGCGCGTGCCGCAGGCGATGAAGTCCACGCCGTCGATCGAGGTCTTCTGGACGATGTCCTCGCGCGAGGCCTGCCCGCCGAGGTGGTCGATCAGCCCCGGCTTGCGCGGCCGCTCGAACACCCGGTGCAGGCTGCCGCGCCGGATGTCGCCGTCGATCACCATCGTGCGGTGGCCGGCGTCGGCGAACGACACCGCGAGGTTGGAGGCGAGGAACGACTTGCCGTCGCCGCCCGCCGGGCTCGAGATCACGATGACCAGCGGGCCGGCCGAGCCGTAGGCGTGCTGGAGGTTGAGCCGGATCGAGCGCAGCGCCTCGACCACCTGCGCCTGGGTCTCGGCGCCCGCGAGGCGGTTGCCGTTGCGGAGCCGCGGGATGGCGCCGAGGATGGGCAGGCCCATCCCGTCGGTCACCTGCTCCGGGTAGCGCAGCCGCCGGTCGAGCCGGTCGAGGAACAGCGCCAGCAGCACCGACGCGCCGAGCCCGCCGATGATGCCGAGCGCGAGCAGCATCTTGGCGCGGCTGGCGAGCGGCTTCTCGGGCGCCACCGCGCGGTCGAGGATGCGCACGTCGGGGATGCTGCTCACCTCCGCCAGCCGCGCCTCCTCGTAGCGCTGCTGCAGCGTGGTGTAGAGGTTCTCGGCGATCGCCACGTCGCGGCGGAGCCGCGCCTCCTCGATCGCGCGCTGCGGGATCTGCTGCAGCTCGCGGGACGCGGAGCCGATCCGCGCGTCGGAGTCGCGCACCCGGGCCGCCAGCTCCACCGCCAGCTTCTGCGCCAGCTCCGGCACCGCGTGGTGCTGGAGGTCGCCGATCTCGGCGTTGAGCCGCTGCAGCGGCGGGTACACCGAGCCGAACTGCAGCCGCATCGCCCGCGCCTCGGCCTCCTTCGCCGCCAGCTGGTTCAGCGCCGCCGACAGCTCCGACGACCCGCGCACCGAGGGGATCACCTCGAGCTGCATCGCCGCGACCTCGGAGTCGCGCTGCGCCAGCGCCGCCAGGATGTTCATCCGGTCGCGGTCGAGCTGCTCGCGCTCCACCCGCATCTCGAAGAAGGAGCGGAACACGGGATCGCGCGTCTGCTCGAGCCCGGGCGTGACCGGCGCGGACTGCTCGGACGGCAGCGTGATGGTGCGGACCCGGAAGGTCTCGAGCGCACCCTCGGAGCGCCGCAGGTCGGTGTAGGAGGAGGTCAGCTGCTCGTTGAGGATCTTGCTCAGCTCCGACAGCTTCTGGCGCTTCAGCTCCGCGGCCACCTCGACGAACCGGTCCGCCACCGCGTTCAGCGTGGTGGCCGTCGCGTTGGGGCTCGGGCCGGTCAGCACCAGCCGCAGGAAGCTCCCCTGGTTCGGCAGCACGGCCTGCAGCTCGTCGCGCAGGGTCAGCGCCGCGTCGCGCGGGTCGCGCACCCGGAAGCGGATCTGCCGGCCCGGCCACAGGTCCCGCGGGCTCGGCACCCACTCCAGGCCCACGGCGTTGCCCACCGAGTCGCCCACGTTGCCGCGCTGGATCTGCCGCTCGCCCGCGCTCAGCGCGAACGTCCGCCCGTCCTTGGAGACGTCGAGGCGGTAGTCCGCCGGCGCGAACGCCGACTTCAGCTGCAGCGTGCCGAACGCGGCCCGGTCGGCCGGGTTGTGGGTCACGAGGTAGAAGCGCTGCTGCCGGACGACCTGGTCCAGGACCACGAACGACTGCAGCAGGTCCACCCACGACGCCCACTGCAGCAGCCCGCCGGACTGGATCGGACCCACGTTCTGCCGCTGGTCCTGGGTGCTCGGCACCTGGATCCACAGCGTCGCCTGCGCCTGGTACACGGGCGACTGCATGTGGCTCAGCACGAACCCGATGCCCGTCCCGGCGAGCGTGATCGCGATGATCAGCCACTTCCGCCTGAGCAGCGCCTGGGCGATGCGGCGGACGTCGACCGGCTGCTCCTCGTCGGGCGGCGTGCCCCTCGCCAGGTCCACCCACGGGCCCGGAGGCATCGCGCCGGTCGGCACGGTCAGGGCACGGGAAGACTCTGGCTGCTCGGGATTGTCGATCACGCTAGGACCACCTGCCGTTGGGATGCACGTCGGTATTGCGCCTAATCTAGTACCATCCAGCGCCTTGCGTCACCGCGCCCGGGGCCGGCACGACCGCCCCGCGCGGAGATGATGCAGCGGCGGCCGCCGAGTCTCCGTCGGACCCCGGTGGCGCAAGAGTTACGCCTTGCCCGCCAGCAACATACACCAAGGCGCGGGAGAAGGCTTCAAACCGATAACTTATAATCCACCAAGAGCTTCGGAATTACAAGCGACCCACGGTTCGATAGACGGATTCGTAGCGGTCGAGCCACGGTTCCTCGGCGAATTCGTGGCCCAGACGCTCCAGCGCCTTGAGCGCGCGGCCCGAGGCCGCCGCCGGGTCCGCCAGCACGGCGCGGACGGCCGCCGCCAGGGCCCCGGGATCCTCCGGCGGCACGAGCAGCGCCTCGCCCGGCCCGACGACGTCGGGCACGCCCCCCACCGCGGTGGCGACGATCGGCGTCGTGGCGGCCATCGCCTCCAGCAGGACGATCGGCGTGCCCTCGCTGCGCGAGCTCAGGACGAAGGCGTCGAAGGCGGCGAGCAGCCGGCCGGCCCCGGGCACCAGGCCCGGCCACGCGATTCGGTCGGCCACGCCCAGCCGCGCCGCCAGGGCGCGGGCCGGCGCCGCCTCCGGACCGTCGCCGACGACGGCGGCGGACACCGGCAGGTCCCCGAGCGCGGCCATCGCGCGCACCAGCACGTCGGCGCCCTTCTCGCGCGTGAGCCGCCCGATCCACCCGATGCACAGCCCCTCCGCCGGCAGGCCGAGGGCGGCCCGCGCGGCTGCGCGCGGCTCGGCCGTGCCCGCGCCCATCCACGCGTTCCGCACCAGGTGGATGCGCTCGCGCGGCGTGCCGGCGCGCGCCAGCTGCTCGACCTGCGGCACGGAGACGGCGATCACCGCGTCGAAGCGGCGGAAGGCGCGCAGCTGGAGCCGCTCGTACAGCCGGTCCTTCCAGCCGCCGCCCGTGAAGCCGTGGACCGTCGTCACGGTGGGCAGGCCCAGGCGGCGCGCGGCCGGCGCATCCACGACGTCCGGGCGGTAGCCGTGGGTGTGGACGACGCGCGGGCCGAGGGTGCGGCACAGCTCGGCGACGGCGGCGCGCTCGCGCCCGTAGGCGCGGCCGGGGACGCGGACCGCGTGGATCGCGACGCCGGCGGCGCGGAGCGCGCCCAGGATCGGCGGCTCGTCCCGCGGCGGGCCCGGGAGCACCGCGGCGAGCGCGACCTCGTGGCCGCGGCGCCGGTGCCCGGTGGCCAGGGCCTCGATCACGCGCTGCATGCCGCCCACCTCGGTCGGCAGCACGACGTGCAGGATGCGGAGCGGTGCGGAGGGGCCGTCGGGCACGGGTGAATGTTAGCTCCCACCCGGCGCGCCCGACCAGCGGCGCGCGGGGGCGATTTGCCGCCGCCGTGCCCGCGTTCTAGCTTGCGTCCCCATGTGCGGCATCGTCGGCATCGTCCACCACGCGCAGGACCGGCCCGTGCTCCCGTCGGCCGTCCGCGGGATGTGCGACGCCATCCGCCACCGCGGCCCGGACGACGAGGGGCTGCACGTCGAGGGTCCGGCCGGCATCGGGATGCGGCGGCTCAGCATCATCGACCTCGCCGGCGGGCACCAGCCGATCTACAACGAGGACAAGTCCTGCGTCATCGTCTTCAACGGCGAGATCTACAACTACAAGGAGCTGCGCGAGGGCCTGCTCCGGCGCGGCCACGTCCTGGCGACGCACAGCGACACCGAGGCGATCGTCCACCTCTACGAGGACATGGGCGAGCGCTGCGTGGAGCCGCTGCGCGGGATGTTCGCCTTCGCCATCTGGGACGCGAAGCGGCGCCGGCTGCTGCTGGCGCGCGACCGCTTCGGCATCAAGCCGCTGTACGTGGTGGAGGCGCCGTGGGGCCTGGCGTTCGCCTCCGAGCTGAAGGCGCTCGTCGCCGCCGGCCTCACCGAGCGGTCGCTGGACTGGCAGGCGCTCGACGCCTTCTTCCAGCTCGGCTACATCCCCGCGCCGCTGTCGCCGTTTCGGGACGTGCGCAAGCTCGAGCCCGGCTTCACGCTGGCGTGGGAGGCCGGCCGGGGCGCGGTGCGCCGGCGCTACTGGGACCTGCCGACGGAGCGCCGCGACGCGCCGCCGGACGCCGAGGAGCGGGTGCTGGCCTGGCTGGACGACTCGGTGAAGGCGCACCTGGTGAGCGACGTGCCGGTGGCGGCGTTCCTGAGCGGCGGGCTCGACTCCTCGGCGGTCGTGGCCTCGATGGCGCTCGCGGGCGAGGTGCCGCACGCCTTCACGGCGCGCTACCACGGCAGCTCGGCGGGCATGGCGGACGAGTCGGGCCTGGCGCGCGCGCTCGCCGACCGCTACGGCGCCAAGCTGTCGGTGATCGACGTGCACCCCGACCTGACGCGGCTCATCGAGCCGATCGTCGCGGCGCTCGACGAGCCGCACGCCGACGAGTCGGCGATCCCGAGCTGGCTGATCTCGGAGGCGGTGGGCGCCCAGTACAAGGTCGCGCTCACCGGCACCGGCGGCGACGAGATGTTCGCCGGCTACCGGCGCCACATCGGCCTGCTGCTGGGCGGGTACGCGGCCCGCATCCCCGCCCCGCTGCGCCGCACGGCGTCCGCCGTCGCCAACGCGCTGCCCGAGCCCCGGAGCGGCGCGCTGGGCGTGGACCGGCTGAAGCGGTTCCTCCGCACCGGCGAGGGCGACGCGCCGGACCGGCTGCTGGGCTACTTCAGCCGCCTGCCCGCGCCGCTCCGGTCGGAGCTGTACGCGCCCGCGGTGCGCGGCGCCCTGCACGGCAACGCCGCCCTCGAGCGCTTCCGGGCGGCGCACGCCGACGGGGGCTTCGACGGCAGCCTGTCGGCGGCGCTGTACCTCGACTACAAGACCTACCTGCCCGACGACATCCTCATGCTGAGCGACCGGATGGCGATGGCCCACTCGCTGGAGATCCGGGTGCCGTTCGCCGACCACGTGCTGCTCGAGCAGGTCTTCCCGCTCCCGGACCGCCTCAAGGTCGGGCTCGGCAAGGCGAAGCGGCTGCTCCGGCGCGCGCTGCGCGAGCGGCTGCCCGACGCGCACTTCCGCGCGCCCAAGCGCGGCTTCGTGGGCCCGACGGCGTCGTGGCTGCGCCACGAGCTCCGGGGCGTGATCGAGGACGAGCTGTCGGAGGCGCGGATCCGGCGGCTCGGCTTCTTCGAGCCCGCCACCGTGACCGGCCTGATGCGCGACCACTTCGCGCGCCGCCACAACCGCGAAGGGATGCTGTGGGAGCTGCTGTGCTTCTCGGTGTGGCACCGGACCTACGTGGAGGGCGCCGGCCCGCGCCGGCCGGCGGCGGGAGCGCGCGCATGACCGCCCCGGGCACCACCACACCCCCGAAGCCGCGCGCCGGCAGGCTGCGGCGCGTCGCCGTCAACGTGGCCGCGCTCGGCGGCGCGATCGTCGTCGCGCTGCTCCTGGCGGAGGCGGCGGTGCGGATCGTCGCGCCGCAGCAGCTCATCATCGTGCGCCCGGACATCTGGGCGCCGGCCGACTCGGTGGGGTGGGTCAACAAGGCCGACGTCTCCACCACGATCAACACCGGCGAGCGCACGGTGCACCTCTACACCGACGCGCAGGGGATGCGGGTCGGCGCCTCGGGCCGCCACGACGCCCCGACGCGGGTGCTGATCATCGGCGACTCGTTCATGGAGGCGCTGCAGGTGGAGTACGAGCAGAGCTTCGCCGGCCTGCTCGAGCCCGGGCTGACGGCCCGGCTGCACCGCCCGGTCTCGGTGTGGGACGCGGGCGTGGACGGCTGGGACCCGCCGCAGTACCTGATCCGCTCGCGCCAGCTGCTGAACCGGGAGCACTTCGACGAGGTGATCGTCGCGATCTACCTCGGCAACGACATCGTCAAGAAGCGGTGGGACTACCTCCCGCCGCGCACGCCGGAGGTCAAGCACGGCGTGCGGCTGCCGCGGTCGCTCCACTGGGGCGAGTTCGTGGACGCGGTGCTGTACCCGGTCAACGACCTGCTGAAGCGCCACTCGCAGCTGTTCAACCTGCTCAAGAACCGGCTGCAGACGCTGCGGCAGCGCGCGGGCGTGACGGCCGACTACTTCCCCAGCGAGCTGCGCACCAGCGAGGCGCGGGCGCCGCGGTGGGCGATCGCGGGCCAGATCTGCTCGGAGATCGCGCAGGCCGCCGCCGCCCGGAAGGTGCCGGCGCTGTTCCTCCTGATCCCGTCCCCGTTCGAGGTGGACTCGGAGGACCTGCGCTCGTTCATGAAGGGCTTCCACATCGATCCGGCGACCGTGGACGTGGATCAGCCCACCCGGCTGGTGGAGGCGGCGCTGCGCGGGCACGCTCTCGCCGTGCTGCCGCTGCTGGCCGACTTCCGGCAGGTGCATCAGAGCGGGGTCGGGCTGTACGGGAAGGTGGACCGGCACCTGACGCCGGCGGGGAACCGCGAGCTGGAGCGGATGGTCGAGCCGGTCGCGGCGCAGCAGCTCGGCGGCCTTCGACCACCGCCACCGTAGCCCTAGGGCAGCACCCTCCGCACCACTCCCAGGAACGCGCGCCGCCAGCGCGCGTAGCGGCTCGGGCCGAGGAAGCGCCGGAGCGAGCCGAGGGCCGACTCCCGCGCGCGGCGCAGCGCCGCCAGCGACGGATCGGCCGCGAGGATGCGGCCGAACTCGGCCGCGTCCGCGGCGCCGCGCACCGTCGCGCGGCGGATCCACGCCACCTGCCGCCCGCCGGCCCCCTCGGGCCCGACGCGGTTCGTGCCCCAGCGCGAGGTCGCCACGACGCGGTAGCCCGCCGCCCCGAGCAGCGGCCGCAGCGCGCGGCGCGGCGCGTCGCCGCCCGGCAGCGCGAGCGCGACGGTCTCCTGACCCAGCGCCGCGTCGATCTCCGCCCGCGCGCCGCCGACCTCCCGCTCGAGCGCCGCCGCGTCCAGCTCCGAGAGGAAGGGATGCGTGCGGGTGTGGGACCCGATCTCCATGCCGGCCTTCCGCATCTCGCGCAGCTGGTCCCAGCTGACGTAGCCGGGCTGCCCGACCCGGGTCGTCACGACGAAGAACGTCGCGCTCATGCCGTGCGCGACCAGCTCCGGGAAGGCGTTCTGGTAGTGGTCGATCGTGCCGTCGTCGAACGTGATCGCCACGCGCGCCCCGTCGCCCGCGCGGGCCGCCTCGCTCACCGTGCAGCCGCGGCGCCCGGCCGCGGCGATGGCGTCGAGGTGCCGGCCGAAGGTCGCGCGCGAGACGGCGAACCAGCTGCCGACGGACCGGCCGGGCTCGCCGCCGGTCACCTCGTGGTACATGAGGCAGACCCAGCCGCGGCTCACGTCGCCTGCCGCGCGGGCGGCCGGCGGGCCACGGTCTCGCCCAGGATGCCCAGGAACTCGGCCGCGCGCTTCTCCCAGGTGTGCTGGCGGGCGACGGCCTGGCGGCGCGCGCGGGCGGCGGGGTCGCGCTCGGCCACGGCGCGCGCGACCGCGGCGGCGAACGCGTCGCGATCTCCCGCGACGGCGACGCTGTCCCGGTACTTGAGCGCCTCGGGGATGTCGGTGGTCACGACCGGGATCCCCGCCGCCAGGTACTCGAGCAGCTTGAGGGGATCCACCGACCGCGTCTCGTCGTTGAGGAAGTACGGGATGAGCCCGACGTCGAACGCCTGCACGTACGCCGGCAGCTCCGCGTACGGCCGCGCGCCGAGGCAGTGGACGTTGGGCAGGGCGAGCGGGCCCGTGTCCACCGCGACCGGGCCGACGAGCACCAGCGATCCCCTGGGGTGCTCCTCGGCGAGCCGGCGCAGCAGGGCCAGGTCCACGCGGTCGTACAGCCCGCCGGCGAACCCGATGAGGGGCCGCGGCAGCCCCGCCAGCTCGGCCGGCACCGGCCGCGGCGCCGAGAAGTGGTCGTAGTTGACGCCCTGCGGCAGGTAGTGCGCGACGCCCGAGCGCGGGACCTTGATCAGCGTCAGGCTCTTCGCCGTGCACACGACGGTGTCCACGCGCGCCAGCAGCCGCTCCTCGAGCGGGCCGATCATCTCGGCGGTGGCGCTCGGCAGGTGGAGGAAATCGTCCATGCAGATGTAGACCGCCGCGCGCTCGCCGAGGCGGCCGAGCGTGCCCACCGAGGGCGGCGAGCCCGTCACGACGAGCGGCGGCGCGGCCAGGCCGAGCCGGGCGAGGGCGCCGCGGATCGCGGCGACCATGGCGCGCACGTTGTAGCGGTACACCAGCCGGTGGTCGTGCCATGGGAAGACGCGCGGCTGGACGATCGCGGCGGGATCGGGGTAGCCGGCGCCGCCCACCAGCGGCGAGGTCTTGGCGCCGCCGAGCATGGCGCGGGCCTTGTGGAGCGCGCGGCCGAAGTCGGCCATGCCCAGGCGCGGCTTCCGGTGGCCGATCCCGTTGACCCACACGACCGGGTAGTCGGGGATGATCCAGCGGAACAGGTGCTGCATGGTGGACACGTTCCGCCCCCAGTCGTCGCCGAAGACGACGATGGGGGTGCCCGCCGGCAGCGTCACGCCGGGCGCTTCTCGAGGATGATGAGGAACTTGTTGGCGCGGAACCGGTTCGGCAGCCAGGCCGTGAGCGTCTCGTAGCTGTTGCGCAGCCAGCCCAGGTTGTCGGACCACTTGCGGTCCACGTAGTGCACGCCGGTGGTGCGGAAGCCGAGCCGCGTGAACACCGACGCGACCGGGCCCGGGCGCAGCGCCCGCTGGTTGGGCGTCATCGCCGAGATGCCGACGAACCGGTTGACGACGTTGTTGGCCATCCAGGTGAGCATGTTCTGCGCGTTGGGCTCGTAGGCGATGACCTTGTCGCGGGCGATGCGGGTCAGCTCCTGCGGCAGCTTGTCGAGCTTGGGGAAGTGGTGCAGCAGCAGGAACGTCCACGCCACGCTGACGGCGCCGCTCCGCAGCGGCAGCTGCTCGGCGTCGGCGACGAAGAACCGCCCGTGCAGGTTCTCCTTCGCGAACCGCGCCCGGGCCGACTTCACGCCCTCGCGGGTGAGGTCCACCGCGATGACGTCGCAGCCGCGGCGCGCGAGCCGCACGGCGTGGGCGCCGGTGCCGCAGCCGAGATCGAGGACCGGCCCCGCCGGAGGCTTGGGCAGCGCCAGCGCGTGCAGCTCGTCGTACCCGCTGGTGATGTGCTCGTTCTCCGGGTTCTTCTCGAACAGGTCGGCGTAGAACTTCCGTTCGGCCACGAGGTCTTGCATCGGTCACCGGTCTCCTGGTGGGGCCGGGCCTTCACGGAAGGCCGGGCCGTCGGGTCGTCGGCGTGATCGGGAGCGCCCTGAATCATAGCGCCTCGCACGGCGCCGCGCGCCCCGCCCCCCGCCTCCGGGGGCCTGGTTACATTACCCGTTCATCGTGGGTCATCCATTCTAGGGATCACACGGAAAAGGACATGAGCCGCCGACGCCAGACGCCACCGCTCATTCCTCCCGGCGACCTGCGCGCGGGGGACCCCATCGGCCGCCGGACCTTCGTCCAGACGGCGGGGGGCATCTTCGTCGCCGCCTCCGGCCTCGCGTGCTCCGACAAGATGTCGGCCGCGGGGATCCAGGCGGCCCCGCCGGACCCGTCGCTGTGCACCGTGACGGTGTCGCCGGCGGCGATCGTGGCCGGCGGGAAGTCCACGCTCACCCTGCAGGCCGTAGGCGCGTCGGGCGCGGACCTCACGACCGGCGGCGCCAGCGTCGTGTTCACCGCCTCGGGCGGCACGGCCACCGGCAGCGTCTCGGCCACGACCGATCACGGCGACGGTACGTACACGGCCGTCTACACGGGGACGGGTGCGGGCACGCCGCAGACGATCGGGGCGACGATCAACGGCTCGGCCGTCACGACCACCCTGCCGACGATCACGGTGACCTCGGCCGTGGTGGACGCCACCCACTGCACCGTGTCGGTCTCGGCGTCCGCGATCGCGGTCGGCGGGGTCTCCACACTCACGCTGCGGGCCCGGAACGCGTCGGGGATCCCGCTCGCGACCGGCGGCGCCACGGTGGCGTTCAGCGCCAGCGGCGGCACGGCGAGCGGCACCATCTCGAACACGGTGGACAACGGGGACGGCACCTACACCGCCGTCTACACCGCCACGGGCGCGGGCACGGCGCAGACCATCGGCGCGACCGTGAACGGTGCGGCGGTCACGACCACCCTGCCGACGATCACGGTGACCACGGCGGCGCAGGCGCCCGACCCGACCAAGTGCACCCTGACGGTCTCGGCCGCGTCGATCCCGGTGGGCGGCACGTCCACGCTCACGCTGCAGGCGAAGAACTCGGCGGGCACGAACCTCACCACCGGCGGGGCCGCCGTGACCTTCACGGCGAGCGGCGGCACCGCGACGGGCACGATCTCGGCCACGGTGGACAACGGGAACGGCACCTACACGGCCGTCTATACGGCGAGCGCCGCCGGCACCGCCCAGACGATCGGCGCGACCGTCAACACGGTGGCCGTCTCGACGACGCTGCCGACCATCACGGTGACCGCGGCGAACACGGTGCCCGACGCGACCAAGTGCACGGTGACGGCCGCGCCCGCGTCGGTGGCGGTCAACGGCACGTCCACCCTCACGCTCCAGGCCAAGAACTCGTCCGGCGTGAACATCACGGTGGGCGGCGCGACGGTGGTGTTCACCGCGAGCGGCGGCACGGCGACCGGCACGGTCTCCGCCACCACCGACCACGGCAACGGGACCTACACCGCGGTCTACACCGGGACGGCCGCCGGCACCGCCCAGACCGTCGGCGCCACCATCAACGGCGCGACGGTCACGACGGCCATGCCGAGCATCACGGTCACCACCTCCGGGTTCGCGACGCCCGACGTCATCAACAACTGGGGCTTCGAGAGCGGCTGGGGGCCGTTCAACAACGGCGGCGGGCAGCCGCCCGACGCGGTGATCGCGACCGACTACGCCTACGAGGGCACGCACTCGGCCAAGTACGCGTTCGTGCCGAACCCCGTCAACGACGCCGGCGCCAGCATGTACTCGGAGTCGTCCGCCCAGTACGACCGGCTGTGGGTGCGGGTGTACGTCCGCCTCACGAACTACATCACGACCCAGTGGAAGTTCATCCGGTTCTACGATTCGGCGGGCTTCAACACCAACCTGGGCGGGATCTTCCTCAGCTCCGACTCCGAGGGCTCGGGAAACGGCCTGGTGTGCATCGGCTGGGACCAGGAGGACAGCAACATCGTGACGACGGTCGGGCTCCTCGACGCCCAGGTCATCGACGGCAACTGGCACTGCTGGGAGCTGGACTTCCAGCGGAACGGCGGCTCGAGCGGCTACCCTGAGGCCCAGTTCTGGTTCGACGGGAAGGCCCAGTACCCGGAGTACAACGGCAATTCGACCGTGCAGTACGCCGGCGCGGGCAACTCGTCCACCTGGGTGAACGGGCGCCTCAACGCCGGCCAGCGTACGAGCAGCACGAAGATCGGGGCCATCGAGTGGATGGGTACGCTGAACCACCAGAACACCACCGCCGGCCAGTGCAATATGGACTACATCGGCGTCAGCTCGCTCGGGCGCGTCGGTCCGTGACCGTGGCGGCCGCGAGGCGCACCGCGTAGCATACCGGGGCCGGCGACGGCCCCGGCGTCGTTTCGGGGCGGCCGGCATCCCCGAGCCGCGCCGCCAGTGGAGGACCGGATCCAAGCCGAAGCGCCGCCCGCCATCCGCGTCACCCACGTCGTCTTCGACTTCGAAGGCGGCGGCCTCGAGAGCATGGTGGCCGCGATGGCCGCGAAGTTCCGCGGCACCACCGTCGCGACCTCGCTGATCACGCTCGGCGGCCGCGTCGGCCGGCTCGGCGCCGCCACGCGCGAGCGCTTCGACCAGTTCGTGGTGGCGCGGCCCACGCGGGGCCTCTCGATGCTCCTGCCCCTCGGCCTCGCCGCGGACATCCGCCGCACCCGCGCCGACGTGGTGCACGTCCACAGCGGGTCCTGGTACAAGGGCGCCAAGGCGGCGCGGCTCGCCGGCGTCGGCCGGGTGGTGTACACCGAGCACGGCCGCGAGCACGACGATCCGCGGCTGATGCGGTGGCTCGACCGCCGAGCCGCGGCCCGCACCGACGTCGTGGTGGCCGTGTCGACGCGGCTCCGGGACTACCTCGCGGGCGCGGTCGGCGTGGACGCGGTGAAGCTGCGCGTGGTGCACAACGCGGTGGACACGTCGGTGTTCGCGCCGGGGCCGGCGCCCGCCGACCTCAGGGCGGCGCTCAAGATCCCGCCGGACGCGCTGGTCGTGGGCAGCGTGGGCCGGCTCGAGGCGGTGAAGGCGTACGAGCGGCTGGTCGACGCGGCCGCGGCCCTGCGCGGGCGGCTGCCCTGCCCGCTCGCCGTCGTGATCTGCGGCGACGGGAGTCTCAAGCACGAGCTGCGCGCCCGCGCCGAGCGCCTCGGCGTGGGCGACCAGGTGTACCTGCCGGGATGGACCGACCAGCCGGTGCGCTTCTACCGGCTGCTGGACGCGTTCGTGCTCTGCTCGCGGAGCGAGGGGGAATCGGTGAGCCTGATGGAGGCGATGGCCTGCGGGATCCCGCCGGTGGTGACCGACGTCGGCGCCAGCGCCGAGATCGTGGGCGGCGAGCTGGCCGCGCAGGTGGTGCCGGCCGGGCGCGAGGCATCGCTCCCGGACGTGATCGCCGCGACGCTGCGCCGGCCCCCCCCCGACCGCGCGGCCCTCGGCGCGGCGGCCCGGCGGCGTGCGGCGGCGCACTACGGCCTCGACGGCATGATCGCGGCGTACGAGCGGCTGTATCGCGAAGGGCTCGCGGCGACCGCCGCGGAGGCGGACTGACGTGGCCGGGGGACGGCTGAAGCAGGCGGCGGCCGCACTCGCCCTGGTGGTGGGCGCGCTGCTGGTGGCCGCGGTGCTCGCCGAGGGCGCGCTGCGCGCGCTGGCGGCGGCGGGCAATCGGCTCGCGAAGCAGGTGGCCGCGGTGGATCCGTTCGCCATCAAGATCGAGCCACACGGCGCCTTCGGATACCGCCAGCGGCCGGGCGCGGTGCTGCTCTACGCCAACGGCACGCGGGCCACCGCGAACGCCGAGGGATTCCGCGGGCCGGAGGTCGCGGTCCCGAAGCCGGCCGGCACGTACCGCGTCGTGCTGCTGGGCGAGTCCTCGACGCACGGCTGGTACGTCAGCGACAGCGAGACGATCGACGCGTACCTGCGGGGCATCCTCGCGGCCCGGCGGCCGGACCTGCGCACCGAGGTGGTGAACCTCGCCTACGACGGCTACGACGCGTACCAGATGTGGCAGCGGCTGCTGGACGACGGGACGAAGTTCCAGCCGGACCTCGTGATCGTGAACGCGGGCGTGAACGACGTGCGCAACGCGAAGTACCGCGGCCTGCGCGACCCCGACCCGCGCACGCTGATCTGGGAGGGGGACCTCGTGCGCCTCCGGCAGGAGCAGGCCGCCGGCGGGCCGTCGCTGAAGACGCGCCTCAAGCACCTGCTGTACCTGGCGCGGCTGCCCGGCGTGGTGCGCGAGAACCTCGCGCGGGCGCGGCGCGCCCGCAGCGGCGCCGCGGCGGCGGGGCCCTTCCCCGATGCCGCCGACAACTTCCAGAAGAACATCGAGCGGGTGGCCGCCGTGGCCCACGGCCTCGGCGCGACGCTGCTCCTCTCGACGCCGCCCTCGGCGCTGGCCCTGCGCGACGCGCCGCGCGAGATGCCGCCGCGCGACTACTGGCTCGCGGACGCGGCCACCACCCAGCGCTACCGTGACACGCTGGCGGCGCGCCTGGGGGCCGTCGCGGCCAGGCTCGCCGCCGCGGGAGGGCCGGTGCGCCTGGTGAGCCACGCGCTCCCGGGACGCCTGTTCCTCGACGACGTGCACCTCACGCCCGAGGGCAACCGCGCGATGGCCGAGGACTTCGCCGCCGCGATCGCGCCGTTCCTGCCCGCGAAGCGCTGAGCGGCGCGGGCCGCGCGGAACACGCCGCGGGCGTCGCGTGCGCGCCGCGCGACCGCGTCCGGGCCTACGTCCGCTGTTGCGCGGGCGCCACTGCTCGAACCGCAGCGCATCTTCCGCATCGCGGAACCCGAACCGGCGCCACGAGATACCGCGCGGTTGCGCGCAGCCGCGGATGGGCACGAGATTTGTTGATCGTCTACAGGATTCACGCTGCGAGCGGCCGCCCGGTAACGTCGGTCCGCTGCGTTCCCGATCATCCCCGTCGTGAGGCAGGCATCTGACTCAGGCTCCGTTGCCCCAGTTCCTTCCGCTGATGGCGCCGCCGCGCCCGGTCGCACGACCGGCGCCGAAGGCGGCCTCCACCACCTCGGACCGGAAGAACGGGGCGCTGCTGTTCCTGTACTTCATGTGGGCCCTCAACGTCTTCGGCCCGCAGTGGCTCATCGCCAGCTTCGGGCCCCAGGTCGTCCTCAAGATCCCCACGCTGCTGTTCGGCGTGCTGCTGGTGGTGACCATCATGCGGGGCCCGCGCCGGCTGCTCATGCCGCTGCTGGTGTTCCTGCTCTACACGCTGCTGGCGCTGCCCTTCGCCTACGTCCGCGGCCTGGCGCTCGAGGTGACCAAGGCGCTGATCGTCTACTACGTGGTCGCGCTGGCCACGATGACGCTGGTGAAGAACGCGCGGCAGGCCGTGCCGCTTCTGCTGATGGCGCTGGCGGTCCAGTTCGGCGTGTGGGTGCTGCTCGGGGCGCGGGGCGGGCAGATCCCGTGGCACCCCGCGTACTTCAACTACGACAGCTTCGGGCCGCTGATGGTCCTGGGCCTGGCCGGCCTCTACTGGACCGCCATGGCCACGAAGAACAAGCGCTGGCGGATGGTGGCGTTCGCGCTCTGCGCGGGCTGCATCGTGGGCCTGGTGGTGTCGTTCGCCCGGGGCGCGGTGCTGTCCGCGGGCGTCGTGGCGGTGTGGCTGTGGTTCCGCTCGCCGCACAAGATCCGCACCTTCGCACTCGGCGCGGGCGCGTTCGCGATCCTGGCGGTCGCGGCGCAGGTCTACAAGGGCGCCAAGTCCGCGGTCGAGTCCGGCAAGACGTCCACCGACTTCTGGACCGAGATGGGCTCGAGCTTCGACCCCACCGAGGGCACGCGGACGGACCGGGAGGTCCTGTGGTCGCTGGCACGGCGGGAGTGGTCGGCCAACCCCGTCTTCGGGGTCGGGCCGAACTGCTTCGGCGCGTACGCGGCGGACCACTTCATGGCCGGCACCGTCGGCGGCCAGTATGACGAGAACCCCAAGACGCTGTGGGGCCGCGCGCTGCACAACACCTACTACCAGATCCTGTCGGAGTTCGGCGCGATCGGCTGCGCGATCTTCGTGTGGATGGTGTGGGACTTCTTCCGGCTCAACCGCAAGCTGCGGCACAAGCGGCGCATCGCGGCGTGGGCCGAGCGGAGCGGCGGCCAGCTCGACCTGAAGGCGCTGTCGTTCGGGCTGGAGGCCAGCATGGTGGGGTTCCTGCTCACCGCCTACTTCTACAACCAGATCTTCGACGTGCACTGGTTCTACACGCTGCTGACCCTCAACGCGCTGCTCGTGCACCTGACGCGGCCGGCCGGCGCCGCGGCCGCCGCCGCGCCGCAGCGCGGCGGCGTGGTGCTCGCCCGGGCCCGCTGACCGCGGGCCCCGCAGCCTCCCCGGACGGCTAGAAGATCGTGTAGATGAACGGCGCCAGGGCCGAGCCCTGCGCGAAGATCAGCAGTGCGCCCACCAGCAGCAGCACCACGATGATCGGCAGCAGCCACCACTTCTTGCGGACCTTCATGAAGGCCCACAGCTCGCCCATCAGCCCGCGCTTGGCCATGATCGGATCCTAGAATTGACGTTCGATGTCGGAGCGCCCGCCCGAGGCGGGCGCCGCCCAGAAGCTCCCGTCGTGCTCGGCGTGCACCATCGCCCGGCGCCCGAACAGCCGCATCAGCGCGCCGATCGGCGTCACGACGACGTAGAACACCACGCCCATGAACACCGGGGTCGTGACCTTCGAGATCAGCTTCGCCAGGCCCATCCAGGCCCGCTCCAGCGGCCCGAGCCGGGTGGGCACCAGGAGCGCCGCCAGCACCAGTACGGCGCCCACGGCGCCGAGGACCTCGCCGGTCACCACCCGGTGGCGCCAGAAGTAGGCCAGCGCCGCCAGCACCAGGAAGGCGATGCCGACGGTGAGGCCGAACTTGCGGCCTTCCGCCGCCGTCAGTCGAGCTGGAATTCCTGCTTCCAATTCTGCGTCTCCTTCCAGGCCGGCTGCTCCGCCTTGTGCAGCAGGTACGGGCCGAGCACCAGCGCGTCGATGTGGGTGCGCATGAAGCAGGTGTGCGCGTCCTTCGGCGTGCACACGATCGGCTCGCCGCGCACGTTGAACGACGTGTTCACCACCACCGGGCACCCGGTGAGCTTCTCGAACTGCCCGATGAGGTCGTAGTAGTCGGGGTTGGTGTCGCGGCTCACGGTCTGCACCCGGGCCGAGTAGTCGATGTGCGTCACCGCCGGGATGTCGGACCGCGGCTGGTTCAGCAGGTCGAGGCCCCACAGCTTCTTCTGGTCCACCGTCATCGGGATCTGCCGTTCCTTCTTGACCGGCGCCACCAGCAGCATGTAGGGCGAGTCGCAGTCCATCTCGAACCAGTCGCACACCCGCTCGCGCATCACGCTCGGCGCGAACGGCCGGAACCCCTCGCGGAACTTGATCTTGATGTTCATCTGCGCCTGCATCCGCGGGCTCCGCGGATCGCCCAGGATGCTGCGCGAGCCGAGCGCGCGCGGGCCGAACTCCATCCGCCCGTTGAACCAGCCGACGATCTTCTCGTCCGCCAGCAGCTTCGCCGTCGTCTCGAGCAGCGGCTGCCGCTCCAGCCGGTGGTACACCGCGCCCACCGACTTCAGGAACGCCTCGATCTCCGCGTCGGCGAACGACGGGCCGAGGTAGGCGCCGCGCATCGTGTCCTTGCCGGGCGTCACGTTCCGCGGCTGCTGGAAGTGGCGGTGCCAGATGAGCTGCGCCACCCCCAGCGCGCCGCCGGCGTCGCCGGCCGCGGGCTGGATCCACAGCCGCTTGAAGGGGCCGTCGCGCAGGATCTTCCCGTTCCCGACGCAGTTCAGCGCCACGCCGCCCGCGAGGCACAGGTTCTCCTGGCCCGTCGCCTGGTGGACGGTGCGCGCCATCTTCATCATCACGTCCTCGCACACGTCCTGCACCGAGCGCGCGAGGTCCATGTCCCGCTGCGACAGCTTGGTCTCCGGCACCCGCGGCGGCCCGCCGAACAGCTCGTGGAACCTGCCGTTGGTCATCGTCAGCCCGTCCAGGTAGCCGAAGTACTCCTGGTTCAGCCGGAACGAGCCGTCCTCCTTGAGGTCGATCAGATGGTCGTAGATCAGCTGCACGTACTTGGGCTCGCCGTAGGGCGCGAGCCCCATGACCTTGTACTCGCCGGAGTTGACCTTGAAACCCGTGTAGTACGTGAACGCCGAGTACAGCAGGCCGAGCGAGTCGGGCCAGAACAGCTCCTTCAGGAGCTCGATGTCGCTGCCCTTCCCGACGCCGAAGGAGGCCGTGGCCCACTCGCCCACGCCGTCCATCGTGAGCAGTGCCGCCTGCTCGAACGGCGAGGGGAAGAACGCGCTCGCCGCGTGCGACTCGTGGTGCTCGGCGAACAGCATCTCGCCGTCGTAGCCCAGCTTCTGCCGCAGGTCCCGCTCGGTGAACAGCTTCTCCTTGATCCACAGCGGGCCCGCCATCAGGAACTGGCGGAAGCCGGCCGGCGCCGTGCCCAGGTACGTGTCCAGGATCCGCTCGAACTTCAGGATCGGCTTGTCGTAGAAGCCGACGGCCGTCAGGTCCTGCGCCGTGACGCCGCCCGCCTTGAGGCAGTACGCGACGGCGTTCGCCGGATAGCTCGCGTCGCCCTTCTTCCGGGTGAAGCGCTCCTCCTGGGCGGCCGCGACGATCTCGCCGTCCCGGAGCAGGCAGGCGGCGCTATCGTGGTAGTACGCGGAAATGCCGAGTATCAGCTTCGAGTTCGTGGCCACGCAGCCTCGTCGCAATTAGACCGGTATGTGGGATGAGCAAGAAGTGCGCGCACGAGCCGGGCCGCGCGCCAAGTAACGTAAGTTGGCCCCGCTCGCCGGACTACGGCCCTCCAGGCCCCACCCGCGGTGAACACCGCTGCCGCACTGTTGCGGACATGCAACACGCCATGCGCCGCACCCATCTACTTGCCGTCGCCGGGCACCAGGACCTCGGACATCCGCCGCGACAGCGCCTCGTAATCGATGGGCTCGCGCGCGCCCGGCGCCGCCGCCCCGCCCACCCCCCCAGGGCCCCGCCACAGGGCCTCGAACAGGTCGGCGAGGGCCTGTTCGTCACCCGGATCCACCACGTAGGCTCCCAGCCTCCGCGCCTCCGCCGCCGAGGCGCTGTCGGCCTCCGTGAGCACGACCGTCGGCACGCGCATGGCCACCAGCTCGTACAGCTTGGCCGGGATCATCACCTTCTGGTCCTGGGCGAGGACGATCGACGCCGACGAGGCGGCCGCCAGGCGCAGCGCCTCGGCGCGCGTCACGACGCCCGCCAGGTGGACGTACGCCTCGAGCCCGGCGGCGTGCGTCTGGGCCCGCAGGTCCGCCAGCCGTCCCTCGTCGAGATGACCGGCGACGCGAACGCGGGCCTCCTCCGGGCCGGTCCCCGGGTGGCGGTCGAGCACGGCGCGGAACGCCCGCAGCACGGGGCCGAGGTTGCGCCGGATGTAGAGCGTGCCGGCGTGCACGACCGTGAGGCCCGGCTCCCGCGCGGCGTCCACCCTGGGGAGCTGCTCGAGATCCACGCCGTTGCGGACCCAGGTGGCGCGCCGCGACGGGAACCGCGCGGCGATGGCGGCGGCCAGCTCGGGGGTGTTGGCGATCGCCTCGCGGGCGACGGCGAACACGCGCCGCTCCAGGCGGCGGGCGAGGGCGCGCGCGATCCGGGACGCGTACAGCTCGGTGAACCACGGATCGCGGAAGTCCACCACCAGCGGCACGCCGAGCGCCGCGCAGGCGCGGGCAGCGACGACGTGCGCCGTGTGCGGGGGCCCGCTCGAGACCACCACGTCGGGCTCGAAGCGCGCGAGGAGCGCGCGCGCCTCGCGGGTCGCGCGCCGCATCCAGCCGCGGCTCTGGTCCGGGAACCCCAGCAGGGACGCGAGCCGGCGCCGCAGGCTCGGCGAGGCCGGCACCATCGTGCCGTCGCCGCCCTGCGGTGCGGTCGGAGCCGCGGCGCCGCGCCGCAGGAACTTCCGTGCGGACCGCGCGAGCCGGTTGTAGAGGTCGTTCAGCGTGGCGCGCCGCGGACACACGTGCACCTGAACGCCGCCCGCGAGCCCCGGCTCGGTGGCCGTCGAGCCGGTGAGGACGTGCACCTCCCAGCCCTGCCGCACCAGGTACTTGGAGAAGCCCGCCCACCGGAGCCCGCCGACGGCCCCGTCGGGCGGATAGTGGTAGCTGACGACCAGGAGCCGCTTCGGGCGGCGCACCGCGATCGGCGCCGCTCGCACGGGGGCAGGCGAGGATCCCGCCGTCGCGCTCGGCGCCGAGCCCGCGCCGGGCGCCGGGGCCGCGCTGCCGTGGAGTCTCCCCGCTTCGCCGACGGTCGCGAAGGTCACAGGGTACCGCCGCGCGAGCCCGTCCACGAGCCGCTCGATCCACGCGAGCAGGCGCTCCACGTCACGGCGCGAGCCGGCGAAGGGCGAGAGCCCGGGCCGCAGCGTGGGGCTGTGCAGCGTGATCTGGAGGTGCGAGACGCCGTGCGCGACCAGCTGCCGCGCCAGTCGGAGGCCGTCCGACGTCGAGCTGATCTCGGGACTCAGCACCACCTTCTGCAGGAGCCCGAGGCGCGCGGCGACGCCGGCGAGGCGCAGCCGCCGCAGCCACGAGCCGGTCAGCGCGCCGTGCACGGCGGCCCAGCGATCGAACGGCCAGCGGGTGAAGCCGCACGAGAGCGGGACCTCGACGAGCGGACCGCCGCTCACGGCCGTGCGCGGGTCGGTGGTGCCGTCGAGCGCGTACATCGAGAGCGGGGCCCCCGTGAAGTCGGCGCCGCCGTCCGAGTCCGTCCAGTCGATCCACGGCGTCACCGAGCTGTCCACCCGGTAGCCGGCCTCGATCAACCGCTGCGTCGTCTCCCGTCCCAGGCCGTAGCGGCCGGCCCGGAACGAGGTCGGGCGCACGCCCGTCGCCTGCTCGAGGGCCCGGGTGAGCGTCGCGAGCTTCGCGCCCTGCAGCGCCGGCGGGAGGTTCTTCGTCATCGAGTTGCGCGCGACGAACTCCTCGTCCAGGGGCGGCGTGTTCCACGGGTGGAGGTGCGCGCCGACTTCCGCGAGCCCGCCGGCGACGAGGTCCCGCAGGATCCCGGCCGCCCACGGCACGCGCGCCACCTCGCAGGTCGTGAAATACGTGGGCCGGAGACCGATCCGCTCGCAGTGCGCCTGGAACCGCGGCAGCTCCCGGATGTTGTCCACCGTCACGCCGGAGCGCGCGCGTCCCCAGTTGTCCTCCTCGGTGTCCACCGAGAGCAGCACGACGGTGCCGGCCATCAGCGCCCCGCAGCCGCGGCCGGCCCCGGCCGCGATCCGCCCACCTTCGCCACCTTGTAGGTGATCCAGCTCGCACCGGTGTGGTACAGCAGCCCGATCGTCTCCAGCCGGAACCGGAACTCGACCCGCCGCGCCGCGAGCGCGCGCTTCGCCTCCGCCACGTCCGCGTCGGACAATCCGTAGCCCAGGGTCGCGTGGAAGCGGTAGCCCTCGCGCTCCAGCGCGTAGGGCGCGATGCCGAACCGCGTGCTGAGATCGCCGACGATGCGCAGCCGGAGCGCCTCGAGCCGGGGATCCGGCCGTACGTCCACGAACAGGATGCCCCCGGCGAACGCGTCGATGCCGCCCATCACGACGTCGAACGGCCCGGTCGCGGCCGCAATTTCGTCGAGGTAGCGCACCATCGGCTCGAGGGCCTGCGCTTCGAAGCCCTGCTTGAGCGTGATGTGCGGGTCCTCGTCGAGCGCCGGCGTGCCGGACCGGCCGCCCCCCCGCAGGCCCACCTGGACCTCGCGCATGAAGTTGCGGGCCTCGTCGGGAACCGGAACGACGAACGCGACCCGCAGCGCCGCGGGCCGCTTCCCCGCCCCGCCGAGCAGGGCGGCGAGACGGCGGAGGCTAGGCGCCACGCCTGCCACCGGCGGCCGCCATCAGCGCTCCAGGCTCGTCGCGGACCCGGCGAGGCCGAGCAGCCGCTTGGCCAGCTGCTTGACGGGCCTGGGCACGAGCCGCACGAGGTGCATTCCGTCGAGCGTCCGGCGCAGGAGCGCCTCGGCGCCGACCTGCGGCCGCGCGTTGATCGGCACCGCCAGCGTCTCCGGCCACATCCGGCGGATCATGCCGCGGAACAGGTAGTAGGTGGGCTCCTCCCGGTAGCGCACCGGCACCGCGAGCAGCGTCTCCAGCAGGCTGCGGCAGTTCATCGGGGCGAAGGCGTCCCGCGCGACGTCCAGCTCGGAGAGGAGCATGGACTGCAGCCGGCCCGCCTCCTGCTCCCAGCCGAACAGGTGCCGGAGCGACACGTTGCGGCGCGCGGCGCGCGCGCCCTCGAGCCACTCGCCGAACGCCCGGAGCACGAACGGGTGCGGCGGCAGCCGCGACGCGTCCGCCAGGTCGCGCGGCGTGACGCCGGGGCCGTCGAGGCGGCGCATCGCCCAGTCGAACCGCGGAATCTCGCCCGCGTCGCCCGAGACGATCACGCCTTCGGCCGGGGTGTCCTCGAGCAGGGCCTGCACGGCGGCGCAGTTCGGCGGGTACCCCGGGACGATGTTGCGCCGGTAGACCGCGGCGAAGCCCTCGTCCACCGCGTCCTTGCGGTCGATGATCGCGTGCTCGAGCCCCAGCCGCGCCATCAGCTGCGTGGGCGCGGTGACGTCCGGGTCGTCGCGGGGCTTGTCGCCGAAGAGGAGCGAATAGTAGAAGAGGCGGCCGGCCATCGCGCGCGTGCTCGCGAGCGCCATCCGGCTGTCCCATCCGGCGGTCATGGCGAGCATGAGCGGGAAGCGCCGGTCCGCGGCCGCCGAGAGCGCGGCCAGCGTGCGCGCGCCCTCGGCGATCGCCGCCCGGCGGGTCGTCGCCGGCAGGTCCGCGTCGGGCCAGTAGCGGGTCGCCCGGCCGGAGCAGAGGTCGAGGACGTGGTTCGGCAGCAGGGCCCTGATGCCGGCGAACGGGGTGGTGTCGCCCGGGAACCAGACCATGCCGGCGTGCCGGCCGGGCTCGATCGCGGCGAGGAAGGCGGACGCGTCCGGATCCCTCGGCGCGCCGAAGACTTCGGCCAGGAGACCCGGCTGGGACGCGCACCACGGCTCGCCCGGCTTCGCGCCCACCGCGTACGCCACCTGGCGCAGGCCCCCCGCGTCGGCGAACAGGATGCTCCGGGCGCCGTCGTTCACGATCAGGACCCAGCGGCCGCCGAGCGGAGCCGTCGCGCGCAGGAGGTCGTCGCCGGCGACGAGCCGGTCGAGCAGGGCGGCGACGATCTCGGCGTCGCCCGCCGCGGGGCGCGCCGGGTCGAGCACGTACCCGAGCAGCACGATCGAGCGCCCGCCCTTGGCGGCGCGGGTGACGGCGAGATCGGGATGGACGGTGAGGTGGAGGCCGCGGTCGAGGGCGAGGCTCTGCCACGTCGGGAACCCCTCGACGGCGCGCGGGCCGAGCACGAACTGGCGCCGGTAGAGCAGCCGCTCCGTGGTCGCCCGGTCGTACGTCACGGGACGGCGGGCGTTCGGATCGGGGGTGGGAGTCATCCCGCCGCGACGCGCGGCCCTAGGCCGTGCGCTTCGCGGGCGCGGCGCGGTCGGCGACCACCTGGCCGCCCCAGTCCAGGATCAGGCGCGCCAGCTCGGCCTGGCTGGCGAGCGCGGTGGCCTGGTGGTCGGAGTCCGGAATGAACTCCACCGGGACGCGGTCCCCGATCCCGAAAGGCGCGAGCGTGTCCCGGAACTGGTTCTTGTAGTTGTAATGCCGGATCTCGCCGCCCGAGTAGATCATGCCGAGCCTCACGCCGCGGTCGAGCAGCACCTTCAGCCCGTCCGCGAACACCTCCTTGGTCGGGATGAAGTTCACGCGCCCGAGCTCCGGCACCGGGTGCTCGGCGGCCGTCTTGCCCTCGGGCGCCCGGCGCCGGGTGCCCGCACCCTGGAGCGCGCGGCGGAGGAAGCCCGCGACGCGGCCCAGGAGGTGCGGCTGCCGCAGCGCCTTCAGATAGTGGAAGAGGTGGGTCTTGAGGGTCGGGTAGCGGTAGGCGTCGAACATCAGCAGGCCCGCCACGCGCTCGTCCGCCAGCGCCGCCGCGTAGCCGTGGTAGGCGCCGGAGCAGTGCCCGAAGATCGCGAACCGGTCGAGGTGCGCCGCGGCGCCGAGGGCGTCCATGGCCGCCCGCACGTCCACCACGGCCTGCGCCTCGAACGAGTGCTGGCCGGTGAGCCGGGCGCTGTCGCCGTGGCCCGCCAGGTCGAACCGGATGACCGGGATCCCGCGCGCCGCCAGCTGGCGGGACAGGCGCACGTTGAAGCGGTGCGGCCCGACGCGGTGCACGACCCCCGCGTTGAACAGCAGGATCCCGACGCCGGCGGGCGCGCCGCCCGGCGTGTCCGGCAGCACGACCGTGCCCACGAGGCCGTCGTCGGCGCCGAAGGTGACCGACCGCTCGATCATGCGTCCTCCGTGAACGCGGCGACGACGGTGCGCAGGTCGTCCGGCGCGATCGGGGCGTCGTTCAGCATGTCGTTCTTGAGCCAGTCGATGTCGGCGGCGATGGCCCGGGTGGTCACGGTGGCGCCGCCGGCCGCGAGCTCGCGCGCGAGGCCGGACCACGCGCCGGCGTCGCGCGCGCCGATCAGGGCCACCTGCCCGGCCCGCGCCCCCCGGAACGCGGCGGGCGAGAGCGCGCCGAGCTGCGCCTTCAGCTCGGCGGTCACCGCGTAGCCCAGCGACTCCGCCTTCGCCTCCTCCATCACCTGCGCGCGCACCCTGGCCTCGGACTCCCAGCGGATGCCGAACGCCTCCTTCCGCGCCGCCACGTGCGCGTCGGCCAGCTCCCGCACGTAGGCCGCCCCGTCGGCGATCGGATCCCAGAGCACCAGGCGCTTGGGGGCCCGGGCCCCGGCCTTCGAGGCCAGCGCCGCGAGGCTCGCCCCCAGCCGCAGGCCGAACCACGTGACGGCGGACGCGCTGCTGCGCCGCACGACCTCGTCGCTGGCGCGCGCCACGTCCCCGATCCACACGGTGAGGTTCCCGTCTTCGTCGCCGCCGGCGGAATCGCCCGTGCCGAGGAAGTCGAACCGCAGCACGTGGAAGCCGGCGCGCGAGAGCCGCTCGGCGAGGATCCGGAACGCGCGGTGCGAGCGCATGGCCTCCTGGCCGAACGGATTGCACAGCACGCAGCACTCGCGGCGATCCTGGCCGCCGGTGGGCGGCTGGTAGATGCCGAGCAGCTCGCGGCCCGCGGGCCCGAAGCGGATCGGCAGCGGCCGACCGTCGCCCGCCGCGGCGGGCGCGGGCTGGGCCGCCCGGGACGGCACGGCCGGCGCGGCGGCCGGCTGGGCGGCCTTCGGGCGCGCGGCGTCGAGCGCGGCCGCCATCTTCTCGACGGTGGGGTTCTCGAACACCGCCTGGATGTGGAGCGCGACGCCGAACCCGGCCTGGAGCTGCGACACGGCCGACACGACCATCAGCGAGGTCGCGCCGAGGTCGAACACGTCGTCGTGGATCCCGACCCGGTCGAGCTTGAGCAGGTCGGTCCACAGCGCGGCGAGCCGCCGCTCGGTCTCGGTGCGCGGCGCCGTGTAGGCGTGCGCCCCCGAGGCGGTCGCGTAGCTCGGCGCGGGCAGAGCCCGCCGGTCCACCTTGCCGTTCTGGGTGAGCGGGAACGCCTCGAGCGCGACGAAGTGCGCCGGCACCATGTACTCGGGCAGCCGCTCCTTCAGGAACCGGCGCAGGTCCTCGGGCGAGGGCGCGCGGCCCTCGCGCGGCACCACGTAGCCGACGAGCTGCTTGTTCCCCGGTGTGTCCTCGCGCAGCAGCACGGTGGCCGAGCGCACGTCGGGCTGGCCCGCGAGGGTCGCCTCGATCTCGCCCAGCTCGATGCGGTAGCCGTGGACCTTGACCTGGTCGTCGACGCGGCCGAGGTACTCGAGGATGCCGTCGGCGCGCCAGCGCGCGAGGTCGCCGGTCTTGTAGAGCCGCGCGCCGGGCCGGCCCGAGAAGCCGTCGGGGAGGAAGCGCTGCGCGGTCAGGTCCGGCCGGTTGAGGTAGCCGCGCGCCACGCCGGCGCCGCCGATGTAGAGCTCGCCCATCTCGCCGACGCCGACGGGCTGCAGCGCCTCGTCCAGCACGTACAGCTCGGTGTTGGCGATGGGCCGCCCGATCGGCATGGCCCCGCGGTCCGGATCCTCGGGGCGCACCTCGTGGATGCAGCAGCCCACCACCGTCTCGGTGGGGCCGTACTCGTTGATGAGGCGGGTGCGGGGCGCCGCCTGGCGCCAGAGGCGCAGGCTCTCGGCCGTCAGCGCCTCGCCGCCGATGATGAACGCCCGCGTGACGCCCGCCGCCTCGGCCTCGCCCACCTGCTGGTTGAGCAGCTCGAGGTGCGCGGGCGTGATCTTCACCAGGCCGCGCTGCTTCCCGTCCCGGAGGCTCGCCACCAGGCTCTGCGCCCCCGCGTCCTCGGGCACCAGCTCCACGTGGCCGCCCGCGAGCAGCGCCGGGAACAGGCTGGTGACCGTGAGGTCGAAGGAGATCGAGGAGTGCACGGGGACCGCGTCGCCGGCCGCGACGCCGTAGTGGCGGATCGCGTACCAGAGGTAGTTGACGAGGCCGCGGTGCTCGATCAGCGCGCCCTTCGGCTTGCCGGTCGAGCCCGACGTGTAGATGACGTAGGCCAGGCTGGCGGGCGTCGCCGCGGCGGACGGGTCGCCGCCGCTCTCGCCCTCGAGCCGGGCCCAGTCCGCGTCGAGCGCGACCAGCTTGTCCTCGCGGTGCGGGAATAGCGGCCGCGACGCGGCGTCGGCCAGCAGCACGTGGACCGCGGCATCGTCCACCAGGAAGGCCAGGCGGTCGGCCGGGTAGGCGGGATCGATCGGCACGTACGCCCCGCCCGCCTTCCACACGCCGAGCAGCGCCGCGACCATCAGCGGCGTGCGGTGCATCGACACGCCCACCAGCGTGTCCGGCTTCACCCCGCGGCGGCGCAGGAAGTGCGCGATCCGGTTGGCGCGCTCGTTCAGCTCGCGGTAGGTCAGCCGCCCGCCCGCGTGCACCACCGCGGTCGCGGACGGGTCGCGGGCCGCCTGGCGCTCGAACAGCTCGTGGGCGCACGCGTCCGGGAAATCGGCCCGGGTGTCGTTCCACTCCCTGAGGATGCGGTCGCGCTCGGCGCCGGCGGGCGTCACAGCGACCATGCGATGAGCTCCTTCATGGTCTCGTTCGTGCCGGCGTAGATCCGCTGCACGCGGCTGTCGGCCCACATCCGCGCGATCGCGTACTCGGTCATGTACCCGTAGCCGCCGTGCAGCTGCACGCACTCGTCCACGACCCGGCACTGGCAGTCCGTCATCCAGTACTTCGCCAGCGCGGCGCCGGTGTCGTCCAGCGTCCCGGCGATGAAGCGCCCGACGCAGTCGTCCACGAACACGCGGCCCACGCGGACCTGGGCCGCGCACTCGACCAGCTTGAAGCGCGCGTTCTGGAGGTCGAACAGCGGCTTGCCGTAGAGGCTCCGCTCCTTCGCGTAGCGGACGGTGACGGCCACCGCCTCCTCCGCCGTCGCCGCGGCGACCACCGCGATCGACAGCCGCTCGAAGGGCAGCCGCTGCATCATCTGCGACATGCCGCGGCCCTCGGCGGGCCCGAGCAGGTTGGCGGCCGGCACGCGCACGTTCTCGAAGAACAGCTCGCAGGTGTCCTGGCCGTGCATCCCCACCTTCTCGAGCGGCTTGCCGACGCTGAAGCCGCGCAGGTCCTTCGTCTCGACCATCACCAGCGAGATCGACCGCATCGGCGGCGCCGAGGGGTTGGTCTTCACGGCCACGCCGACGAGGCCGGCCATCCAGCCGTTGGTGATCATCGTCTTGGAGCCGTTGATCACCCAGGCGTCGCCGTCCCGCACCGCCGTGGTCTTGATGCCGGCGAGGTCGGAGCCCGCCGCCGGCTCCGTCATCGCGATCGCGCCGACCAGCTCGCCGCGCGCCATGCGCGGCAGCCAGGCGCGCCGCTGCTCGTCGGTGCCGAACGCGTGGACGTAGTGCGCCACCGTCCCGTGCACGTTGGAGCCGAAGTGCACGCCCGCGTGGGCCAGCTCCTCCAGCACCACGCACTCGTGCGCGAACGTGCCGCCGCCCCCGCCCGCATCCTCGGGGAGGTCGGGGAGCAGCAGGCCCACCGCGCCCGCCTTCTGCCAGTCGGAGGCGTCGGGATGGTGCTGCTCGCGCCAGTGGGCCTGGCGCGGCACGAACTCCTCCTGGATGAACCGGCGGACGCTGTCCCGGTACAGGCGCAGCTCGTCGTTCATCCACGGAGACTCGTACACGGACGACGTCATGGTCTTCTCTCGGCTATCTGAATCGCGCGCGGGAGCCGTGGCTCGCCGCGCGGAGGGGGGCTATGCGCATTCCCGTCCTCGGCGCGGCTCGCGGCGCGCCGGCTCCCCGGCCTCGCGCCGCCCCGTCCGCCCCGCATCCATGGACTGCACCACGGCCGCGAGCAGCTCCCACGGCCGCCACCGAATCTCCGCCCCGCGGGCGTCCACCGCCACGGCGCCGATGTAGCCCGGCGCCGGCCGCACCGCCCGCAGCGTGTAGCGCCCGGGCGCGTCCGCCGCGTCGTCCACCCGCAGCAGCCGGAACGGCTCGCCCGGCACCAGCGTCACGTCGAACGAGTCGAGCGGCCGCGCGAGCCCTTCGCCGAGCACCTTGAGGAAGGCCTCCTTGCGCGTCCAGCCCGCGAAGGCCGCCTGCAGCCGCTGCGGTCCCGCGACGGCCTCGAGCGCCAGGCGCTCGGCCGGCGAGAAGCAATGGTCCGCCAGGGCGCGGAGGCTGCCGATCTCCCGCACCCGCTCCACGTCCACGCCCACCTCGTGGGTGCGACTCACCGCCACGAGCGCGAGCCCGTCCGCGTGGGTGAGGTTGAACCGCGGGCCCTCAGGGTCGGCCAGCCGCGGCTTCCCGCCGGGGCCGTCCTCGAACGCCACGTCCTCGGGCCGCTGGCCCGTGTACCCCGAGAGCACCACGCGCAGCAGGCCGTGCGCGGCCACCCAGCGACGGCGATAGGCCGCAGCCTCGAACCGCCGCGCGCGGACGACCTCCGCGTCCGACAGGAGCGACTCCAGCCGCTCCTGCGTCTCCCGCTCCAGATCGAGCTGGAGCGTCCAGACGTGAACCTCGCCGTCCCGGAGCAGGCACGCGGCTCCGCCGTGGCGGAACGCCGCGATGCCGCTGTCGATGCCGTGCCTGGCAGTCATGGAGCCTCGACCGGTGTGGTCGGGACGTCCTCTGCGCAAGAAGCGCGCACCCGGACGGGCTGGCGCGGAGCGAAACGTAAGTGGCTCGGAGCCAATGTGCTACGCCGCACCCGGCCGCCGGCGACCCTGCGGCGCCGTCGCGCGGGCGTTGCGGAGGCGCCACAACGATTCGTCAGTTGGCGGTCAGCCAGGACTCGAGCCGGTCGAGGTCCGCCTCGCCGAGGAGCCCGTGCGTCGGCAGCGTGATCAGCCGCTCGGCCAGCGTGCGCGCTCCCGGGAACGGCGCCTCGAGGTTCACCACGCGTCCGGTGAAGCCGGGCAGGTCGCACAGCGCCAGCGGGTAGCCGGGCATGATGCCGAGCGCGCGCGCCGCCGGCGACACGGCGGCCTCCCGGGCCGCCGGGGCGGCGACGAACGGCAGCCGCAGCCAGCCGGCCACGCCGCGCGCCGGCACCCGGACCGGCACGAGGCTCGGGCCGTGCCGCTCGAGCAGGCGGCCGGCGTTGGCGCGCCGGATCTCGGCTTCCTCGTCGCCCAAGGGCAGCGTGACCGACAGCGCGCGCGCGGCCACCGCGCTCATCGCACCGGCCGGCTGTGGAGGGTGGTACACGGTCTCGCCCAGCCTGAGGAACGGCAGCGCGGAGGGAATCGCGTACAGCGACGGGCGGCCGAGGAGCCACTGGGCGACGAGCTGCACCAGCTCCTTGAGGCCGCCGCTCGCGGCCGGCCCGCCGGCCCGCGCGCGCGCGAGGATCGCGCGGCCGCGCTCGCCGCCCGCCACGAGGGCGCCGCCCCGGCCGCCGGTATTGCCCTTGCCGCGCCCGAAGCTCAGCACGGCGACGTCGCCGAACGCACCGAGGGGCCGGCCGCCGAAGCCGGCGCCGGCCCCCTGCGCCGCGTCCTCGATCACCACCGCGCGCGCGGTCCGGGCCGCCGCCAGGACCGGCTCCGGGTCCACCGGCACGCCGTAGAGGTGCACCAGCACGACGGCGCGCGCCCCGGCCGCGAGCGCCCGCCCGAGCGAGGCCGTGTCGGGGGCGAGGGTGGCGGGATCCACGTCGTACAGGATCACGGGGGCGTCCGCGCCGTCCGCCGCGGTGGCGATGTCGTAGCAGGCGTAGGCCGGGAGGGCGACGCGGGCGTCGCGCTCGCCGGCGAGCGACGCGCGGATCGCGAGGGTGAGCGCGGCGGTGCCGCTGTCCGTGAGGACGACCTCGGCGCCGGCGAACGACCGCCGCAGCGCCTCCTCGAGGCGATCGCGCGCCGCGCCGCCGCCGGAGAGGAGGCCCGCCGCTCCCGCCCCCACCGCCGCGAGCGGCAGCGGCGAGTAGGCGGGGAGCTGCCGGCGCCAGCTCACGGAATGCCGCGGACGATGCGCGGCCCGAGCGCGGTCGCCAGCGGGACCGGCAGCCGGGCCCACAGCTTCGGCCCCCAGGCGTAGGCGCCGTCGTCGGGCGAGGGCGTGTGCGCATCGCCGCCCCGCCCCCCGGCGGCGCGCTGGTACCAGTGCAGCGGCACGTCGCGCCCGCCCCACTGCAGCTTGAACTTGTGGGTGCCGCTCCCGGGCGAGCAGCGGCCGAAGTTGAACAGCGTCAGCCGCTCCTCAGCGGCCCGCTCGATGAACGCCCAGTAGAGGGCCATGTTGGGCGAGAGCTTGTTGTACGCGACCAGCGCCGAGGCCCACGTCATCTCGAGCTCGCCGTTCCAGCGGAAGCCGGCGCCGCAGGCGATCGGCACGTCGCCCAGGTACGCGCACGCGAACCACGCGTCGTCGCCGAACTCGTCGGCGATCGCCTCGAACAGGGCGCGCGGCTGCGTCGGCGTGCCGAGGTCGCGCATGTGGCGCGCGAACACCGCGAAGAACGGCGCGACCTGGTCGCGGCCGAACCGGACCGCGACCCCCTCCTTCGCCGGCCGCCGGACCTGGCTGCGCAGCTTGGCGGGGAACTTCGCGAACACGCCCTCCGGATTCCCGGGCGCGAGGTCCAGCACGACGGTGATCTTGCGGTGCGACACCGGCAGGTCGATCGCGAGCGGCTCGCGGCTCCTGAGCTCGAGCAGCTTCACCCCGTCGCGGTCCGCCAGCCGCACGGCCTCGTCCGCGAGCGCGCGCACCGCCTCCGCGCTCCCCAGCGGGCCGCCGTAGTTGAGGAACGGCATCGAGACGAGGTAGTGGCCGAACAGGCGGCTCTTCACGCGCACCAGCGGCAGCACGCCCTCGAGCCGGCCGCCGGCGCCGGTGGCCGCGAGGTAGAGGCACTCGTGGCCGTGGGTGCGCTCGATGACCCGCCTCCAGCCCCAGAGATGGAAGTGGGTCCAGCCGGACGCCGAGCGGACGAACGCGTCCCACGCCGCCCCCGCCCCCTCGCCGTCGAACGGGGCCACCACCGGACCGCTCACGCCGCCGCGGCTCCCGCGGCGCGGAGCCCCTCCGCCACGCTCGTGAACCGGAACTCGGCCACGAGGCGCTCGAGGCGCCGGAAGGTGCCCGCGAGGCCGCCGTAGTGACGGACGCGGGTGAGGAACGGCACCGCGAACCGCGGCTGCCCCGGGTCGATCTCCCACGGATGGAGATAGAAGGTCCCCGGCTGCCCGCGCCGCTCGGCGTCGCGCAGCGCGGCGCGTACCAGCAGCGGCGGCAGCAGGCGGAAGTATGCGCCGCCGGCGGCGGGCAGGTTCAGGCCCGCGCGGCGCAGCGTGGTGGGCGGCACCTCGAGCAGCCGGCCCGCGGGACGGTCGAGCCAGTACGGGTCGCGCCCGCCGCCCGCGTAGCCGTAGCCGGGCCGCGTGATCGGGAAGAGGGACGAGTCGTAGCGGTAGCCTTCCTCGACGAGGACGTCGAGCGCCCACTCCCATCCCGGGACGATCGAGTAGTTCGGCGCGCGGTAGCCGACGCACGGCTGGCCGGCCAGTTCCTCGAGCGCCGCCTTGCTGCGCCGGACCTGGTCGCGGAACTCCTGCGGCGTCAGCTCCACGACGCGGCGGTGGTCCCAGCCGTGGGAGGCGAGCTCGTGGCCCGCGGCGGCGATGGCCTTGACCATCGCCGGCTGCCGCTCCGCCACCCAGCCGAGGGTGAAGAAGGTGCCGGTCGCGCCGTGCCGGGCGAGCAGCTCGAGCAGGCGGTCCACGTTGCGCGCCACCCGGCTCTCGAGCCCGTCCCAGCGCTCGCGCGCCACCCACGGCGCGAGCGCGCGCACCTGGAAGTGCTCCTCGACGTCGACGGTGAAGTAGTGGCGGATCACGGCCAAAGTCTACAGGCGTGGCGCGCGGCACGCCACCGCCGCGCGGCGCCGGAGCGCGGGGACGTGATTGACCGGTCTCGGGGGGCCCAAGCATACTTGAGGCCCGACGTTCCCTCGACACCCGGAGTCCCGTGGCGCGCCCGACCCGATCGCCTGCTCCGCTGCCGCTGACCCTGCCCCATCGCGGCCGATTGAAGGTGCTGTGCCTCGGCGCGCATCCCGACGACATCGAGATCGGGTGCGGCGCGACCGTCCTCGACCTGGTGCGCCAGGGCGCGGACGTCCGGTGGGCGGTCTTCAGCGGCAACGACCGCCGCGCGGACGAAGCGGCCCGCAGCGCGCGCGCGTTCCTGGGCCGGGACGCGGCGCGGCGGCTGGTGCAGCACCGGTTCCGCGACGCGCACTTCCCCGCGCACTTCACGGCGATCAAGGAAGCGTGCGAGGCGCTGGCGGCGCGCTTCGCGCCCGACCTCGTCTTCACGCACTACCGCGACGACCGCCACCAGGACCACCGCGTCCTGTCGGACCTCGCGTGGAACACCTTCCGGCGCCAGGTCGTCGCCGAGTACGAGATCCCCAAGTGGGACGGCGACCTGTCCACGCCCAACCTGTACGTGCCGGCGGCCGCCGCCACGGCGCGGCGCAAGGTGCGGCTGCTGATGGGCGCGTTCGCCAGCCAGCGCTCGCGGGACTGGTTCGGCGAGGACGTCTTCCTCGGGCTGATGCGGCTGCGCGGAATGGAGTGCCGCGCGCCCTCCGGCTTCGCCGAGGCGTTCTTCGGGCGCAAGCTGGTGTTCCACCCGTGAGGTGAGCCGGCGACGCGATCGGCGCGGCGTCCCGCGTCCGCGCGCTGTCGCGGGGGCGCCACGAGTGTGGCGACGTCCGGCACCGCCGCGCGCGCCGCACGGCGGCCTGGGCCGGGAACGATTCCTGCATGACCCCCTCCTCGATCGTTCGCCGATTCCCCTGCGCGCGGGAAGGTGGCAGGCATGACTGACGCGGCCGGAGGCGCGCGAGGGCGGCCCCTGGTGTCGATCGGCGTCCCGGTCTACAACTCGGAGCGCTACCTCGCGCGCGCGCTCGACTCGCTGCTCGGCCAGTCGCTGACCGACTTCGAGCTGATCGTCTCCGACAACGCGTCGCGGGACGGCACCGTGGCGATCGCCGAGCGGTACGCTGCGGCCGACCCGCGGGTGCGCGTGATCCGCCAGCCCAGGAACATCGGGGCGGCGCGGAACTGGAACGCGGTGGCGCTCGCGGCCCGCGGCACGTTCTTCACCTGGGCCTCGGGCAACGACACCCGCGCGCCGACGATGCTCGCGCAGTGCGCCGCCGTGCTGCAGGCCGACCCGGGCGTCGTGCTGTGCTACGGGCGCACCCAGCTGGTGGACGAGCACGACCGGCCGTTCGAGCTGTACGCGCGGGATCTGGCCGTCGAGGACCCGCGGGCCGCCGAACGATTCGAGCGGGTGTGCCGCGAGATGGCGCTCAACAACGCCCAGTGCGGCCTGATGCGGCTCGACGTGCTGCGCCGCACCGCGCTCGACCGGCCGTATCCGGCGGGCGACGTCGCGCTGATGGCCGAGCTGGCGCTGTACGGGAAGTTCCGGCTGCTGCCCGACGCGCTGCTGTACCGGCGCCAGAGTCCCGGCGCGTTCTCGCTGCTGCTCTCGCCGCTGGAGCGGCGCCGCTTCCACGACCCGGAGGCGACCGCGCCGCTCAGGCTGGTCCGGGTGCGCCACCACGCGGACCACCTGCGCAGCATCCTCCGCGCCCCGCTGCCGCCGGGCGAGAAGCTCCGGACGGCGGCGGTGGCGCTGCGGCTGGCCCGCTGGGAGCGGGTGCACGTGTGGCACGAGCTGCGCTCGCTGCTGGGGGGGCCGCCGGACGCGGCCTGAGCGCGGCGGACCCCGCGGACCGCGGCCGCGCCAGGCTTGCACGGGGACCGCCGATTGGTACAATGAAGGACCCAAGGGGCCCGACGACCGATGGAGAGCCTCGAACACCTGCTGGACACGGACCTCGAGTACCTCTGCGCCAACGCCCGCGAGGCGTTCGGCCGCATGGAGGGGAAGCGCCTGCTGCTCACCGGCGGCGCCGGCTTCCTCGGCTACTACCTGGTCCTCGCCGTGCGGCACTGGAACCGCCACCACGCCCGGGCGCCGATCGCGCTCGAGGTGTGGGACAACTTCATCCGCGGCCGGCCCGAGTGGCTCACCGCGCTCGCGGGCGAGCCGCACCTCGCCGTCCGCACGGTGGACCTGATCCGGCCGCTGCCCGCCGACATGGGCGACGTCCAGTTCGTCATCCACGCGGCCGGCATCGCCTCGCCGACCTACTACCGGCGCTATCCCATCGAGACGATGGACGCGAACATCAACGGGCTGCGCGCACTGCTCGACTACAGCCGCGCGCGCCAGGCGGCGCCGGACCCGGTCGAGGGCTTCCTGTTCTTCTCGAGCAGCGAGATCTACGGGGACCCGCCCGCCGACAAGATCCCGACCTCGGAGGACTACCGCGGCAACGTGTCCTGCACCGGGCCGCGCGCGTGCTACGACGAGTCGAAGCGCTACGGCGAGACGCTGTGCGTGAACTTCGCGCGCCAGCACGGGGTGCCGGTGCGGTGCGCGCGCCCTTTCAACAACTACGGCCCCGGCCTCAAGATCACGGACCGCCGGCTGCTGCCGGACTTCGCCCGCGACGTGTTCGCGGGCCGCGACATCGTCATGCTCTCCGACGGCTCGCCCACCCGCACGTTCTGCTACAGCGCCGACTCGATCATGGGCTACTACAAGGTGCTGGTGCAGGGGCGCGCCGGCGAGGCGTACAACATCGGCATCGACCGGCCCGAGATCTCGGTGGCCGAGGTGGCCGAGAAGGTGGTGGCGCTCGCGCGGGACCTCATCGGCTACCAGGGCAAGGTGGTCCGCGGCGCCGCCCAGGAGAAGGACTACCTCGTGGACAATCCCGCGCGCCGCTGCCCCAGGATCGACAAGGCGCGGAGCGAACTGGACTACCATCCGACGGTGCTGGTGGACGAGGGCCTGCGCCGGGCGATGGTCTGGTACAGCTACCACCGGACGGCGGAGGACGCCTAAGTGCGCGTTGCGGTCATCGGTACGGGCTACGTCGGGCTGGTCTCCGGCGTGTGCCTCGCGGAGAAGGGCCACCAGATCTGCTGCGTGGACAACGACCAGGCCAAGGTGGACAAGATCCGGAGCGGGGTCCCGCCGTTCTTCGAGGAGGGGCTCGAGGCGCTGCTGAAGAAGCACGGCGGCAAGAACCTCACCGTCAGCGCGGACCTGCGCGCGGCGGTGCTCGACGCGGAGATGACGCTGATCGCCGTCGGCACGCCGTTCGACGGGAAGCAGATCGACCTCACCTTCGTGCGCGAGGTGGCGCGGCAGATCGGCGTCGCCCTGCGCGAGGTGAAGGGCCGCCACACCGTCGTGGTGAAGAGCACCGTGGTGCCCGGGACGACGGACGGCCCGGTGCGCGAGATCCTCGAGCGGGAATCGGGGATGAAGGCCGGCGCCGGATTCGGCCTCGGGATGAACCCCGAGTTCCTGACCGAGGGCCAGGCGATCGAGGACTTCCTCGAGCCCGACCGCATCGTGCTCGGCGGCATCGACGCCCGGACGGTGGAGGCGCTCGACCGGCTCTACGCCCCGTTCGCCGACACGCCCAAGCTGCGCACCAACTGCCGCACCGCGGAGATGATCAAGTACACGTCCAACGCGATGCTGGCGACGGCGATCTCGTTCGCCAACGAGGTCGGCAACCTGTGCGAGGCCCTCGGCGGCATCGACGTGGTGGACGTGATGGCGGGCCTGCACCTCGCGGCCTACCTGCGGCCGTTCGCCGAGCGCGCGGGCTACGTGCAGGCGCCGCTGTCGTCGTTCTACGACGCGGGCTGCGGCTTCGGCGGCAGCTGCCTGCCCAAGGACGTGAAGGCGCTGATCGTGCACGGCGAGCGCGCCGGCAGCCCGATGCCGGTGCTGTCGGCCGTGATCGAGACCAACCTGCGGCAGCCGCACAAGGTGGAGGCGCTGCTCCGCAAGCACTTCCCCTCGCTGCAGGGCGTGCGGGTCGCGGTGCTCGGCCTGGCCTTCAAGCCCGACACCGACGACATCCGCGAGACGCCCGCCCTGCCGATCCTCCGCGACCTGCTGGCGGCGGGCGCGGCGGTGCGGGCCTACGACCCGGCCGCCGTCCCCAACGCGAAGGCCGCGCTCAAGGACGACCGGGTCGTCTTCGCGCCGTCGCTGGAGGCGTGCGTCGCCGACGCGCAGGCGATCGTGCTGGTCACCCGGTGGAAGGAGTTCCAGCGGCTGCCGGAGCTCGTGGCCGGCCGCACGCCGCCGCCGGTGGTGGTGGACGGCCGCCGGGCGCTGGACAAGAGCCGCTTCGCGCGCTACGAGGGCATCGGCCTCGGCACCCCGGGGGGGGGGCTCCCATGAAGGTGGTGCTGTTCTGCGGCGGGATGGGCATGCGGTTGCGCGAGTACTCCGAGGCCGTGCCCAAGCCCATGGTCCCGGTCGGGCCGCGGCCGATCCTGTGGAACCTGATGCGCTACTACGCCCACTACGGGCACAAGGACTTCGTGCTGTGCCTCGGCCACCAGGGCGAGGTGATCAAGAACTACTTCCTCAACTACAACGAGGCGACGTCGAACGACTTCGTCCTCTCCGGCGGCGGCAAGAAGCTCGACCTGATCAACCAGGACATCCACGACTGGACCATCACCTTCGCGGACACCGGCCTGCGCTCCAACATCGGGCAGCGGCTCAAGGCGGTGGAGCGCTACCTCGAGGGCGAGGAGGTGTTCCTGGCGAACTACGCCGACGGGCTGACGAACCTGCCCCTGCCGGACGCCATCGCGCACTTCCACCAGAAGAAGGCCCTCGCGAGCTTCATGTCCGTCCGGCCGAGCCAGAGCTTCCACGTCGTCCGGCTGCGCGACGGCGACGCGGTCGACGCCCTGGAGCACGTGACCAAGACGGACATCTGGGTGAACGCCGGCTTCTTCACGCTGCACCACGACATCTTCCAGTACCTGCACGAGGGCGAGGAGCTGGTGTACGAGCCGTTCCAGCGCCTGATGAAGGAGGGGCGGCTCTACTCCTACAAGTACGACGGGTTCTTCCTCGCGATGGACACCTTCAAAGAGAAGCAGCAGCTCGACGAGCTGTCCGCCCAGGGGAACACGCCGTGGGAGGTCTGGAAGCGCGGGAAGACCGGCCGCGGCGCCCCATGATCTTCACCCCGACCACGATCGCCGGGGTCGTCGTCCTGGACGTGAAGCGGATCGAGGACGACCGCGGGTGGTTCGGCCGGACGTGGTGCCAGGACGAGATGCAGGAGCACGGGATCGACGCGCGGGTGGCGCAGGTGAACACGGCGCACAACCTCCGCCGCGGGACGCTGCGGGGGATGCACTTCCAGCGGGACCCCCACGCCGAGACGAAGGTGGTGCGCTGCACGCGCGGCGCGGTGTTCGACGTCGCGGTAGACCTGCGCGACGGCTCGCCCACGCGGACGCAGTGGGTGGGCGTGGAGCTCACGGCCGACAACGGCCGGATGCTGGTGATTCCTCCGGGCTGCGCGCACGGCTACCAGACGCTCGAGGACGGCACCGACCTGATGTACCTGACGTCCGCGATGTACGCCCGCGACGCCGCGACGGGCGTGCGGCACGACGACCCCGCCTTCGGGATCCGCTGGCCGCTGCCGGTCGGCACGATCTCGCCGGCGGACGCCGGCTGGCCGCGGTTCGCGTCGTAGCGCCGCCCGGCCGCGGCGCCGGGCGCTCCCTGCTCGCTTCTTTCGGTCGAGGACGCTGAGGCATGGTCATCGTCGATACAGCTCTCGAGGCCCGCCAGGCGGCGGGCAAGCCGGTCCGGGTCGGCCTGGTGGGCGCCGGGGTCATGGGGCGCATGATCGCGCTCCAGTTCCTCACCCCGCTCACCGGGCTCCGGCTCGTGGCGGTCGCGAACCGCACCCTGGCCCGCGCGCAGCAGGCGTACCGCGAGGGCGGCGTGCCCGAGACCGTCACCGTGACGTCCGCCGCCGCGCTCGAGGGCGCGATCGAGCGGAACGCCTTCGCCGTCACCGACGACGCGCGCCTGCTGTGCCAGGCGGGCAACCTGGACGTGATCATCGACGCGACCGGCGCGGTGGAGCTCGGCGCCGGCATCGCGCTCGACGCCATCCGGCACCGCAAGCACGTGGTGCTGGTCAACGCCGAGCTCGACTCGACCCTCGGGCCGATCCTCAAGACGCACGCCGACCGCGCCGGCGTGGTCATCACCAACACCGACGGCGACGAGCCCGGCGTGGCGATGAACCTGCTGCGCTACCTCCGCACCCTGGGGCTCAAGCCCGTGGCGGCCGGCAACCTCAAGGGCATGATCGATGTCTACCGGACCCCGGAGACGCAGAAGGGGTTCGCCGAGAAGTACGGCCAGAACCCCGCGATCGTCACCTCGTTCGCCGACGGCACCAAGCTGGCGATGGAGGAGACCATCCTCGCCAACGCCTCGGGGTTCCGCGTCGGCAAGCGCGGGATGCACGGGCCGAAGTGCGCCCACGTGAACGAGATCGCGGGCCTCCTGCCGGCCGAGCAGATGCTGGAGGGCGGGCTGGTGGACTACGCCCTGGGTGCGGCGCCCTACACCGGGGCGTTCGTGGTGGTGCACGAGACGCACCCCGTCAAGCAGAAGCACCTCGCCTACCTCAAGATGGGCGACGGGCCGTTCTACGTGTTCTACACGCCCTTCCACCTCCCGCACGTGCAGGTGCCGTCCACCGCGGCGCGCGCCGCGCTGTTCGGCGACGCCACCACCGCCCCGCTCGCGGGCCCGGCCACCGAGGTGATCGCGGTGGCGAAGAAGGACCTGGCCAGGGGCGAGACGCTCGACGGCGTCGGGGGCTTCGCCGCCTACGGCGTCATCGAGAACAGCCCGGTGGCGCGGCGCGAGGGCCTGCTGCCGATGGGCCTGGCCGAGGGCTGCGTGGCCCAGCGCGCGGTGGCGAAGGACAGCCCGATCCGCCTGGCCGACGTCCAGCGGCCGGCGGGACGGCTGTGCGACACGCTGTACGCGGAGCAGTGCGAGCGGTTCCCGAGCTGATCGCCGCCAGCGCCTCCCGGACGAGGCGCCCACGAGGAGCGTCACCATGGGTTTCGAGAAGTCGCTGCGCCTGCGGCCCCGCTTCAACGAGCTGATCCCGGGCGGGTGCCACACCTACGCCAAGGGCGACGACCAGTTCCCCGAGTCCTGCGCGCCGTACATCGTGCGCGGCAAGGGCTCGCACCTCTGGGACGTGGACGGCAACGAGTACATCGAGTACGGGATGGGCCTGCGCTCGGTGACCCTCGGGCACGCCTGGCCGTCGGTGGTCGAAGCCGCCTACGCCCAGATGCAGCTGGGCAACAACTACAACCGCCCCGCCCCGATCGAGCTGGAGGCCGCCGAGGACCTGCTCGGCTTCATCCCCGGCGCGGAGATGGTGAAGTTCGCCAAGAACGGATCCGACGTCCTGAACGGCGCGGTGCGGCTGGCGCGCGCGCACACCGGCCGCGACCTGATCGCCATCTGCGCCGAGCACCCGTTCTTCTCGGTGGAGGACTGGTTCATCGGGACGACGGCCATCAACGCCGGCATCCCCCAGGTCATCAAGGACCTGACGGTGAAGTTCCACTACAACGACATCGCCAGCGTGAAGGCGATGTTCGAGGCGCACCGGGGGAAGATCGCCTGCGTGATCCTCGAGGCGGAGCGCGAGACGCCGCCGAAGGACGGCTTCCTGCACGCGCTGCAGCAGGAGTGCCGCGCGAACGGCACCGTCTTCGTCCTCGACGAGATGATCACCGGGTTCCGGTGGGACAACGGCGGCGCGCAGAAGGTGCACGGCATCGTGCCGGACCTCTCGACCTTCGGCAAGGCGATCGCCAACGGCTTCTCGCTCGGCGCCCTGGTGGGCAAGCGGGAGCTGATGGAGGTGGGCGGGCTGCACCACAAGAAGGAAAGGGTGTGGCTGCTGTCCCTGACCCACGGCGCCGAGAACCACTCGCTGGCGGCGGCGCGGGCCACGATGCAGGTGTACCGCACCGAGCCGGTGATCGAGACGCTGCGCGTCCGGGGCGAGCAGCTGCGCGCGGGCGTCGAGAAGTCGGTCGCCGAGCTGAAGCTCGACGGCTACTTCGGGGTGATGGGGAAGGCCTGCTGCCTGCTGTACTTCACCCGCGACCCGGAGAAGAAGCCCTCGCAGCCGTTCCGCACGCTGTTCCTGCAGGAGACGATCAAGCGCGGGCTGCTGGCCCCGCAGCTCATCATGAGCTACTCGCACAGCGAGGCAGACATCCGCCGCACGGTCGAGGCGATCCACGAGGCGCTGGTGATCTACCGCAAGGCGCTGGACGAGGGCGTCGACAAGTACCTGGTCGGCCGCCCCGTGGCGCCGGTCTACCGGAAGTTCAACTGACCGGGCGCGCCGCCGGCCGCCGGCCGGCGTCCCGGACCGCGGAACCGTGACGACACCCGCCGGCGCCGCGCCCGCCGGCCAGCGCGTGACGCGGCCCCGGACCGCCCGCAACGTGCTGCTCGCGTGGGCGGCCTTCGCGTTCACGGTCGGCGTCAACTTCTTCCTCTCCCCGTTCATCGTCCACACGCTCGGCAACGCCGAGTACGGCGTGTGGGTGCTGCTCGGCTCGCTGGTCGGCTACATGGGGCTGCTGGACCTCGGCGTCCGCAGCGCCGTGTCCCGCTACATCGCGCGCCACCACGCCCGGGTCGAGGACGCGGAGGCCGGCCGGGTCGCCTCGGCGGGCCTGGCGATCTTCTCCGCCACCGGCGCCGTCGCGATCGCCGCCTCGGCGGTGATCGCGGTGCTGCTGCCCCACCTGTTCAAGATCCCGGAGGAGATGCTGGGGATCGCGCGGGTGGTGGTGGTGCTCGGCGGCGTCAACGTCGCGCTGTCGCTGGTGAGCGGGGTGTTCGGCGGGGCCGTGACCGCGATGCAGCGGTTCGACCTCGACGCGATCGTGGGCATCGGCATCGGGGCGCTGCGGGCCGTGGTGCTGGTGGCGACGCTGAGCGCGGGCGGCGGGCTGCTGGCGCTGGCGCTGGTGCAGCTGGGCTGCACGCTGCTCCAGGGCCTGGTGTCGTTCGTGATCACCTCGCGCCTGTACCCGGAGCTGCACTACCGCTTCCGCGGCCTCGACCGCGCCGAGGTGCGCAAGATCTTCGCGTTCAGCATCTACTCCAGCCTCATCAGCCTGTCGTCGGTGCTGATCTTCTCGGTCGACTCCATCGTCATCAGCACCTGGCTGCCGGTCGCCATGGTCACGTTCTTCGCGATCGCCTCGGCGCTCATGGACTACACGCGCTCGATCCTCCAGGCGATCTCCCAGACGATGACGCCGCGGGCGAGCGCCCTCGAGGGCCTCGGCGCCCACAAGGAGCTGGAGCGGGTGCTGCTGCAGGCCGGGATGGTCTGCTCGCTCGTGGCCCTCCCCATCACCATCACGTTCATGCTGCGGGGCCACGCGTTCATCGAGATGTGGATGGGCCGGAGCTACGCGGAGACCTCCGGCGAGATCCTGCAGATCCTGTCCGTGGCGCTCTCGCTGGCGGCAGGGCGGCAGGTGGTGGGCAGCACGATGATCGGCCTCAACCGCCACCGCGACCTGGTGCCGTTCTACGTCACCGAGGGGATCGTGAACGTGGGCGTCAGCCTGTACTGGGTGCGCAGCCTCGGACTGGTGGGCGTCGCCCTCGGCACGGCGATCCCGAACCTCGTGACCACGCTGCTGGTGGCGCCGTGGGCCGTGCACCGGGTGCTCGGCACGCCGGTGCGGACCCTGGTGACGGCGCTGTGGCTGCGCCCGCTCGCCGCGATGATCCCGTTCGCCGCCGCGACCTGGGCGGTGCAGCGCTGGGCCCCCGCCCACCATCTGGCGCTCTTCTTCGGCAGCATCGCCCTCACGCTGCCGATCGCGGCCGCCGGCGCGTGGACCATCGCGATCCCCGCCGCCGACCGCGCAACCCTCGCCGCCTCGCTGCGCCGGCTGGCGCGCTCCGCCCTGGGGCGCGGCTAGAGGAGCTGCGGGGCGACCTGCGGCAGGCCCAGGCCCGATCGGGTCTTCGGCGTGCGGGTCGCCAGCTCGAGCAGGTGCTCGTACTGGGCCATCAGGTCCGTCAGGTCGCGTCCGCGCCGCCGGGCGAGCCCGTCGCGCACCGCCGGCAGGTCCGCCGCGAGGTCGTTCACGCGCTCGAGCAGCGCGCCCCCGGTGAGTCCCTCGATCGGCAGGCACCACGATCCGAGGCCGAAGTGCTCCATGAGGTCGCGCGTCTTGGGGTGGTACGCGACGGCGACGGCAGGGACGCCGGACGCGAGCGCCAGCAGGACGCCGTGGTAGCGCGTGGCGACCACCACGTCGAACGTCGCGACCCGGTCGAGCAGGTGCGTCACCTCGGTGAGGTCGGCGGCCGTCTCCACGGCGCCCGCCGCCGCCCGATCGACGGCCTCGAGGCGGGCGACGACGTCCCGGATCGGCTCCGGATCCATCATCAGCTGGGTGCCGAACAGCACCACGCGCCATCCCTGCCCCACCAGCCCCCGCGCCAGGTCCGCGTGCGCCGCCACGTACCGCTCGTACGGCGTGCGGTCGTGGAGCTGCCACGCGGCCCCGCCGTAGATCGAGAGCGGGTTGATGCCGACGCAGGGCGCCCGGCCAGGCTGTGGCGGCGGCCCGGCGGCGGCGAGCCCCGGGTGGCTGAACGCCAGGTCGCGCACCAGCAGGTTGGGCTCGGGCGCGCCGAGGCCGCGAGCGACCGCGAGCGAGGTCGGATCACGGAACGACCGGTGCGCGGTGAGGCGCAGGGCCAAGCGGAGGAACAGGCGCCCCAACCAGGTGTCGGCCGGGCCGGCGCCCATGCTGGCGACGCTCACCGCCGCGCCGCGCAGGCGGGCGAGGATCGACCACCGCAGGATGGTCAGGGGATAGGCGAACGCGCCGCCGACGTCGTCGCTCAGCTGGGCGGAGCCCGCGAACACCGCGACCCGGACGTGCCGCAGGCGCCGGAACGACCGGACGTCGAACGCCACCTCGCGCCACGCGGCCCTCGCCGCGCGCCCGGCGCGCACCGCGGGACGCAGCGCGGCCCTGAGCCACCGGATCCGCCGCACGCCGCCCGCGATCCCGCCGGCCCAGGGCCGCGCCCCGCGGGGGGAGACCTCGGCGCCGCCGGGCTCCCGTTCCGGACGGATCGGGAACGACCGCACGCCGTGACGCGCGACGGTGTCCCTGGGGTTCGCGGTGAACGCCACCACCTTCAGGCCGGGCGCCAGCGCGCGCAGCCGGGCGATCACGGCGGCGACGATCGCCTCGTCGCCGAGATTGCCGTTGCCGACGTGGCCCAGGATCGCGATGTGCAGCGCCGGGTGCATGTGCCAGCCGACCCCTCGCGGAAGTGGGCACTCATCCTAACCCGGAAACCCCAGCCGCAGCAACGGCGATTGTGTATCGGGCCCGTCACGGCCCTAGCGGGGCTCCACGGCGGGAGTTAGGGTGCTTCCGTGTCCCGATCCGAACCGGCAGCCGAGCCGCGCGCCGAGCGCGTGACCCGACCGCGTGCCGCCCGCAACGTGGTGCTGGGGTGGGCGGCGTTCGCGTTCACGGTCGTCGTCAACTTCTTCCTCTCCCCGTTCATCGTCCACACGCTCGGCAACACGGAGTACGGCGTGTGGGTGCTGCTGGCCTCCCTCGTGGGGTACATGGGGCTGCTGGACCTCGGCGTGCGCGGTGCGGTCTCGCGCTACATCGCCCGCCACCACGCCCGGGTCGAGGACGCGGAGGCCGGACGGGTCGCGTCGGCGGGCCTGGCGATCTTCTCCGCGACGGGCCTGGTCGCCGTCACCGCCGCGGCGGTGGTCGCGGTGCTGCTGCCGCACCTGTTCAGGATCCCCCCCGAGACCCTGCAGGTGGCCCGGATCGTGGTGCTGCTCGGCGGGCTCAACGTGGCCGTGTCGCTGGTGAGCGGGGTGTTCGGCGGGGCCGTGACCGCCCTGCAGCGGTTCGACCTGGACGCGGGGGTGGGCATCGGCGCCGGGGCCCTGCGGGCGGCGGCGCTCCTGGCGGCGCTGAGCGCCGGCGGCGGGCTGCTCGCGCTGGCGCTGGTGCAGCTCGGCTGCACGGCGCTCCAGACCGTCGCCTACGCCGTGCTGACCTCCCGGCTCTACCCGGAGCTGCGCTACCGGCTGCGGGGGCTCGACCGCGAGGTGCTGAAGAAGATCTTCTCGTTCAGCGTGTTCTCCAGCCTGCTGCACTTCTCGGCGGCGCTGATCTACTCGGCCGACGCCATGGTGATCGGGGCCTTCCTGCCCGTCGCCAGCGTCACCTACTTCGCCATCGCCTCCACGCTCACCGACTACACGCGCTCGATCATCGGCGCCATCTCGCGGACGATGACGCCGCGCGCGAGCGCGCTGGACGGCCGCGGCGAGCGGCGGGAGCTGGAACGGGTGCTGCTCCGGGCCGGCGCGGTCGCGTCGCTGGTGACGCTGCCCGTCACGATCACCTTCATGCTCCGCGGCGGGACCTTCATCGGGCTGTGGATGGGCGCGGGCTACGCGGAGATCTCGGGCGGGATCCTGTTCCTGCTCGCGGTGGCGCTCGTCCCGGCGGCGGCCCGGCAGGTGGTGGCCGGGACGGTGATCGGCCTCAACCGCCACCGCGAGATGGTGCCGTTCTACGTCGCCGAGGCGCTGATCAACGTGGGGCTCAGCATCTACTGGGTCCGCAGCCTCGGACTGGTGGGCGTCGCGCTGGGCACCATGGTCCCGAACCTCGTCACCACCCTGCTGGTGACGCCGTGGATCGTGCGGCGGGTGCTCGGGACGCCCCTCGCGACCATCTGGACGGAGATGTGGCTGCGCCCGCTGGCCGCGATGGCGCCGTTCGCCGCCGCGACCTGGGCGGTGGAGCGCCTGGCGCCGGCGCGGGGGCTGGCGGCGTTCTTCGCGGGCGTGGCCGTCGCGCTCCCGGTGGCCGCCGCGGGCGCCTGGCTCGTCGCGCTGACCGCCGAGGAGCGCCGCGCGCTGGCCGCGTCGCTGCGGCGGCTGCCGCGCCTGGTGGCGAGCCGGGCGTGACGCGGCGCCGGGGCGCCCGCTGCCTGGCGGCGCTCGCGGGCGCGCTCGTGGTGGCGGCCTGCGAGGCCGGGACGCCGTGGCGGCCGCCGGCGCGCGGGCCCGCCACCGGCCCGCTGCGCGTCTCGGCGAAGAATCCCCGCTACTTCGAGGATCCGTCCGGCCGCATCGTGCTCCTCGCCGGCGACCACGTCTGGAACGACTTCCAGGACTACGGCTACGCCGACCCGCCGTCGCCGTTCGACTTCCGCGCGTTCCTCGATACGCTGGTCGCGAACCGGGAGAACTTCTTCCGGCTGTGGCGCTGGGAGCAGGCGACCTGGCAGACGGAGGTCCGCGAGCGGTACTTCTTCGCGCCGCAGCCGTACCTCCGCACCGGCCCGGGTCTCGCGAACGACGGAAAGCCGCGGTTCGACCTCACGCGGTTCGACCCGTCGTACTTCGACCGGATGCGCGCGCGCGTCGTCGAGGCCGGCCGCCGCGGCATCTACGTCTCGGTCATGCTGTTCGACGGCTGGAGCGTGGCGCCGATCGGCGCGGGCCTCGGCAACCCGTGGCGCGGCCATCCGTACGCCGCCCCGAACAACGTGAACGGCGTGGACGGCGCGCCCGACGGGCACGGCTGGGGCGCGGAGGCGCACACCCTCCGGGTGCCCGCGGTGGTGCGGCTCGAGGAGCGGTACGTGGCCAAGGTGGTCGAGACCGTGGGCGACCTCGACAACGTGCTGTACGAGGTCTCCAACGAGAGCGCGCCCGCGTCCGCGCCGTGGCAGGAGCACTTGATCGCGTTCGTGAAGGCGCTGGAGGCGCGGCGGCCGAAGCGGCACCCGGTGGGGATGTCGGCGACGTTCGACGGCGACGACGCCCCGCTGTGGGCGAGCGACGCCGACTGGGTCTCGCCCTCGCACGGCGCGGTCGAGGACCCGCCGCCCACCGACGGGCGCAAGGTGGTGCTGTGGGATACCGACCACCTCTGCGGGGCGTGCGCCGACCGCGACCTGCCGTGGATGGCGCTGACGCGCGGGGCGAACCCCGTGTTCATGGACCCGTTCGACAGCACCGCGCCGGAGATGGACGCCGACCTGCGGCCGCCGGTCGCGTACGACCCCCGCGCGCGGAGATGGAGCGACATGCGGCGCAACCTCGGCTACGCGCTCGCCTGGGCCGAGCGCATGGGGCTCGAGCGGGCGGCGCCCGCGCCGTCGGCCTGCTCGACGCGGTTCTGCCTGGTGGTCCCGCCGCCCGGCGCGCGCGCGCTGGTCTACGCGCCGCACCGCGGCGAGGTGTCGGTCGACCTCGCGGCGGCACCGGGACGATTCGGGGTCGAGTGGCTCAGCCCCCGGACCGGGCACGTGCTCGCGGGCGCGGACGTCGACGGCGGTGCGCGGCGCACCTTCCGGACGCCGTTCCTGCGGGACGCCGTGCTCTACCTGTGGGAGAAGCGCCCGGCGCGCTGACGCGGGCGGGATGGTGCGGCACGGCGCGCCGGCGGCGCGCCGCTAGTGCTTGACGAGATCCGCCGCGGAGCGGGGCTTGAGCGTCCAGGTCCCCGTGCCGGTCGGCACCAGGATCCCGACGATGTCGAAGATGTTCCCCACGATGTAGATGCCCGGGACGACGTAGTTGCCCGCGACGTCGAGCACCACGGTCAGGTTGCCGCTCCCGTCGGACACCGTCATCTGGTAGTTCCCCAGCACCGTCGCCGTCGCGCTCACCGTGGCGCTCAGCACCTGCACCAGCTGGGCGTCGCGCGTCCCGCCCGAGGCGGTCGCCGCCACGGCGGTGGTGAGCTGCGGCGCCGCCGGGAACAGCCCGCGCCCGAGCACCGTCGCGGTGCCGCCGTCGAGCGTCGGCTGGCCGGCGCGGGTCGAGGTCACGCCCTGCACGCGCACCGAGTCGCCCGCGTTGACCGCCGTGCGGAGCCGCGTGAGCCGGATCGCCCCCGACGTGTCGGCCAGGCTGACGGTGGTGTCCGAGTAGGTGGTCGAGCCGTTGAGCGCCGTGCCGATGATCGTGACCGTCTGGCCCGCGGCCAGCGCCCGCGCCGCGCGGATGCTGATGGGCGTCGGCGGGATCAGCGTGAGGTCGGCCGCCGAGCGCGGCCGCAGCTGCCAGGTGCCGGGCGCGGTGGCGGCCAGCACGCCCAGGAGGTTGAACTTGGCGCCGGGCACGTACTTCCCGGGCAGCTGGGCGGTCTGGAACGCGGGGTCCGCGGTCCCGTCGAGCTGCACCTGGACCGCGCCGCTGCCGTCGTTCATCGTGAGCAGGAAGCTGGTCGAGTTTCGCGACGTGTCGGTGATGGTGGCGTTGTTCACGATCACCATCTGGGCGTCGCGCGTCCCGCCCGACGCCGACGCGGCGGTCGCGGTCGTGAGCGTCGCCGCCGTGGGGAAGAACCCCTTCCCCAGCGCCGTCGAGGTGCCGCCGTCCAGCGTGGGCTGGCCCGCGCGCGAGGACGTCGTGGCCTTCACGCGGACCGAGTCGCCGGCCGCCACGGTGGTGCGCAGCCGCGTGAGGCGGATCGCGCCCGAGGTGTCGGCCAGGAACACGCTGCTGTCGGCGAAGGTCCCCGACGCGTTGAGCGCGACGCCGACGACGGTCACGGTCCGGCCGGTCGTGAGGCCGCGCGCCGCGCGGATGCTGATCACCGGCGGCGGGATCAGCGTCAGGTCCGGCGCGGAGCGCGCCCGCAGCCGCCAGACGCCCCCCGTCGGCACCAGCACGCCGACCAGGTTGAAGGTGCTCCCCGGCACGTAGTTGCCCGGCAGGTTCGCGGTGGTGAACGCCGGATCGGCCGTCTGGTCGAGCTGCACCGCGAGCGCGCCGCTGGTGTCGCCCACGGTCAGCACGAAGCTGGTCGCGGTGCGCGACGTGTCGGTCACGGTCGTGGCGCCCACGCTCACCAGCTGCGCGTCCCGGACCCCCGCCGCCGCCGTGGCCGCCTTGGCCGCGGACAGCGCGGTGGCCGTCGGGAGGTGCCCGGGTCCGAGCGCGAACACGGTCGGGTCGTTCAGCACCGGCTGGCCGTCGCGCACGCCCACCGCGCCCAGCAGCCGCAGGCTGTCGCCGGCCGCGAACACCGCGCGGGCGCGCGCCACGCGGATGCCGCCCGACGTGTCGGCCAGGGCGGTGGTGGTGTCGGCGAACGCCGTGCTGGAGGTCAGCGCGACGCCGACGACGAACACCTTCGCGCCCACCGCCAGCTTCCGGGCCGCCGCCACCGACACCAGCGGGCGCCCGGCCAGGATGTTGATGCGCGAGGTCGCGCCCGGCAGCACCGTGAAGGCCTGGCTGTCCACCCGCACCATCTGGATGGTGTCGGCGAACGCGGTGGTGTCGAGCTGCAGCGCGTAGTTGCCGACCGGCACGGCGCTGAAGACGAACGTCCCGTTCGCGGCGGTGACCTGCGACAGGCCGAGGTCCTGCCCGCCGGTGTGCACCAGCCGCACCGTCACGTTCCCCAGCGAGTCGTCGCCGGCGTTGATCGTGCGGGAGCCGTCGGCGTCCAGGAACACGATCCCCGTCACCGTGCCGGTCCCCGAGATCACCGTGATCCGGCCTTCCCCGCCGTTGGTGCAGCCGAGGATCGCCGCGGCGCCGAGGGCCGCGAGGCGCAGGACGGTGGCGCGCCGCATCAGAAGTCGAACCTCAGGCCCGCCTGCACCGTCGCGCCGGGCGTGTCGCGGACCAGCACCCTGCCGAAGTTCGGGTTCCCCACCAGCGGCACCGACACGACGCCCGTCGCGGCGCTGGTGGTCACGGTGCGGGTGCGGTCCACGAGGTACAGCGCGTTGTCGATGATCCCGCTGTTGGTGCTCACCAGGTTGAGCCCGTCCACGACCAGCGACAGGGGCACGTGCACCACGGCGGACAGGCTGACGACGAGCCGCGCGTCCACCGCGGTCACGGCCGGACCGCGGCACGAGTTCCGGGAGGCGAACGACCCGAGCTGCGACTTCAGGCACGCGTTGGCGTCCACCACGGCGGCCGCGCCCGGCACGCTGTCCGAGACGAAGGCCGGATCGTTGCCCGCCGCGCCGTCGCCGTTGGCGTCCACCCCGGGACGGAAGCCGGGCGTGTAGGGCAGGCCCGACTGGAGACGCACCAGGCCCGCCAGCCGCACGGCGCCGCCCGACAGCTCCACGCCGAGCGCCAGCCGGTGCGGCACGTCGAGGTCGGAGCGCCCGTCCCGCCAGTCCGACGTTCCGGCGCCGTTCGGGAACGGCGACAGCTGCGCCTCCGGCACGCTGCCGGCGAGGCCCGGCGTGTTGTCGGTCGTGTGCGAGTACGTGTAGCTCACCCACACGCTCAGACCCCGCGCCCGCAGGCGCTCGAGCGAGACGGTGAGTCCGTAGTAGTCCGAGTACCCGGTCGGGTCGATGGCCCACACCCGGTCGAACGCGCTGAACTGCCGGTTGCTCCCCGGCGCGGCGACCAGCAGGGAGCCGTACTGCTGGAGCGTGCCGTAGACCGGCCGCCCGAACTGGTCGGTGAACGGCGGTGCCAGGAGCAGGTTCAGGTCGCTGCGCCGCGGCAGGAAGTCGGTGTGCCGGTACTGCCCGGACAGCTGGATCGACAGCCCGGGCCCGAACGCCCGCGCGAGGCTCATGCCGGTGCGGGCGGTCCGCGGCGCCTGGAAGCGCGCGTTGAGGAGCGCGAGCACCGGCCCGGTGACCGGGGCGGCGCTGTAGGACGGCGCCGCGGGCCAGGCGCCGAGCAGCCCGACGCCGCGCCGCATCTCGGCGGTGCCGTCGTGGTTCAGCACCTCGGCGAGCACCGACGGGTCCACGCCCTCGGAGGCCAGCCCCGCCTCGCCGCGCAGCAGCCAGTCGCGCTGGGGGCCCGCCGACCAGACGAAGGCGAACCGCGGGTTGAGCTGCGTCTTGAGCGACGGGACGCCCTGGTTCGGGACGCCGCTCAGCCGGGTCCAGTCCAGGTCGGGGGTCACGCCGCCGGTGGGCCAGTGCTCGCGCTCGGCGCGCAGGCCGAGCAGCACGTCCAGGCCGTTCACCGGCGTCCACGCGTCCTGCACGAAGAACGTGGTCGCGGAGATGCTGAAGGTCGCGTCCGGGATGCCGCCCACCGACTGGACGTAGGACCCGCGGCCCGCGAGGAGGTCGGCCGTGCTCCCGAACGCGAACACGCCGTTCCGCCACGGATCGTAGTTGATGTCGTGGTTGGTCCACGACAGCTCGGCGCCGACCTTCAGCGCGTGCCCGCCGGTCCGGTACAGCAGCGCCGCGGTGGCGCGGGTGACGTCGCGCTCGAACCGCCCGGGCGCCGCCCCGTCGGCCCCCGCCGCCAGGCCCTCAGCGGGCAGCAGCGTGAGCGGCAGCGCCGGCGCGGAGTAGTCGCGCACGCTGCGGTCGATCGCGACCGAGATCTCGGAGCCCAGCTGCGCGTTGAGCCGCGAGTTGAACGCGAGCGACGCGGACACGTCGCGCGCGTCGAGCGACGTGCCGAGCCCGGTGAAGCGCCCCGGGCCGAGCGCGACGTCGCTCGCGGTGGCGGTGGACACCGCCGCGCGCAGCGCGAGGGTCTGGCCGCGGGCGATGTCCCAGTCGAAGCGGCCGAACGCCGTGATCAGGTCGGTCTGCTGGGTCAGCGCCTTGGCGTAGCCCGCGAGCGACGGCTCGGCCACCAGCACCGCGGCGGCGCCGGTGTCGGACGGCCACGGCGCCTTGAGCGGCGTCTTGATGCGCCGCGCGTCCACGCCGACGATGCCCCAGGCCGTGTCGCGCACCACCGGCCCGCCCAGCACCACGCTGCCGCGGTAGCCGCCGTTTCCGCCGTCGGCGAAGCCCCGCACCTGTGAGGTCCGCGGCGCGCGCGCGCTGAACGCGCTGAGCAGCCCGCCGCCGACGCCGGGCCACTCCACGTCGGTCCCGTTCGACATCTCCACGTGCTGCAGGCCCGCCAGCGGCAGCCCCACGGTCGAGAAGTCGGGGCGCGCGACGCCCGGGCTCGAGGCCGGCGTGCGGGGGATGCCGTCCACGCCCACCGAGGCGAGCCGGTCCGGGAACCCTTCCATCGCCAGGCCGCCGACGTTCGCGGACGCGAGCGCGGCGACCGACGCGACCCGGCCCATCGGATCCACGAGGTCGGCCAGGTCGTTGCCGAGATCCCACGTCCCGCGCGCGAGCGACGCGTGCAGCGCGCCCTCGACGTAGGACGCCGTGTCGGTCTGGGTGACGGGCGGATCGGACGGCGTGAGCCGCAGGTCGAGGGTCACGACCGCCGCGGCGCTCACCGAGACGTCGAGCACCACCAGCGGCCGGTAGCCGAGCCGCTCGGCGCGGAGGTCGTAGCGTCCCGGCAGCAGCGCCGGACTCTGGTACAGGCCGAGGCCGTCGGTGACGGCGGTGCGCGACCACGCGGTGGCGTGGTGCGTCATCGTGATGCGCACGCCCGCCACGATCTGGCCGGCGGTCGAGACCGCGGCGCCGCGAATCCCGCCCGTCGTCACGGTCTGCGCTCTCGCGCCGGGAGCGGCGAGCGGGCCGATCGCGATCCCGCACGCGATGGCCGCCACCACAGACTCCCCGAACCGGCGCCGCAAGCTCATTGGTCCGGGCAAACTTAGAGCCGGTGGGGCGCCGGGGCAATGCGCCCGCCCGCGGGGCGCGGCGGAACGTGACGCAGGATACATTCGATGCCCATGAGTCCCGACGCGCCGCCGTCCCCGCCGCGCCCCGCGCTCGGCTTCCTGGCCCGCCTGCTGCACCGCGGGAGGCGCTGGATGACCCTGCGGCGCCTGGCGCGACGCCCGCAGCCGCCGTCGCTGCTGTTCCTGTGCCACGGCAACCTGTGCCGCAGCCCGTTCGCGGCCGGCGCGGCGCGCCGCCTGCTCCCCGCCTACGTCGACGTCGCGTCCGCGGGCTTCCTCGCGGCGGGCCGGCGCTCGCCGTCCGACGCCGTCGCCGCCGCCGCCGAGCTCGGCGTCGACCTCGCCGGCCACCGGTCGCAGCTCATCACCGGCGCTCACCTGGTCAACACCGACCTCGTCGTCGTGATGGACCGCGAGCAGCGGCGTCGCGTCCTGGCGATGCGGCCCGGACTCGCGGGTCGCGTCCTGCTCCTCGGCGATCTCGATCCCGAGCCCGGGCCGTGGCGCGACGTGCCGGATCCCGTCAACCAGCCGCTCGACGCGTTCCGCTCAGCGTACGCCCGCATCGACCGGTGCGTCCGCTCGCTCGTCTCCCCCTGGCGTGAGGGCGCCGGCCGCGAGACCGGCGTATGACGCCGCCAGCTGGATCGCCGGCGTCGGCAAGAGGCCCACGAGCACCGGCAGCACGGCCGCGCCGCCGAGCGCGAGGAGCGCGACGGCCGCGCCCGCCGCGTTCCGCTTGAGCAGCGCGCCCACCGGCAGCGCCAGCAGCGCCATGAACGCGCAGTCGAGCGCGGCCTGCGCCGCGGCCGGCAGGCCGGACATCGCGTGGACCAGCGCCCACGCGCGGCCCGCGGCGAACGCGAGGCCGCACCGCTCGCGCCCGTTCACGGCCAGGCACCAGCCGCCGCCCGCGCGCCGCGCGAGCAGGGCCAGCGTGTCGCCGGGCTGAACGCCGGCGAGGGCGCCGCGCCAGCGCAGGTCCGGCGCGTCGAGACCGAGGTCCGCCGCGCGCCGGCGGACGCGCAGCACGAGGTCGTCCCGGTCGGCCCCCAGCTCCAGGATCTCCCGCTGGACGCCGTCCGCGATGCCGAACAGCGGCGCCAGCGTGCGTGTGCGCGGGCCCGCGACCGCCAGCACCCGGAGCGTCGCGCCGCCGGCGAGGGAGTCCCGCACCGACCGCGCATCCGGGAGCGGCCCGTCGGGCAGCGGAGCACCGTCCAGGTCCACGCGCAGCACCCGGCCCCCGTAGGTCTCGAACTGCGCCAACGCGGCGGTCCACTGGCCGTACCAGGCCGACGCGGGCAGGCTGGGCCGGAGCGCCAGGCCCGCGCCGGCGAGCGCCACCAGCATTGCCGCGGCCGCGAGCGCCCCCCCCGACAGGGAGCGGCGCCGCGCCCAGAAGTGCCAAGCGAGCACGACCAAGGCGGCCCCGCTCGTGTTCGAGATGATGTCGCCGAGCGTGGACTCGCGGCCGGGGATCCACAGCTGCAGGGTTTCGATGAGCGCCGAGAGGACGAACGCGGCGGCGACGATCGTGCGGCCCCGCATGCCGGCGAGCACCAGGCCGGCCGCGAGCGGAACGAACAGCGCGACGTTGGCGATGAAGTCGGCGGCGCCGCCGTCGCCGCACAGCACGCACCAGCGGAACGTGCCGGTGTCCGGCCCCGAGTCCGGCGTCAGCGTGAGGCCCAGCACCACGGCGATCCCGACCGCGGCGAGCGCGAGGCCCGGCCCCCGCGCCCGGCCGGCGCTCGCCGGCTGGCCGCGCCGCGCGGCGCGCGCCCCGGACCCCCGCCCCACGCCTACGGCCGCCCGGAGCCCGGCGACGCCGGTCCGGGCTCGAACGCCACGACGCGGGGATACAGGTTGGCGACGCCGCGCACGTCGCGGTCCGACTCGATCACGATCGACGCCGCGGGGGCCCAGCGGTCGTACTCCCGCTCGATGTCGTAGCGCTTGAGGATCGCCCCGAGGTGGAACGTGCCGGGCGCGAGGTGCAGGTCCAGCTGCACCGAGCAGCGGAAGATGCCGCCGGCCTGAAGGTCGATCGGCCGCTGGCCCAGCCGCTCGGTCGAGGTGTCGAACACCTGCTGGGCGTTGCCGTCCTGGACGACCAGCGAGACGGACAGCCGCTCGCACGCGGTCCGCGCCGCGAGCTCCACGTCCACCCACGCCCGCTCGCCCGCCTGGAACAGCGTGCGCGGCCCGTCGGCGCCGCGGACGGTGATGCGCGCGATGTGCGCGTCGCGCCCGTCCACGTCGCGGCGGCCGGCCAGCGACGCCAGGAGGTACGCCTGCGTCACCTCGGCCGGGGCGCCCGCGGCCGTCACCCGGCCGTGGTCGAGGAGCAGCGCGCGGCTGCACAGGTCGTTCACGGCCCGCAGGTTGTGCGACACGAACAGCACCGTGGTGCCCTGGCGGATCACCTCGCGCATCCGCTCCATGCAGCGGCGCTGGAAGACCAGGTCGCCGACGCTCAGCACCTCGTCCACCAGCAGCACGTCGGGGTCGACGTGCGCCGCGACGGAGAAGCCGAGCCGCGCGAACATGCCGGACGAGTAGCGCTTGACCGGCGTGTCCATGAACTCCTCGAGCCCGGAGAACCCCACGATCGCGTCGAAGCGGCGCCGGATGTCCTGGCGGGACATGCCGAGGATGGTGCCGTAGAGGTAGACGTTCTCGCGCCCCGTGAGGTCGGGGTGGAAGCCGGCGCTCACCTCGATCAGGGCCGACAGCCGGCCGTGGATCCGCACCGCGCCGCGGGTCGGGCGCAGGATGCGGCCCAGCAGCTTGAGCAGCGTGCTCTTGCCGGCGCCGTTGCCGCCCACCACGCCGAGCGCCTCGCCCCGGCCGACGGTGAACGACACGTCGTCGAGCGCCCAGAACTCCCGCGCCGCCAGCTCGGGCCGGCCGGTGCGGCGCACGGCGCGGCGCACCAGCGCCGGCACGAGGTCGCGGAGCGAGTCGTGCAGCTCGCCGCGGCGGAACTTCTTCGAGACGTGCTCGACGGCGACGGTGGTGTCGTCCATGCGGCTCAGATCCGCTCCGCGAACCAGGGCTCGAGACGCCGGAAGGCGAGCACCCCGCCCGCGCAGCACGCGGCCGCCACGCCGAGCGCGTACGCCGTCCAGCCGGGATCGGGCGGCCGCCCGCCCACGACGGCGCCGGCCAGGCCCACCAGCAGCGGGGCCACCGGGTTGAGAAGCGCGGCGCTCGCGTGGCGCCCGAAGATCTCGACCGGGTAGAAGACCGGCGTGAAGAACACGGCGAAGGTGATCACGACGTCCACCAGGTACTTCACGTCGCGGAAGAACAGCGCCGCGGCCGACAGGAACATCCCCAGGCCGAGGCACAGGGCCACCAGGCCGAGCACCAGGAGCGGCACCCACACCAGCGCCACGCTGGCGCCGACGCCGGTGAAGGCGAGGATCACGATCAGCACCAGCGACGCCACGCCGAAGTCCGCGAACTGCGACAGCACCGCCGCGACCGGGAACACCTCGCGCGGCAGGTACACCTTCGTCACCAGCTCGCTGTTGGCGATCAGGCTGTTGGTGGCGAACCGCAGCGAGGCGACGAAGAACGCCCACGGCACCGACTTCACGGCGACCGCGGCGAGGTTCCGGGTGTCCACCTGCCGGCCCGCGTACCACCCGAGGCCGTATTGCACCGCCACGCCGGCGCCGACCACCAGCGCCGGCATCAGGATCGCCCACAGGAAGCCCATCACCGACTGCTTGTACTTGATCCGGATGTCGCGCCACGCCAGCATGGCCACGAGGTCCCACCAGCGGGCCAGGCGGCCACGGCCGCTCACGCCCCGGGTCACGCGGCGCCCTCCCCCGGCGGCGGACCGGCCGTGGTGCGCCACGCGCGATACGCGGCCCGCGCCACCCGGCCCGCGACCCAGCGGCGCGCCTGCCGGAACGGTCCCGTGCCTGCCACCACCGGCGTGGTGCCGACGCCCAGCTCGGCGCGCGTGCCCTCCTCCAGCAGCCGCTCGCGGAACGCGCCGTCGCCGCCCGCGAGCACCCGCAGCCGCCAGGCGAGCGCGCGCTCGAGGTCGAAGCCGCCATCCGCGGCCGCCGGCACGGGCGGCGGCCCGGCGAGGTCCGCGGCGGCGGCGAGCCACGCCCGCGCCAGCCGCGGGTCCGCCTCGTCGCCCGCCGCGAGCCGCGACGCCACCAGCTCCCAGTCCAGCGCCGCTCCCGAGGCCATGATCGATGCGCCGTCGAGGAAGTAGCGCAGCCGGAACCCGGCCGGGCCCATCTGCACCGCGTGCGCGAGCCCGTGCCACAGCAGCTCCGTCGCATTCGGCACGCGCACCGGCACGCCGTGCCACACCAGGTCCTCGCCGGCGCGCGTCGCGCGCCGCCACGCCTCGGCGGGCGCGACGCCCGGGCCCGTGGACCGGTGCAGCTCCACGCCGATGCCGTTCGGCCCCTTGAGCGGCGGCGGATGGTAGTGGCCGGCCGGCGTCGCCGACGGCTCGGTCACGTAGTCCCAGCCGCGCGAGCGCAGGTCGTTCCACGTCTCCTCCACGCGCGCGGCCGGCAGGAGCAGGTCCACGTCGAGCGTGTCGCGCGCGTCGGCGAACGGGTAGCGCGCGGCGGCGGCGCGCCGCGCGGTGCCCTTGATCGCCACGCAGGGCACGCCGCGCTCGTTCAGGAGGCGCAGCACTCCATCCGCCTCCGCGTCCACGAGCAGGCCGTGGGCCCGCTCCGCCGAGGCGCGCGCGCGGAGCGCCGCGCCCACGGCCTCCGGCACGGCGTCCTCGAGGCCGAGCGCCGCCAGGCGCCGCAGCAGCCACTGGGTGCCGCCCTCCCACGCCACCGCCGCCGCCGCCGCGCGGGCGTCCAGCGCGCGCCACGCGTCGCGGACGGACGCCGCGCTCCCCGCCGGCCGCAGCCGGAGGGTGGCGGCGAGCGCGCGCGCCGGGTGCCGGCTCATCCGGCCACGGGCGAGGGGAACCTCGCGATCTCGGTGAAGCGGGCGCTGTGCGAGGGGTCCGGCTCGAGGTAGGGCGCGCCGTCCTTCATCAGCCACGCATGCGCGGCCAGCGCCGCGCCCGCCTCCCGGCGGACCCCGATGCGCAGCTCGACGGGACGGCCGGACCGGCGCAGCAGCCAGTACAGCACGACGCCGCGCCGCAGGCAGGTGTGGCGCCACGGCGGCGGCAGCCGGTACAGCACCTGGCTCACGTACGCGGCGAGGACCGCATCGTCGGGGACCGCACCCGCGCCCGCCGGTCCCGTGCCCGCCGCGCGGACGATCCGCTCCAGCGACACGACCGACAGGAGCGGCGGCAGCACGGCGCAGGCCGCCAGCGCCCGCACCCGCCACGCGGTGGACAGCTCGCCGCTCAGGGCCGCTCCTCCACCAGCAGCACGCCGGCCTGCACGCCCCGGTCGAGGAAGGCCCGCGTGGTGTCCGCCGCCACGGCGACCGTGACCTGGTACTTCGAGGTCAGCACCGCCACCAGCTCCTCGAGCGAGCGCGGCCTCTCGAGCGCCTCGAGCAGGTCGAGTCCGCTCTCGCTCACCGTGTAGTAGCGCCGCGTGCCCAGGTGCAGGGCCACGCCCTCGCCCTCGAGCGCCGTGAGCCGCAGCTCCGGGTGCCGCCGGTAGCGGCGCGTCATGGCACCAGCTCCATCAGCAGGTCACGGTGACGGAACACGTCGGGCGCCAGCGCGACGCGGTAGCAGCGCGCCTGGCGCGCCAGCGCGCCCAGGAGGTCCAGGTGCTCCTGCGCCAGGTCGGGCTCGAGGACCACCCACGCCGACCAGCGCACCAGCTCCGCCAGCGCCTCGCGCGCCGGAACCGGCGCGGCGCTGGTGCGATCGCCCTCGATGCGCGGAAACACCACGATGCGCGGCTCCACCCGCGGCGCCCACGTCCCGCCGAGGTCCTCGGGAAAGAAGACGGTCTTGCGCCCGCCCCGCGCGGCGGTGCCGCCGTCGAGGCCGAGCAGGGCCCGGCCCGCGGGCCGGAGCGCGACCGGCGCGCGCTGCGCCACCGCTTCCACGCCGGCGTCGCGCCGCACCAGGAACGCGGCGTCGTCGCAGCCCACCGCCCAGCCCCACGTCGCCAGGAGCGCCGCGGTGGTGGACTTCCCCGACTGGGCGTTGCCGGCGATCAGCCAGTCGCGGCCGCGGGGATCGCGCGCGAGCGCCGCGTGCACGTGGTGCCAGCCGGCCCGCCTGAGCAGCAGGATCAGGACCACCGACAGGAAGGTCTGCGCCAGCGCCTCGCGC
>DASPSV010000127.1:0-3293 GCA_035623755.1 Gemmatimonadales bacterium
TGCGGCAGCTGTTCGACGACGGGCGGCTAGACCGGCTCGCCGACCAGATGGCGACGGCCACGCCGGCCGCTCCCGCGTACGGGATCGGCGACCTCCTGGGCGACGTGCGGCGCGCGTCGTTCTCCGAGCTGGCGGCGCCGCGGGTGGCGGTGGACGCGTACCGCCGCAACCTGCAGCGCGCGTTCGTGGACCTGATGAACGACAAGCTCAACCCGCCGGCCGCCCTGCCGCGGCTCGGCGGGGGGCCGCTGCCGCCCGGCTTCCGGCCGCCGGCGCCGCTGCCCGGCGACGCGCGGGCGTTGATCCGCGCCGAGCTCTCGGACCTGGACGGGGCGCTCCGCCTGGCGCTGCCCAAGGCGGCGAACCGGGAGACGCGGGCACACATCGCCGATCTCCGGTTCCGGATCGACCGGGCCCTGAATCCGAAGTCGTAGTCGCTGGAACGCCGCCGGCCGGCCGGGAAGCTCCGGCCGGCCGCGGTGCATCGGGAGGCACGCATGAGGACGAGGTGGTGCGCGCTCGCGGCGGCGGCGCTGGCGGCTGCGGCGGGCTGCGCCGGAAGGCAGAACGGGGCCGGGGCCGCGGAGGCGATCCGCAACGCCGACCTCGCGTTCGCGAAGGCCACCGCGGAGCACGGCGTCGAGGGCTGGGTGAGCTTCTTCGCCGACAGCGGGGTCCAGGTCATCCCGGGACGCAACGTCGTGGGCCACGCCGCGATCCGCGCGCTGATGGCGCCGTCGCTCGGCGACACGACGCGGACGCTGACGTGGCGCCCCGTGTCGGTCGAGGTCTCCCCGGGCGGCAACATGGGCTACACCGTCGGACGCTGGGACCGGACCGTGCGGCTCAAGGACAGCACCGCCGCCACCCACGGCAGCTACGTCACCATCTGGCGCAAGCAGGGCGACGGCAGCTGGAAGGTGGTGCTGGACATCGGGAACTCGGATCCATGAAGGCGATCCGCGTCGCCGCCTTCGGCGGCCCCGAGGTCCTGAAGGTCGAGGACGTGCCGGATCCCCGGCCGCAGGCCGGCGAGGTCCTGGTCCGCGTGAAGGCTGCCGGCGTGAACCCGTACGACACCTACATGCGGTCCGGGAACTACGGCGCCGCCAACCCGACCCTGCCGTACACGCCCGGCTCGGACGCGGCCGGCGTCGTCGAGGCCGCGGGCTCCGGCGTGGACCTCGGGCCCGGCGCACGGGTGTACACGGCGCGCACGCTCACCGGTGCGTACGCCGAGCTGGCGTTGTGCCGTCGGTCCCAGGTCCATCCGCTGCCCGAGGCGGTGAGCTTCGCCCAGGGCGCGGGGATCTGGGTGCCCTGCGGCACGGCGTACCGCGCGCTGTTCCAGATCGCGCGCCCACGGCCGGGCGAGACGGTGCTGGTCCACGGCGCCAGCGGCGGCGTCGGACTGGCGGCGGTGCAGCTCGCGCGCGCGGCGGGGCTGGTGGTGATCGGCACGGCCGGCAGCGACGAGGGGCTCGAGCTGGTGCGTCGCGAAGGCGCGCACCACGCGGTGGATCACCGTGACCCGCAGTACCTGCAGCAGATTCGCGATCTCACCGGCGGCGCCGGCGCCGACCTGATCCTCGAGATGCTCGCCAACGTGAACCTCGGGCACGACCTCACGCTGCTGGCCCCGCGTGGGCGCGTGGTCGTGATCGGTTCCCGGGGCAGCGTCGAGGTCAATCCCCGCGAGCTGATGTCGCGCGACGCGTCGGTCGTCGGCATGCTGCTGTGGCGCGTGTCTGAGGCCGAGGCGGCCGAGATCCACGCCGGGCTCCAGGCCGCCCTGGGCGACGGGACGCTGCGCCCGGTGGTGGCGGTCGAGCTGCCGCTCGCGTCGGCGCCCGAGGCGCACCGGCGCGTGATGGCCCCGGGCGCGCGCGGCAAGATCGTCCTCGTCCCGTAGGGCGAGGGGCGCGGCGCTTCAGGCCCAGCGGATGCGGTACAGCACGTGCGGGATCCCGGCGTGCGGCCACTCGCGGTCGAGCGCCAGGCCGACCTTCTCGAGCACGCGCCGCGAGCGGGCGTTGTGGGGCAGCGTCACGGCCACCACGGTCGCGAGGCCCAGGTCGCTGCGCGCGTGATCGAGGCAGGCGGCCGCGATCTCCGTCGCGAGGCCCTTCCCCCACCACGCCGGATCCAGCGAGTAGCCCACCTCCACCTCGTCCACGCCGTCCACGTCGAGGTGGCGCAGGATGGCGCGCCCCACGATCGGGCCGCCGGCCGCGTCCCGCAGCATCCAGGCGCCGAAGCCGTGCGCGGCCCAGTGGGCGAGATTCTTCTCGAGGTACTCGGTCGTCTGCGCCGCGTCGCGCACGCCGCCCAGGAGCTCCATCTGCACCGGGTCGGCGTGCATCCGGAGCAGGTCGGCGTAGTGGTCCGGCCTCAAGCGCTCGGCGACGAGCCGCGCGGTGGCGAAGCCGTCGGGGAAGGGCATCGGTAGCGCAGTATCCGGCGCCCTGCGCCCGGCCGCAAGCCGGCCGGGGGAGCCGCGTCGCGGGAACGGAGGGAGCCATGAGTTTCGATCTGTCGGCCTCGATGGACGTCCTCGGCCGGACGCCGGCCACGGTCCGCGCGATGCTCGGCGGACTCGGCGAGGCGTGGATCCGCGGCACCGAGGGGCCGGACACGTTCAGCCCGTTCGACGTGGTGGGCCACCTGATCGACGGCGAGGAGACCGACTGGCTCGCCCGGGCGCGCATCATCCTCGCCGAGGGGCCGGATCCGCGCTTCGAGCCCTACGACCGCTTCCGCCACCGCGCGCGCAACGCCGGGCGCACGCTCGCGTCGCTGCTCGACGAGTTCGCCGGGCTGCGCGCCGCGAACCTGTCGCAGATCCGCTCCTGGGACCTCGGGTCCCGCGCGCTGGACCTGCCGGGCATGCACCCCGCCCTCGGGCGGGTGACGCTGCGGCAGCTGCTGGCGGCGTGGGTGGTGCACGACCTCGGGCACGTCGCGCAGATCGCGCGCGTGATGGCCAAGCAGTACCGCGAAGAGGTCGGCCCCTGGGTGGCGTTCCTGCCGGTCCTCACCGACCACCCGACGCCGCGCTCGTGACCGCGGCGGGGGAGGCGGCCTAGAACTCGAACTGCTCGATCTTCCGGAGGGCGATCCTGAGCGGCACCACGGTGCACGCGACGCACACCCCGATGACCAGCAGGAACGCGACGATCATCAGGGGCGAGATCCGGAGCGGCTCCTGGTCGAAGGCGGCGCGCAGGTAGCGGTACACCGGCACCGACTCGATCACGATCACCAGCGCCAGCAGCGCCACCGTCGCCATCATG
>DASPSV010000135.1:0-8914 GCA_035623755.1 Gemmatimonadales bacterium
TCGGCGATGGTCCCGTTGGTGATCCACAGCTTCTCGCCGTTGAGGATCCAGGCCTGCCCGTCGGGGGTCGGCACGGCGGTGGTCTCCATCGCCGCCGGATCCGAGCCCACGCCGGGCTCCGTGAGGGCGAACGCCGACACGGCGCCCCGCGCCAGCCTGGGCAGGTACTTCTGCTTCTGCTCCGGCGTGCCGAACGCCTTGAGCGGCCCCGGCACCCCGATGGACTGGTGCGCCGACAGCAGCGCCACGGTGGAGCCGCACACGCTGGAGACCATCGCGATGGCGCGCGTGTAGTGCAGCTGGGAGAGGCCGAGCCCCCCGTACTCGCGGGGGATCTTGATGCCGAACGCGCCGAGGTCCTTCAGCCCCTGCACGACCTCCGGCGGGACCTTGCCCGTCCGGTCGATCGCGTCGCCGTCCACCTTCTCGCGCAGGAAGCGCTCGAGCGCCTCCAGGAACGGCTTGGCACGCGCTTCGTCCTCGGGACTCGGCTCGGGATACGGATGGATGAGGTCCATCCGCAGTCGGCCGCCGAACAGCTCGGCCAGGAAACTGGGGGCGTGCCACTCGGTCTCGCGCGCGGCCTCGGCGACGTCGCGCGCCTCCCGCTCGGACACCCGCGGAGCAACGGTGGGCGCGATCATGGTCCTGATAAGATAGCGCGGCGGCTTCCGGCGGGCGCAACGCTGCGGCGGAGTCGGGCCCGGACGACGGGGGCGCGGGCGCGGCCGCTCGCCGGGCACTACCCCGGATGCTAGGTTAGCCGGCCATGCTGGCATTCCTCCTGGCCCTGCTGCTCCAGGCGCCCTGGCCGGTGCCGCCCTCGGGCAGCGTGCCGCTGGAGGGGCCGTGGCGGTTCCACGCCGGGGACTCGAGCGCGTTCGCGAGCCCGGCCTACGACGACGCCCGCTGGCCGGCGGTCGCCCTCGCCGCGCCGTGGCGCCGCGGGGGCGCCGCGCAGCGCGAGGGCTTCGGATGGTACCGGGGCCGGTACGTGCTCGACCGCACGCCCGCGCTGCAGCTGGCCTTGGGGCTCCGCCTCAACGGCTTCGCCTACGAGGTCTTCGTGGACGGCGTCCGGCTCGGCGGGGTGGGGGACTTCCCGCCGAACTACCGCGCACGCACCGCGATGCCCACGGCCTTCCCCATCCCGCTGACGAGCCTCGCGCCCGGCACGCACCTGGTGGCGATCCGGATCTGTTCGCTGGAGCGCGACCCCGGGCCGATGGAGACCGTGGTCGTCGAGCCCCTGGCGCGCCTGCTGTCCGAGTCGCGGCGCGGCGACCTCTACATGCTCGCCGCCGCGGTGCTGTTCGTCGGCCTCGCCGTCTACCAGCTGTTCTTCTGGGCGCGCCGCCGCGAGGCGCGCGAGCACCTGTTCGTGTTCCTGTTCTGCGCGGCGCTGGCGCTGTTCTTCGTGAACTGGATGCCCTCGGTGCGGCTCGCGCTCTCGCCGGCGGTGGACTGGTTCCGCCTCTACGTCGGCCTCGGTGCCGCGTCGGTCGCCGCGCTGGCCTTCGGGGCCCGCGGCATCTTCGAGATCGACGCGGGCTCGCCGGCCGCGCGCACGGCGGGCGGCCTCGGCGTCTACTTCACTTTCCTGGTGCCGGTCGCGCTGATCGTGCCGGAGTGGAGCCAGGTGCGGTGGGTCGAGCGGTACCCGTACGACCTCGGCGTCGTGGCCGCCGCCGCCGTCCTCGTCGCCCTCGCGGCGTCGGCCCGCCGGCGGGGCCTCGCCCACGGCACGACGATGTTCTGGGGCAGCCTCGTCCTGGCGCTCGCCGCGGTCCACGACGCGGCGCTGTCCTGGGGCTGGGTGCCGGAGTGGGGCGTGAGCACCATCATCGTGCAGTACGGCGCCGCGGCGTTCGTCCTCGGCGTCGCCCTGACCACCGCCTCCCGGTTCGCCGATTCGCAGACGACGGCGCTGTACGACCGGCTCACCGGGCTCTACCGCCGCGAGGTCGTGATGGACGCGTTGACGCGGGAGATCCGCCGCGCGGCGCGCGTCCGCCAGCCCATCACGGTCATCATGCTCGACATCGACCACTTCAAGGCCGTGAACGACTCCGTCGGGCACACCGGCGGCGACCGCATCCTGGCCGAGGTCGGGCGCCGGCTGGCCGACGCCGGGCGCGCCGTGGACTGGCTCGGCCGCTACGGCGGCGACGAGTTCCTCGCCGTGCTGGCGGCCGCCGGCGGCGCCGGCGGATTCCAGGCGGCCGAGCGTTTCCGTACCTCGGTCGCGGCGCTCCCCGTCGAGACCGGGCGCACCGCCTCCACCATCACGCTCTCGGCCGGCATCGCCCGCTACGACGGCGGCGAGGAGTGGCCCACGTCCGAGCAGCTCGTGGGCGCGGCCGACGCCGCGCTGTACCGGGCCAAGAGCGCTGGCCGTAACTGCTGCAGCGAATAGGAGTTACCTCCGCCCGTCAGTAGCGGCATAATTACTGCTCCTCCCGTTCGGGTATGAGTCGTCGGGCCTATTCCTGGCTCCGCATCGCCGCGGCCGTGGCGGTCGTCCTGCTCGCGCACCTGATGCTCGCGCTGCTCAGGGGAGGCATGGGGTTGGCGGGCGGTGCCGCCGGCGTGGCCGTGGAGAGCCTGCTCCTGGCCGCGATCGCGGCGCCGGCGCTGTACCTGCTGGTGATCCGGCCCGCCCGGGACGCGCGGGCGGCCCAGGAGCGCGCCGAGCGCGAGCTGCGGGAAGGCGAGGAGCGGTACCGCACGCTGGTCGAGATGGCGCCGGACCCGATCGGCGTCCACAGCGACGGCAAGTTCGTCTACGTCAACGGCGCCCTGGCGACGCTGCTCGGAGCCTCGAGCCCCGCCGAGCTCGTGGGGCAGCCGGTCATCCGGTTCGTGCACGCGGACGACCGGATGGCGGTCCTCGCACGCATCCGCGACATGATGGAGAACGGCCACATCGGCCCGCTGGTGCAGGAGAAGTTCGTGCGCCTCGACGGGACGGTGGTGAACGTCGAGGTCCGCGCGAGCGTCATCCGCTACGGCGGCCGGCCGGCGGCGTTCGTGGTCCTGCGCGACGTCTCCGAGCGGCACGCGGTCGAGGAGCGGCTGAGGATCCAGGCCGCGGCGCTCGACGCCGTGGCCAACGGCGTGATGTTCCTCGACCGGGACGGCCGCATCGAGTGGGTGAACGAGGCGATGGCCGCCGGCACCGGCTACGCACTCGGGGAGCTGATCGGCCAGCGGCCGGAGATGCTGCGGGCGGACTACCACGACGCGAAGGCCGACGGGGCGCTGTGGGAGGTGCTGCGGCGCGGCGAGGTGTGGCGGGGCGAGTACGCGTACCGCCGCAAGGACGGCTCGACGCTGACGGTGGCCGTCGTGGTCACGCCGGTGCGCGACGCAGCCGGCGGGATCGCGCGCTACATCGCGGTCTCCCACGACGTCACCGAGCGGCGCAGCCTCGAGTACCAGCTGCGCCAGGCACAGAAGATGGAGGCGGTCGGGCAGCTCGCCGGCGGCATCGCGCACGACTTCAACAACCTGCTGACCACGATCCTGGCCTCGAGCGGGTTGCTGGAGGAGAAAGTCTCCCACGACGACGAGGCGCGCGAGGAGGTGCGCATCGTCCGCCGCTCGGCGGAGCGCGGCGCGGAGCTGACGCGCAAGATGCTCGCGTTCGGGCGGCGCCAGCGCCTGGAGATCCGGACGGTGGACCTCGCCGAGCTGATCGGCGACTTCTCCCGGATGCTCCGGCGCCTCCTGCGCGAGGACATCGCGGTCGAGCTGGCGCTCAAGCAGCCGTCGTACGTGCTGGCCGATCCGGGTGCGATCGAGCAGGTGCTGATGAACCTGGCCACCAACGCGCGGGACGCGATGCCCTCGGGCGGCACGCTCGCCGTCTCGACCGGGCGCGCGCGGCTCGGGCGCCGCGAGGTGCTGCGCGTCGGCTGCGCGAACCCGGGCGACTACGTGATCGTGCGGGTGCGCGACACCGGCGTGGGGATGGACGCCGAGACGGTGCGGCGGGTGTTCGAGCCGTTCTTCACCACCAAGTCCGTCGGGAGCGGCACGGGTCTCGGGATGGCGATGGTCTACGGCCTCGTGACGCAGGTCGGCGGCCGCATCCTGGTCGAGAGCGAGCCGGGGAAGGGCACCACCATCAGCCTGTACTTCCCGGCGGCGGCGGCGCCGGCGCGCGAGGCGCGGCGCCCGGCGGCGGCGGCGGTCGCCCGCGGCGGGAGCGAGACGATCCTGGTGGCGGAGGACGAGCCGGCGCTGCGCCGCGCCGCGCAGCGGGTGCTCGAGAAGCACGGCTACACGGTGCTGCTCGCCCAGAACGGCGAGGAGGCGCTGCGGATCCTCGGCGCGAGCAACGGCGACGTGAGCCTGGTGCTGACCGACGTGGTGATGCCGCAGATGGGCGGGCCCGAGCTGTACAAGGCCATCCGCGCCATGGGGAAGCGGATGCCCGTGATGTTCTCGAGCGGCTACACCGAGCGCGACATCGAGGAAGCGTCGGCGCTCGAGCCGGGGCTGCCGTTCCTCAACAAGCCCTGGTCGGTCCCCGAGCTGCTGGCCCGCGTGCGCGAGGTCCTGGACGGCCGGTAGTCTGCCGCTCCGCTGTCAGGTGCGTCACCGCGCACCGAGCGCGCGCAGGTCCCGGCTCTCCAGCACCCGCTGGTCGATCTTCTCCCGCGCCACCCGGATCAACGCCCGGCCCAGCTCCTCCGTGGTCACGACCCAGCCCGGCGCCAGCACGCGCACCAGCGGCAGGAGCGGCCGGAAGACGGCGTAGCCCAGGCGCGCCCACCGCCCTCGCGGCGCCTCGCCGTGCACCGGGAGCAGGGCCGCCAGCCGCACCATGTGGGCCGCCGGGAACAGCGCCAGCAGCTCGGACTCCGTGCGTCCCTTTACCTGCGCCCACATCGCCTTGCCGCCGGTGCCCGCCCCGGAGACGTAGAAGAAGGCCAGCGACGGCGTGACGCGGGCCAGGGCGCGCGCCCAGGCCATCGTGAGGTCGTACGTCAGGTGCGTGTAGTCGGCCTCGCTCATCCCGGCGGACGAAACACCGAGGCAGAAGAAGCAGGCGTCGTATCCGCGCAGGGTGTCCGCCGGCACGGCGACGTCGAACATGTCCGGGCGGATCAGTTCGCGCAGCTTGGGGTGGGTGCGGCCGGTGGCGCTGCGGCCCACGGCGAGCACGGCCTCCACGCCGTCGTCCTGCAGGCACTCGCGCAGCACGGCCTGTCCGACCATCCCCGTCGCGCCGAAGAGCAGGGCCTTCATAGCGGCTCCTTTCCCCGAGGCCACGGCGGCGGGGGCGGCCCGCTCGCGCGGGCCGTGGATGAGGGAGGGGGCGCCTCGCGTGCGCCGCCGGGCGCCGGGGCGGGCGCGGCGTCCGATTCCGCTCGGTGGTCGGCCGTGGCCATGTAGGCCGCCGCGTCCCAGGCGTTGTGGATCCCCGTGAAGATCAGCAGCAGCACCACGCCGGCCGCGCCGAACAGTGCCGGGGCCGGCCGGTCCGGCAGGGCCAGCGCGGCGACCAGCGCTCCCACGTAGGCAACCGCGGGAAACGCGGCGTGCCACAGCCAGTCCTCGAGCACCGGAACGTAGTCGCGAACGCGCCGGGCCCGACGGATGACGATGGCGGTGTATCCGATGCCGCCGGCAGCGCACGCGGCGAGGGCGATCGCGGGAGCCGTGAGCGAGCCCCACGGCATGGCCAGGATCGCCGCGATCAGGAGCACCGCGCAGAAGTGGACGACCGTGGGCGAGCCGAAGGCGAGCACGGCGTGCTCCGACCGCGTCGAGGAGCGCGCGCCGAGGGCGATCACCACGAACTGCAGGCCGGTCAGCGCGCCGGCCGAGGAGCCGACGATCTGGTAGAAGATCTGCCACGCGGACAGGGGCGAGGCTGAAGGCGCCACGGTGCTTCTCCGGTGGAGGGGTCGGTGGCGGCGGCCGGGATGCGCGTAACAATGGCCGAAACGCGCCCGGCTGGCGAGCCCGCTCTTGACCGGCCCCCTGCGCCGGCGGAGCTTCCGCCTCCATGCGCACGCTGATCCGCCACGGCACCGTGGTGACCACGGCCGGCGCGTTCGTCGCCGACGTGCTGATCGAGGACGAGCGGATCGCCCAGGTGGGCCCGCAGCTCGCCGCCGAGGCGGACCGGACCTGGGACGCGCGCGGCAAGTACGTGATCCCGGGCGGCATCGACGTGCACACCCACCTCGACATGCCGCTCGGCGACACGGTCTCGGCGGACGACTTCGCGTCCGGCACCGCGGCCGCGGCGTTCGGGGGGACGACGGCGATCGTGGACTTCGCGGTCCAGGATCGGGGTCGCCCGATGCGCGAGGCGTGGGAGAAGTGGATGCGCAAGGCCGAGGGCAAGGCCGCGGTGGACTACGGCTTCCACATGATCGTGACGGACCTGGCGCCCGAGGGGCTGGAGGAGATGGACGCCCTCGTCGCCGAGGGCGTGACGACGTTCAAGCTGTTCATGGCGTACCCGGGCCGGTTGATGGTGGACGACGCGGTGATCTTCCGGGCGCTGCGTCGGACGGCCGACAACGGCGGGCTGGTGCTGATGCACGCCGAGAACGGCGGCGTGATCGAGGAGCTGGTGCGCCGGGCGCGGGCCGACGGGCAGACGGCGCCCGTGTGGCACGCGCGGACCCGCCCGGCGAGCGCGGAGGCGGAAGCGACGCACCGCTCCATCGCGCTGGCCGAGCTGGCGGGGGCGCCGGTCTACGTGGTGCACGTCTCGTGTGCGGAGGCGGCCGACGAGATCGCGGCGGCGCGGGCGCGGGGTGCCGCGGTGCTCGGCGAGACCTGCCCGCAGTACCTGTTCCTCTCGGACGAGTGCTACGACGCGCCGGGCTTCGAGGGCGCGAAGTACGTGATGAGCCCGCCGCTCCGGCCGAAGGCGGGGCAGGAGCGGCTGTGGCGCGCGCTCGCCGCCGACGACCTGCAGGCCGTGGCGACCGACCACTGCCCGTTCCGGATGAAGGACCAGAAGACGATCGGCCGGGACGACTTCTCGAAGATCCCGGGCGGCGCGCCCGGCATCGAGACGCGCATGAGCCTGGTGTACGACGGGGGCGTGCGGGCGGGGCGCCTCTCGCTCAGCCGGTTCGTGGAGGTGACGGCGACGAGCCCGGCGAAGCTGTTCGGGCTCTATCCCCGCAAGGGCGTGATCGCGCCCGGCTCGGACGCCGACGTTGTGGTGTGGGATCCGGAGCGGGAGATCACCTGGAGCGCGGCCACCCACCACATGCGGGTGGACTACAACCCGTACGAGGGGCGCCTCACGAGGGGTGCGCCGGAGCTGGTGCTCTCGCGCGGGCGGCCGGTGATCGAGCGCGGGCAGTTCGTCGGCCGGGCCGGGGCCGGGCAGTTCCTCCGCCGGAAGCCCCGCACGGCCTGAGGCGACTCAGCTGCCCGGGGACTTGTCCGGCGTCTCGCCCTTGGGATCTTCGTCGCCCCAGGCCAGCCGCGGGATGCCGGTGGCGGCCGAGAGACGCCAGAAGAACCGCAGCGGCCCTCCGCCCTTCTTCACGTCCTCCGAATCGACCTCGATCGCATCGATGTTCTGACCCGACAGCCGCTTCACCAGCTCGCGCTGTTCGGGCGTGAGGACGATGCGCACAGGATCCTGCTCGGCCATGGCGCGCTCCGGTCGGGGAGCCGGCGGCGGGCCGCCGAGCTCGGCTTCGGTGTGTCCGGTGACGGAGCGGAATCCTAGCAGCGCGATGTCACGGGGAGGTAACGAGCCGAACGCCGGCAATTACCAGCACGATATCCGACCGGCCTCCGTGGCCGCCGAGTCCGGCGCCAGCGCCGCCGGCCCCTCGAACACGCCGCACATGACCTGCGTGCGCCGGCCCGAGTCGCCCGCGATGGATGCGCTCCAGCCCGCGCTGTCGGACCGGAGGCTCAGGAGCCGCGTCCCGTCCGGCAGCGCGAAGGGCAGGGAGTCGAGCCAGGCGAGGTAGCGGTCGTGGTGCGCCCGCTCGGCCGCGGCGATCTGCTGGAGCGCCGTCACCTCCGCCCGCTTGAGGTGCGCCTTGCGGACGCCGCGATAGACGGCCGGCACGATGATCGCGGCCGCCATCGCCAGGCCCGTCGCCACCAGCCAGACGTCGTAGTTGACGAAGCCTCGCGCGCGCCTCATGGCTTCCTCCTCCCGGCGCCGGTCGCGAGCGCGAGCACCTCGCGCACGTCGTCCAGGGCGGCCGCGGCCCTGACCTCGACGGTCAGGGGCCTGAACGACTTCCCCTTCGACCGCGAGAACGCACGCTTCAGCGCCGGCGCGATGCGTGCGCTCGCGACGGCCGCGTCGTTCTTCGATCCCAGGTAGAAGGTGACCTTGAACCACCCCGGCTCGATCGAGATCCAGCACACGGTCTTCTTCTTCCCCTGGACCTTGCCGAGCCACCGCTTGCCGTCGAGGTAATAGCGCCACTGCAGCGTGAGGCCCGCGGGATCGGCCTGGATCATTCCGGTGAAGGCCGACCACAGGCGAGCGCGAGACTTGAGATGGCCGGCCAGGACTCCGTCGGTGGGCCGGACCTTCGGGTCGTCCAGGCACGGTGCGGTCATCCGTCCAGCCTCCCGGCGTCCTCTGGCGTGTCGACGTCCAGCGAGCCCGGCTCGAAGGGGAAGCGGGCGATCTCGCTCCCGTGCCGCTGCAGGATCCGCTTCGCGCCCTGGTCGCCCTCGAGCGCCCGCAGCTCCTCGAACAGCGAGCGGGCGAACAGGGCCGGCACGCCGACCGTGCCGGCGTACTCGCACGCGACCGCCCTCGGCCGCGCCTCGCGCCAGGTCGCGACGAGCTGCCGGAGGATCGCGGCCGTCAGCAGCGGCTGGTCGCACGTCATGAACAGCGCGGCGTCGGGGTCGGCGAGCGCCTCGAGCGCCTCGAGGCCGGCGCGGACGGACG
>DASPSV010000155.1:0-16521 GCA_035623755.1 Gemmatimonadales bacterium
CAGAACGTCTTCGACGCCGCCACCAGCTTCGCCGGTGAATGGGGCGTGGACGAGACGCTCGACAGCCTCCACGCCGCGGGCGACTCCGGCGTCATCGTGGTCGCCGTGGATCATGGCGGCGACCAGCGGACCCGCGAGTACATGCCGTGGCAGAGCGCGAACGCCCAGCTGCCGGGTGGTGAAGGGGCGGCCTACGCGGATTTCCTGGTCCACAGCCTGAAGCCGTTCGTGGATGCGCACTACCGCACCCGACCGGATCGCGCCAATACCGGGATCGGCGGCTCGAGCCTCGGCGGGCTCATCTCGTTCTACGCCGCGCTGAGGTATCCGGACGTGTTCGGGCGCGTACTGGCGTTTTCGACGCCGTTCTATCTCAACCCCGAGATCTTCGCGATGGCACGCGCCGTGCGGCCGCTCAGGCCCGCGACGCGGTTCTGGTTCGACACCGGGCTCAACGAGGGCGTGTCGGCGATCGGCATTCCCGACCGGGTGATGGCGCGGTCCGAGGGGGCCATCGTGGACACGCTCGCCGCGGCCGGCATCGACACCGCGGCCGACGTGCGCGCCCTCCTGCCCGCCGACGGGGCGCACGCCGAGTGGTTCTGGCGGCGCGAGTTCCCGGCGGCGTACCGGTGGCTGTTCAGCGCGACTCGGAGCCGCGCCGCGCCGTGAGAGCGGCGCCGGGCCGGAGGAGGTCACGGTGAACGTGCTCGACGCGATCGGCCGGACGCCGCTGGTGGAGCTGCAGCGCGTGGTGCCCCCCGGCGCGGCCCGGGTGATGGCGAAGCTGGAGTTCGCCAATCCGACCGGGAGCATGAAGGACCGCTTCGCCCTGTCGGCGATCGCGGCGGCCGAGCGCGACGGCCGCCTCCAGGCTGGCGGCACGGTCGTGGAGTACACCGGCGGCACGACCGGCGTCTCGCTCGCCTTCGTCTGCGCGGCCAAGGGCTACCGGTCCCGGATCGTGTTCTCGGACGCGTTCAGCCAGGACAAGGGGCTGATGATGCAGGCCCTCGGCAGCGACCTGATGGTCCTCGCGAGCGGCGGCACCGGCATCACCGAGAAGGTGATCAAGGACATGATCGAGGCCGCGCGCGCGCTCAGCCGCGAGCCGGGGCACTGGTGGTGCGACCAGCTCAACAACCGCGACGCCCTCGAGGGCTACGCGCCGATGGGCGAGGAGATGCGGAAGCAGGCCGGCGGCCGCGTGGACGCCTTCGTGCACGTGGTGGGCACCGCCCACTCGATCCACGGCGCGAGCGCCGGGCTCCGCAAGGGCGGCAAGGTCCACGTCGTCGCGGTGGAGCCCGAGGAGTCCGCGGTCCTGGCGGGACGGGCGGGCGGCGGCCACGGCATCGACGGCATCGGGATCGGGTTCCTGCCGCCGCTGTGGGAGCCCGACCAGGTGGACGAGCTGATGGCGGTGTCCACCGCCGACGCGAAGGCGATGGCGCGCCGGCTGGCGAGCGAGGAGGGGATCTTCGCCGGCACCTCGTCGGGTGCGAACGTCGTGGCGGCGCTCCGCGTCGCCGGGCGCCTCGGCCGCGGCGCCACCGTCGTCACCATCATGGTGGATTCCGGCCTGCGCTACCTCCACACCAGCCTGTTCCGGTAGCCGGACCGATCCACCTCCACCGGAAGCGCACCATGGCGATAGCGCTCGACCCCGATGCCCGGAAGCAGGCCGTCACCTCGATCCGGCGGTACTTCGCGGAGAGCTGGGAGCTGGATGTCGGCGACCTCAAGGCCGGCCTCCTGCTCGACTACTTCCTGACCGAGATCGGACCCTGCGTGTACAACCGCGCCGTCGCGGACGCGCAGGTGTACTTCCGCGACCGCGTGGCGGATCTCGAGGGCGCCTGCTACGAGAAGGAGTTCGGCTACTGGCCGCCGCCCTCGCAGCGGGCCGGACGGTAGCGGTCCGCCCCCATCCCCAGCCGAAGGAGGAGCCGTGCCAGGGAAACTCCGGAACCACGTCGCCCTCATCACCGGCGCCAGCTCGGGCATCGGCCGGGCGTGCGCCCGCGCGCTGGCGGGCGAGGGCGCCGGCCTGGTCCTCACGGCGCGGCGGCGGGAGCGCCTGGACGCCCTGAAGCAGGAGCTGGAATCGGCCGGGAGGCACGTCGCCGTCTACGCCGGGGACGCCCGGGAGGAGAGCACCGCGATCGGCGCCGTGCGGGCGGCGGTCGACGCCTTCGGGCGTGTCGACGTCCTGGTCAACAACGCCGGGGTCGGCAACTACAAGAACCTCGTGGACACGAGCGCCGACGAGTACGACGAGCTGATGGACAGCAACGTCCGCTCGACCTTCCTGTTCACGCGGCACACGGTGCCGGTGATGCTGCGGCAGAAGTCCGGGACGATCCTGATGGTCTCGTCGATGGCAGGCGTCTACGGCTTCGGCGGCGAGGCGGTCTACTGCATGAGCAAGTTCGCGCAGGTCGGCTTCGCGCAGGCACTCGACCGCGAGCTGCGGGGCAGCGGCATCAAGGTCGGCGCGATCTGCCCCGGGGGCGTCAAGACGGAGTTCGCGCTCGGCAAGGGACGGAACGACAAGGACGTGGCCGCGTCGGACATGCTCGAGCCGGAGGACGTGGCCGCCGTCGTGCTGCTCGCCTGCACCCAGTCGCCGAAGTCCCGCCTCATCGAGGTGCAGATGCGGACGATGGGGGAGTCACTGGCGTGACCGGGCGGCCGCAGCCGCGGCACCCCTGTGCGGCCGCGCGCGTGGGCCGCGCTCACGTCGCGCGCAGGACGTAGTAGGGCTCGCCGGCCAGGTCGGCGCCCAGCCCGGGATGCAGCTGGCTCGCGCCGTCCCCACCACGAAGCTCGAAGTAGTACTGCAGCGGGTACGTCGAGTCGGCCCGGTCCGCGGGAATCGTGGCCCGCCAGGCGCCGGCCCGCGCCTCCATGTCCACCGACGTCCATCGCTCCGCCTGGTTGACGCGCCGGAACCACAGGCGCACCGACGCCGGCACCCGCGGTTTCGCCACCGCCAGCTCGAGGTCCACGGCGCGGCCGCGCTGGAAGCCGGCGGGCGGCCGATGGTCGCACGCCCAGCCCGGCCGCGCGCGCGGCCGCAGCACCGCGTCCACCGCGGAGGCTGCGCGCGGATCGGCGGCCGCGGGCGCCGACGCGAGGCGCTGCGCCATCGCCGCGAGGTCGGCGTCGATCCCCGCGAGGCGGTCCGCCCACTGGCCGCGCTCGCTGAACCGGTCGCTGGCCGAGAGATCCGCCTGATACACGCCCCGCGCGCGATCGCTCGACGCCGCCCACGCTTCGCGCGCCCTGCGGTAGGCGCCCAGCGCCTCTTCCAGGGCCCGCCGGTCGCCGCTCCGCTCGTGGATGGCGAACAGCACCGCGCTGCGCAGCTTGTCGGCGAAGAAGCGTCCCAGGCCGGCCAGCAATGCGACGTCGGTGGCGATCCTCAGGCGGTCGGGCGCCACCTGCGGGCCGGCCAGCGCCAGCTCCCTCTCCGCCTCGCCCGCCATGTCCTCGAGCCGGCGCGCGACTTCGGGCGGATCGTACCGCGAGCCGGCCGGCGCCGGCACGTCCGCCCGCGGGCCGCCGGCGTCCGCCGGCGACGGCGGCGACCCCTCGCTTCCGAGCAGCGTCGCCGCGCAGTCGGCCGCGGAAGCGAACAGCTGCGGATCCAGCGGACTGGCGTTGGGCATGGTGTGCGGCGCGGGCGTGTCGAAGTACGGATCCTGCCCCGCCGCCTCGACGATCGGCTGATTCCAGTGGATCTCGGGCCAGTAGGCGTCGCACGCCGCCGACGGCAGGTACGCGGTGGTCACGAGCGGCAGGATCCGGCTCGCGTGCGCGAGCGCCGCGTGCAGGTGGCGGGCGCGCTCGTCCGCGCCCATCGCGCGGGCGAAGGACTCGGCCGCCGTGTCGGGGTCGTAGCACGCCCTTCCCCACGCCCGGTACCACTGGTCGTACTTCTGCCAGTCCCAGCGCGGCGCGAGACGCCCGTCGGCGTAGCCGAGCCGCGTCCCCTGCCCGGTGCCGCGGCGTCCGCGGCAGGTCAGCGGCTCCATCAGGTCGGCGCCCGTCATGCCGCAGAAGCCGAAGGAGCGCGCGTAGGCGGCCGCCCACGCAGGGTCCCCCCACGCGAGCAGCCGCTGCGTGCCGGAGAACACGCGCGGCCGGATCGAGTAGTCGCGGTCGTCGCGCAGGAAGTCGGCGTAGCCGTACCGGGTGAAGGAGCGCGCGCCCTCGCTCAGCGTCATCAGGCCGGCCCCGCGGCGGCCCGCCACCGGCATCTCCAGCTCCCGGATGGCCGCCTGGTGGTACGGCAGGCCGAGGTGCTCGGCCGCGTACTTCGGCGAGACGTTGACCGGCCGGCCGGTCGCCAGCGCCCGCTCGATCATCGTCGCGTCGAGACCCTTGGCGTGCAGGTCGAGCTCGACCGGGCGGCCGCACCGCGCGGCGCCGGCGAAGACCGAGCCCCAGAAGTCGTAGCTGCCCTCGGCGATCCCGCTCTCGCCGTGGATGCGGAGCGCCACCGACGAGATCGCGGGGCACGCGCGCAGCACCGCCTCGAGCGCGGCGCCGCAGTAGGCCGCGTGCGCGTCCGGCGTGAGCCCCTCGATCACCCAGCGCGCCTGCGGGCTGTCCACCAGCTGGTAGCCGTGCATCCAGATGCCGAGCTGAAAGTCCAGCCCGCGCGCCGCGGCCGCGTCGCTCACGAAACGCAGCGTCTCCAGGTTGCGCTCGCGGTCGGCGTCGGGGAGGCCCGTCACCCGCACGTCGGACCCCGGCACCGCCACGAGGAACGGGTACGCGAACAGCAGGTAGGAGTCCGTCACGCCGCGCAGGCTGTCGTAGCCGAGGCCGAAGGCGAGGTGCACGCGGTTGAACCGGTGCGCGGCGAGCATGACGAGGTAGCGCGTCCACGACTCGCGGTCGTGGAGCCACGGGGTATCCAGCGCCTCGCTGGTGAACTGGCGCATGACGCTCCGGACCGCGTTGGCGGGCCGCTCGACGACCGGGCGCGGGAAGGCGAGCGCGGCCAGGGGAGCCGTCCCGGTGCGCACCCGGTCGGCGAGGTCGAGCAGGGCGTACACGAGGCCCCGCGCGTCCGCGCCGCAGGCCACCAGCGCGCGGCGGCGCGCCACGGAGGTCTCGAGCTGCGCCAGCGCCTCGGCCGTGTCGGGCATGACGACGTTGGCGCGCGCCAGGGCGGCCGCCACGTCCGGCGACTCGGCGCCTGCGGCCACGATGCACCGGTCGGCGGGTTCGGCGTCCGCGACGCGCTCGGCCGTCCGCACCCTGGCTCCCGCACCCTCGAGCGCTTCGCTCAGCTCGGCGAGCGCCCAGCGGGCAGGCGCGGACGACGCGACGTGGTCCACCGGGTCGGCGACCAGTACCACCGACGGGGCGCGGCGCCCGCGCCCGGCCCGGATCCGCCCGCCCGGCAGCGCCGCGGCGGCGAGGCCGGTCCGGAGGAAGTCCCGCCTGTTCATGGTGCCGTGGAGCTTACCTGTGCCGGCGCCGGGTGTCGATCGCGGCGGCGAGTGACGCGCGAGTGACGCCCGGCGCATAGCTTCCGCCCAGCCTCCAGCAGGAGCGTCGCGTGACTCCAGGACGGATCGCGATCGTCGTGACGGCGCTGGCCGGTGGCCTCGGCGGCTGTGTCTCCGCTCCCGGCCGCTTCACGCAGGTCCCGCCGGGCCCCGTGCATGCCCTGGCCTTCGACCAGGAGATCATGGCGGCTCTCGGGCCGAGCGACGGCGCCCTGCGCGGCGGGGTGCCGTTTCAGCTGTGGGCGTTCGACGGCGACACGGACGAGACCATCACGCTCGAGGTGCACGGCTGCGGGATGAACCCGCTGCTCGCCGTGCTGGACGCGGAAGGTCGGGAGCTGGTGCGTGACCGGGACGGCGGTCCGGGCAGGGGCGCGCGCATCGAGGTCACGCTGCCGGGCGCCCAGCGGTACTACGTGGTGGCGAGTCGCACCACACCAGGGTCGGCGGCGCTCGTGACGCCCTACACCCTGTACGCCGCCAGCAGCCGGTCGCCGGCGCCGCGACCTCCTTCCGACCTCGGCCCGCCTCCACCCCTGCCCCCGCCCGGATCGCAGACCCGCGGGCTGATCGTCACCGGCCTCGCCGACGTCGGACCGCAGCAAGGCCTGCCACCGGCCCGCTCCGTCTTCGGCGTGGACGGGGCCCCGGTGTTCTACCTCTTCGGCCAGACGGGCCGCATCGCTCTCTCCGTGCTCCGCTCCGGGGCCGCCGTGCCGCAACCCGTGTTCGGCGCGCGCCAGGTCGTGCTGCAGCCCCACGTGGCGGGAGGCCGGTACCTCCTCTCGGCGCCCCTCGCGCCCGGGACCTACTGCGCAGAAGCTCCGCCCACGATCGCGGTCGCGAGCGCCATCTTCCGCATCGGCGACGCCACCCGGCCGCCGGAGCACGACCCCGCCGTGGTGGCCGTGTTCGCCACCGTCGTCGGCGCGGAGGGCAACCCCTTCGCACCCGCGCTGACCCGCTTCGCGAGCGGGCAGCCCGTCCTGCTGGTGGCCAGGCTCGGCGCGACGCCGGACTCGGGCGTCGCGCCGGTCACCGTCACGGACGCGTCCACCGGCGCCGTCGTGTGGGGTGCTCCACCGTCCGCCCCGCAGCCGTCCCGTACGCGTTGGTACACCGTGGGGCGTCTACCGCACGGACGCTATGTAGCGCGCCTGACGGTCGCCGGCAGTGTGGCGGCGCGGTGGGAATTCCGCGTGGACTGAGGGGTCGATGGGACGGACAGGCCGACGGCGACGCCGCGTGCGCCGCCGTCCCTCTCACGCTTCTCGCTTCTCACCTCTCACTCGAACGTCTCACCCCTCACTTCTCACCTCTCACGCTTGCGCCTTCCTCGGTACGTATCCTCGTCCCCGTATCGCCACCACCAGCGTGGGGACGAGGAACAGCGTGATCGGCGTCGAGAGCGCGAGCCCGCCGATGACGGCCAGGGCGAGCGGCTGCTGCATCTCGCTCCCCGCCCCCAGCGCCAGGGCCAGCGGAAACAGCCCGAACAGCGTGCACAGCGTGGTCATCAGGATCGGCCGGAGCCGCACGCGGGCGGCGTCGATGATCGCCCGCTCCAGCGGCAGGCCGTCCAGCAGCCCGCGCCGGCGGGTGAAGTCCAGCAGGATGATGCCGTTCTTGACGATCAGCCCCACCAGCAGGATCAGGCCCATGAACGACGACACGTTGAGGGCCGTGCCCGTCACCAGCAGCATCCCGACGGCGCCGATGAACGAGACCGGCGCCGCCAGCGCGATCACCAGCGGCTCCACGAACGACTCGAACTGCAGGACCATGACGGCGATGACGCTCACCGCCGCGATCGCCAGCACCATGAGCATCGCGCGGAACGCGTCCTGCTGGCTGGCGTACTGACCGCCGAACTCGAGGCGGACGCCTGCCGGCGGCGCCTGGGCCGCGAGCACCGCCCGCACGTCGTGCATGATCTGGCCCAGCGACCGGCCGCTGACGTCGGCCGTCATCGCGAGCATCTGCTGCTGGTTCTCGCGGTCGAGCTCGGCGCGCGAGGTGAGCGGCCGCAGGGTGGCCACGCTGGCGAGGGGCGCCGTGCGGCCGCGCGCCGTGGCCGCCACCGGGATCGCGCCCAGCTTGAGCGGGTCGAACCGCACCGAGTCGGGCGCACGGGCCCGCACGTTGATGGCGCGGTCCGCGGTGCGCACCTGGCCCGCGTTGACGCCCAGCAGCGCGCCGCTCACCGCGTCGCCGACCTGCTCGGGGGTGAGGCCGAGCCGGCCCGCCTCCGCGCCGTCCACGCGCATCATCATCTCGGCGCTCGGGAAGCTGACGCCGTCGTACAGGTCCTCGACGCCCTCGACCTTGGACAGCGCCGGCGCCACCCGGTGCGCGTACGCCTCCAGCGTATCGAGGTCGGAGCCGAACAGCTTGATCTCGATCGGCTTCGCGCCGCCCGCGAGGTCGTTGATCACGTCGGACAGGATCTGGACGAACTCGATGTGCAGCGTCGGCACCGCGGCGTTGACCTCGTCGCGCACCGTGTCCATCACCTGGAAGATCGTGCGGTGCCGCGCGCTCCGGCGCTTGAGGCGCGCCACCAGGTCGCCCGTGTTCTGGAGCGTGGCGAACAGGCCCAGCTCCGCCCCCGTGCGGCGCGAGGTGCCCGTCACCTCGGGGGTGCGGGCGAGGATCCCCTCGACCAGGTGCAGCTCCCGGTCCGTCTCGGCGAGCGCCGTGCCGCCCGGCGTCCAGTAGTCGAGGACGAACGCGCCCTCGTCCATGTCGGGCAGGAAGCCGCTCCCCACGAACCGCTGGGCCAGGACGCCGGCCACGACCAGCACGCCGGCACCGGCGAGCATCCGGCGCGGGTGGAGGAGCACCGCGCCCAGCGCCCGCACGTAGCGGTCGCCGAGCCCGTCGAGGCCGCGGGCGACCAGCGCCGCGGCGGCCGCCAGCCGCCCCTCCGGCTCGCCGGCCGCCTCGGCGTGCGCCGGCCCGGCGTGCGCGGCGAGAAACTGGTCCGCCAGCAGCGGGATGACGGTCAGCGCGAGGAACAGCGAGATCAGCACCGCGATGGTGAGCGTGAGCGAGAGCGCCGCGAAGAACTGGCCGACCACGCCCTGCAGCAGGCCCAGCGGCAGGAACACCACCACGGTCGTGATGGTGGACGTGGTGACGGGCCAGATCAGCTCCTGCACGGCCTCGCGGATCGCGGCCCGCCGGTCACCCGTCAGCGCGAGGTGGCGGGCGATGTTCTCCGTGATCACCACCGCGTCGTCGATCACCAGGCCGATCGCGATGGCCATCGCGCCGAGCGTCATGAGGTTGAACGTCTGCCCCAGCAGGTCCATCACGAACACGGTGATGATCAGGGTGAGCGGGATCGACGTCGCGCTCACCGCCGTGATCCGCCCGTGCCGGAGGAACGCGAGCAGGATCACGACGGCGAGGAGCGCGCCCACCAGCATCGCGTCCCGTACCGACTTCACCGCGTCCCGCACCAGCTCGGCCTGGTCGTACACCACCTTGTAGCGCACGCCCGGAGGCAGCGTGGGCGCCAGCGCCGCCATCGCCCGGGCCACGCTGTCGGCCAGCTGCAGCGTGTTCCCGCCCACCTGGCGCGTGATGTTGAGCAGCGCCGCCGGCCGGCCGTCGCCCGCGATGACGCGGACGTGGTCCTCGGTGCCCAGGTTCACGGTGGCGACGTCGCGCACCCGGAGCCCGCCGCCGATCGCGACGTCGCCCACGTCCTCGGGCGTGTGCGCCTCCTGGTCCGTCACGATCAGGTACTGGCGGTAGTCCTTCGCGATCCGGCCGACGGCCTCGGGCGTGATGGCCTGGCGGATGTCGGCGGCCAGCTGGTCGTAGGTCAGGCCCAGCGAGGCGAGCCGCGCGGGGTCGGCGACGACCTCGATCTCCCGCACGTCGGTCCCCTGCACGTCCACGCGGCCGACGCCCGGCACGCGCGAGAGCACCGGCTTGATCTCGTACAGCGCGATGTCGTTGAGGGTCGCGGGGTCGCCGCCCTCGAGGTTGTACGACAGCACCGGGAACAGCGAGGGCGTGAGCCGCTCGACCCGGATGTCCAGCCCGGACGGCAGGTCCGACGCGACCTGGCTGATGCGGGCCTGCACCAGCTGCAGCGCGTAGATCATGTCGGTGCGGGGCGCGAACCACATCGAGATCTCGCTCGCGCCGCGGATCGACCTGGAGCGCACCCGCAGCACGCCCGGCACCACGCTCACCGCCTCCTCGATCGGCCGGGTGATGCTGAACACCACCTGGCGGGCGCCGAGGGAGGAGCCCTCGGCGACGATCGCGATGCGCGGGAAGGTGAGCTCGGGGTAGATGGCCGACGGGAGCGTCAGCGCCGAGCCGATGCCCGCCGCCGACAGCAGCGCCACCGCCAGGTAGATGAAGCGGCGCTGGTGGACCAGGACGTCGAACAGCTTCACGGCCGGGCCGGGACGATCTTCGCGCTGTCGGACACGCCGTAGGCGCCGTAGGTGACGACGGTCTCGCCGCCGGCGAGGCCCGAGGTGATCTCGGCCGCCGTCTCGGTGCGCCCGCCCACGGTGACGTCGCGGGCGTGCGCGATCCCGCCCTTGTCCACGACGAACACCTGGAATGCCTCGCCCTGCGGCACCAGCGCCTCGAGCGGCACGGTCACGGCGCGGGCGTCGGTGCCGGCGGCGATCCGGCCGTACACCGTCTCGCCGATCTTGAGCGGCCGGCGCACGCCGCCGACCCCGACCCGCACCTCGACGGCGCGGGTGGCGGAGTCGAGCGCCGCGCCGACGTCGCTCACGGTGCCGGCGCCCAGCGAGTCGCCGCTCGCACTCTCGCCGGACCAGAACGCCACACGCTGCCCGGGGCGGACCCGCCCCGCCTCGGCCGGCGTGAGGCTCAGCACCGCGTCGAGCGCGGACAGGTCGGCGATCTCCACCAGCGACCCGGTCGCGTCCACCGGCGCGCCCATCACCGCCGACATCCGCGTGACCACGCCGGAGACCGGCGCGTGGAGCGTGGCCAGTGCCTGCGCGCGCTGCGCGCTCACCAGCCCGGCTTCGGCCTGCGCCAGGTCGGCGGCCGCCTGGTCCACGTCCTTGCGCGGCACGATGCCCTCTCCCGCCAGCCGCACCGCGCGGTCGCGGGCGTTGACCGCGACGGTCACCGCGGCCTGGGCGCTCCGGGCCGCGGCGTCGAACGGCCCGCGGTCGAACTCGATCAGCGCATCGCCCGCGCGCACGGCCTGGCCCGCGACCACGAAGATGCGGGCCACCCGCGTCGGTCCCGGCGCCCCGAGGGCCGCGAACCGGCCCGGCCTCGGCGCGACGACACCGAGCGCCGAGACGGTGCGCGTGAACGGCCCGACGGCGGCCACCGCCGTCCGGGCGCCCACCACGGCCTGGACGTCGCTGCGCGTCTCGGACTCGGTGTCCCCGCCGCCGGGGGCGCAAGAGCTGGTTGCCAGTTCCAAGACGCCAAGTTGCCAGACGAGCACAAGCGCCAGCCGCTTCATGGTGCGCCCTCGGAGGCCGTGAACAGCCGCACCGCCGCGTCGGCGGTGTTGGCGGAAGCGAGATCGTCGATCAGGTGGCCGAGGGCCTCGCGCGCCTGCCGCTGCGCCTCGAGCACGCTCGGCAGGGCGACCGCGCCTTCCGCGTAGGCCGTGAGGGACATCGCGGCGACGCGATCCGCGCTGGCCACGAGCGCGCGGTCGCGCTCGGCCTTGCGGACCGCGACCGCGAGGTCGCGCCGCGCCTGCGCCACGGCCGCGTCGCTCTCCCGCCGTGCCACCTCCAGCTCGGCGCGCGCGCGGTCCCGCTCCGCCGCCGCCGCGGCGATCGCGCCGCCGTTCCAGTTCAGCAGTGGGAAGGTCAGCGCCAGTCCGAAGGTCGGCAGCAGGCCGGTCTCGGCGCCGGTCGGGTCGTGGGTGTCGAAGCCCAGCGTGAGGCTCGGCGAGGCGAAGACGCTGCGGTGCGCGAACGAGAGCGCTGCGTCCGCCGAGCGCGCCGACGCCTCGGCTGCCGCGACGCGGAGCGTCGGGCCGGAGGAGGGCGCGGCCGTGTCCGCCGGCGGCTGCGCCAGGCTGTCCGCGAGACCGATGGACGCGCGGTCGGCCGCCAGGCCCATCTCCCGCTGCACCTCGAGCAGCGCGGTGACGGCGTCGGCCGAGTCGCCGGCGGCGTCGTTGGCGAGCTGGCCGGCGTTCACGGTCGAGAGCTGGACGTCCAGCTCGCTCGCGTCGCCCGCGTCGCGGCGCAGCACCGCCATCCTGAGCAGGCTGTCGGCGTCGAGCGCGTTGCGCCGCGACAGCCGGGCGTGCGCCGCCGCCGCCAGCGCGGCGGTATACGCCTGCTCGGCGCCGAAGCGCGCGCCGGCCTGCTCGAAGGCGAAGCGCAGCCGGGCCGAGCTCTGCGCCTCGGCCGCCACGCGGATCCGGGCGCGGCGGATCCACGGCAGGTCGAGCGGCAGGTCCACGCCGGCGTGGTACTGGGGGACGTCCTTGCTGTAGCTGGCGCTGACGGTCGGGTTCTGGAATTCGCGCGCCGCGATCAGCGTCGCCCGGGCGGCCGACGTGTCCGGGGCGGCGAGGGCGACCCGGGGCCCGCGCGCCAGCGCGGCCGCCACCACCTGCTCGCGGGTCACCGGCTGCTGGGCGTGCAGGACCCCGGCGCCGAGCACCAGGGCGCACGGGACCCACGCCGGGGCGCGCGCGAGGGAGGTTCGCAGTCCGGCCATGGCCGCCAAAGCTACCCCGCCAACCTGTCGCCCCGATGACAGGGGGCGCGCCGCGCGCGGGGTCCGGCCGGAGGGCTGGACGGGTGGCCGTCGCGGCGTCAGACTCCGGGCGTGGCGACGGTGCTGGGCGCGCTGACGCGCGACGGGCGGATCCTCTTCTTCACGCGGTCGGTGCGCCTGTTCGCGTACGGCGCCCTGTCCGTCGTCCTGGTGCTGTACCTGACCGGCCTGGGGCTCACCGCGGGCCGCACCGGGACGCTGCTCACGCTGACACTGGCCGGCGACGTCGCCGTGTCCCTGTGGATCTCGACCCGCGCGGACCGGGCCGGGCGCCGTGGGATGCTGGTCGTGGGCGCGCTGCTGATGGGCGCCGCGGGTCTCGCGTTCGCCGTCACCCACAACTTCCTCCTGCTGGTGATCGCCGGCACGATCGGCGTCATCAGCCCCAGCGGCAACGAGGTCGGGCCGTTCCTCCCGATCGAGCAGGCCGCGCTGTCCCAGATCGTCGCCGGCGGCAGCCGGACGGCCGCCTTCGCCTGGTACCAGCTGGCCGGCGCGTTCTCGACGGCCGCCGGGGCGTTGGCCGGCGGCCTGCTGTCGCAGTCGCTGCAGCGTGCGGCGGTGCCGCCGGTCGGCAGCTACCGCGCGGTCGTGATCCTCTACGCCGCGCTGGCGGTGGTGCTGGCCGTCGCGTTCACCCGCGTCTCGCCCGCCGTCGAGCTCGACATCCTGGGGCCGGGGGGCGTGCGGCGGCACGCGTGGGGCATCGGGGGCCGGTCGCGGCCCATCGTGGCGAAGCTGTCGGGGCTGTTCGCGCTGGACGCCTTCGCCGGCGGGTTCGTGGTGCAGACCTTCGCCGCGTACTGGTTCCACCTGCGCTTCGGCGTCCGGCCCGCCGCGCTGGGCGGCATCTTCTTCGGGGCGAACCTGCTGGCGGGCCTCTCCGCGCTGCTGGCCACGCGCCTGGCGGCGCGCATCGGCCTGGTGCGCACGATGGTGTTCACCCACCTGCCCTCGAACGTGCTGCTGATCCTGGTGCCGCTGATGCCGAACCTGACGCTGGCGACGGTGGTCCTGTTCGCGCGCTTCAGCATCAGCCAGATGGACGTGCCCACCCGGCAGTCGTACCTCATGTCGGTCGTGGGCCCTGAGGAGCGCTCCGCGGCGGCGGGCGTGACCGGGGTGGCGCGGACGACGGGGGCGGCGTTGGCGCCCTTGTTCGCGGGATGGATGCTGGCCAGACCGTCGTGGTGGAGTGTGCCGTTCTTCGTGGCAGGCGCGCTCAAGATCGTGTACGACCTGTTGCTGTACCGAGGGTTTGGGGGGCGCGACCAGAGTGTGAGAGGTGATGGGTGAGGAGTGAGACGTTCGAGTGAGAGGTGAGAGGTGCAAAGGCGTGAGAGGATGGTGAGAAGTGAGAGGCGAGGTCTTCCCTCTCACGGCTTCTGCCTCTCACGTCTCACGTGAACGTCTCACCTCTCACTCCTCACCTCTCACGACCGCATCGCCTCACCCAGCCCCAGCCACCGCTGGAAATCTGACCGCCACCCTCGTCCCCTTGCCAAGCTCACTCACAACCTCGATCCGGGCCCCGTGCGCGTCCGCGATCCAGCGCGCGATCGCCAGCCCGAGGCCCGCGCCCTCCGTGCCGTTCGCGCGTGCCCGGGCCGGATCGCCGCGCCAGAAGCGCTCGAAGATGTGGGGCAGCTGGTCCGGTCCGATGCCGATGCCGGTGTCCTCCACCACCACCTCGGCCTGGCCGCCCGGGGCGGCGGCGCTCACCCGGACGCGCCCGCCCGCCGGCGTGAACTTCACCGCGTTGTCGAGCACGATCATGAGGAGCTGGCGTACCAGCCCCGGGTCCCCCGTCAGGACACCTTCCTCGAACGTCCCCACCTCGAGCTCCACGCCGCGCCGCGTGGCCAGGGCCCGCGCGCCGGTCGCCGCGTCGAGCGCGAGGTCGTCGAGGTACACCTGCTTCCGCTCGAGCGGACGCTCGCCCGCGTCCGCGCGCGCCAGCGTGAGCAGGTCCTCCACCGTGGCGCCGAGCCGGGCCGCCTCGCTCTCCACGCGCCGCAGCGCCGCCGCGTAGCCCTCGCCGTCGCGCGCCTTCTGGAGCGCCACCTCGGCCTGGCTCCGGAGCACCGCGATCGGCGTCCGCAGCTCGTGGGCCGCGTCGGCCATGAAGCGGCGCATCGTCTCCATCGTCCGCTCGACCGGCTGGCTGGACTCGCGCACCAGCAGCCAGCCGCCCACGGCCACCAGCACCAGTCCCGCCAGCGCCGCCGCGCCGAACGCGCCGATCAGCGACGCGTACTGGTCCTCCAGCTCCACCACGTCGGCCACCGCCGCGCCCACGTAGGTCTTCGGCCCCGGCACCGTGAACCGCACCGCGTAGAGCCGCAGCCGGCGCCCGTGGGCGCTCACCTCGAGGTCCACGCTGCCGCCCTGAGCCGCGCGGCGGGCGGCGTCCCGGATCCACCCGTCGGCGGCGGGCGGCTTCACGGGCGAGCCGTCCGGCGCGAGCAGGTACAGCGCGCGGTCGGGGATGTGCAGCTCGTCCACCGCGTCCACGACGGCGCCGCGCGCGGCGCGCGACTCGACCTCGCGGATGCGGGCGGCGCGCATCAGCTCGCCCGCCGCGAGGCGCAGCGAGTCGTCGAGGTGGCTGGACATCTGGGAGCGGATGGTGAGGAACAGCCCCCCGCCCAGCAGCAGCAGGATCAGGCCGAAGGTCGCGGCGTACCACGCCGTGAGCCGGAGCCGCAGCCGGTCCAGGGGACGGATCATCGCCGCCTCAGGCCGCGCGCGCCCGGTCCCCGGTCCGCGTCATTCGCCGAACCGGTATCCCGCGCCGCGGAGCGTGTGGATGAGCTTCGGCTCGTAGGCGTCGTCGATCTTGCGGCGCAGCCGCCGGATCAGCACCTCGAGCACGTTGGTGAACGGATCGTGGTTCTCGTCCCAGACGTGGGCGGTGATCGCCGCGCGGTCCACCACCTGGCCCACGTGCCGGGCGAAGAACTCGAGCAGCGCGAACTCCTTGGCGGTGAGCGGGATCGGGCGGCCGGCGCGGCGCACGCCGCGCGAGGCGAGATCCACCTCGAGGTCCGCCACCCGCACGCTGTCGGGCACCAGCGCGGCCTCGCGGCGGGCGAGCGCCCGGACCCTGGCCACCAGCTCGCGGAAGGCGAACGGCTTGGTGAGATAGTCGTCGGCGCCGGCATCGAGGCCGGACACGCGGTCGTCCACGGTGTCGCGGGCGGTGAGCATCAGGATCGGCGTGCGGAGGCCGCGGCGGCGCAGCAGGGTGCACAGGTCGAAGCCGCTGCCGCCCGGGAGCATCACGTCGAGCACGATCACGTCCCAGGTGCCGAGCACGGCGCGCTCCCGGCCCTCCTCGAAGCTGCCGGCGACCGTGGCGTCGATGTGCTGCTCGGCGAGCCCGTCGCGCACGATCCCGGCGAGGCCGGCGTCGTCCTCGACGATCAGCACGCGCATCGCCGCTCCCGCGGAAGCGCCCCGGCCGCGCGGCGCGCGGACGCGAGGCCGTCTCCGCTCAGTACTTCAGCCCCGCCGCGTCGGCGAAGCTCTTCACCAGGGCCTCCTGCTCGGGCGAGAGCTTCTCCGGCACCTCGACCTGGACCTCCACGAGCTGGTCGCCGCGCTCGCCGCCCTTCTCGATCCCCTGGCCCCGGATGCGGAACTTCCGCCCGCCCTGCGTGCCCGGCGGGATCCGGAGCACCACGTGCTTCCCGTCGAGCGTCCGCACCTTGAGCTTGGTGCCCAGCATCGCCTGCGCGACGTTGAGCGACACCGTGCAGTGGATGTCCAGCCCGTCGCGCTGGAAGAACCGGTCCGGCTCGATCTGGAACGAGACCATGAGGTCGCCGGCGGGCGCGCCGCCCGTGCCGCGCGAGCCGTGGCCCTTGAGACGGATCTTGGTCCCGTCGTCGGTGCCCGGCGGCACGTTCACCATCAGTCGCCGCTCGACCCGCACCTCGCCGACGCCGTTGCAGGTCGGACAGGCCTTGGCCGCGACCTTGCCGCGCCCGCGGCACGCGGGGCACGGCCGCTTGACCGCGAAGCCGCCGGCGCCGAAGGAGACCGTCCCCGTGCCCTTGCACTCGGGGCACGTCGTGACGGTCGAGCCGGGCGCCGCCCCGGAGCCGCCGCACGTGCCGCACGCCTCGGTGACGGGCACGGTGATCGGCACCTTGCCGCCGAGCGCCGCCACGCGGAACGGGATCGCCACCACCGTTTCGACGCTCTCGCCCCGCTCCGGCCC
>DASPSV010000163.1:0-3349 GCA_035623755.1 Gemmatimonadales bacterium
CGTCCGGCGCCTCCTCCGGCGCGATCTGCTCGCCCTCGCCGTAGTAGCGGCTGATGAACCGCACCCGGTCGAGGAGCGCCTGGGCCGGATAGGCCACCATGTAGAAGACGCTGTCCTTCTGCCGCACCTGCGTGGCGAGCATGTTCGGTTTCCCCGCATCCGGTTGGAGCCGGGAAGATAGCGTCCCGAAGGCGTGCGGGCACGACGGTCGCGGCTGCCTGGGGCGCGGTCAGCCCGCGGCGGGGAGCCGCGGGGCGCCGCCGCCCGCGAGCCGCGGCGGCTCGCGCCGGAGCGCGAAGCACTCGACGAAGCCGAACGTCGCGCGCCCGACCACGCGCACCACGGGCGTGCCCTCGCCGCCGTCGGCCGTGGCGCCGCCCGCGAGCGCGAAGAACCCGAACAGCGCCCGGCCCTCGCACTCCACCCGCACCCCGTCGGGGAAGCGGATCTGCACGTACCCCATGAAGGCGCGGACGTCGATCACGGTGACGCCGGCCTCGAAGGTGGCGCGGGTGAGGTTCAGCTCCACGTAGCCGAGCCGGGACCGCACCTCGAGCTCGCGCGGCACGGCGCCCATCAGGCGCTGCTCCTGCCCCGAGAACAGCGCCGCGATCCGGCGCGGCGTCCCCGCGCCCTCGACCGGCGCGGCCGGCCCCGCCGCCGCGGACAGGTCCGCCACGATCGCCTCGAGCTGGGCGGCCGTCTCGGCGTGGTAGACGCGCTCCAGCCGGTCCTCGAGCTCCTCCGCCGTGATGCGGTCGTCGGCGAACGCGCGCGACAGCCGGTCCACCGCGCGCTCCCGCGCGTCGGGCACCAGCGGTCCGCCGCTCATCGCTCGCAGTACGCCTTGACCGCGTCGAGGTCCTTCTCGAGCGCGCGCTGCACCATCCCGTGGATGAACAGGTTCATGAGCCGCACCACCGGGTTGCGGGTCACCGCGTCCATCGTCAGGCTGAGCACCGCGCCCCGGCCCTCCCGGCGCACGTCGAACACGCCGTCCCACAGCACCCCGTGCGTCACGTTGAGCATCCGCACCCGCTGGCCCGGCACGAACTCGGTGACCTCCTGATCGAACCCCAGCCTCTTGCCGCGGTTCATGCGCCAGGCGCGGAACCTCATGCCGACGCCGCTCCGGACGTCGTTGAGGTACTCGACCTCGCGCCCGTCGGGGATGGCCTTGTTGAACGCCTCCGGGTTGGCCATCAGCGCGAACACGCGCTCCGGCGCCGCGTCAATCGTCCGTTCCGCCCTCCAGCGCATCGCCGCCTCCTCGCGTCCGGCCCCCGTGTCCCGCCTGGAACTCACCCATCGGCGCCGCGTCGCACGGCGGAGTCCCACGCGCGGTCCAACGTCTGCGCGGGCCCGCCGTCGAATTCGAGGACGCCCGCGGCGCGGAAGCCGGCCGGGGTCACGAGGACGGCGTGGACGTCGAGCCCTGAGGCCGGCGAGCGTTGCCACCCGTGGAGCCATGCCGGAGCCGATGAGGTCGGGAACCCCAAGTATACACTCGCCGCCGCGAGGGTGGCGTGACGCTGCCCGGTGCCGCTAACGTGTGGGCCGTGGACCCCGACGTCGTCATCGCCACCTGCGGCCTCACCCGCCGGTTCGACGCGCTGGTGGCCGTCGATCACCTGGACCTCGAGGTCCGCCGCGGCGTGATCTTCGGCCTCCTCGGCCCGAACGGTGCCGGGAAGACGACCACCATCAAGATGCTGACCACCCTGCTCCCCCCGACCTCGGGCACGGCCCGGGTCGCGGGGTTCGAGGTGTCCGAGCGGCCGCGCGACGTGCGGCGGCGCATCGGCTACGTCCCCCAGCTGGTCTCGGCCGACGGCGGCCTGACCGCGCGCGAGAACCTCACGCTGTCGGCGAAGCTGTACCGCCTGCCCCGCGCCGAGCGCCGCGAGCGCATCGCGGCGGCGCTCGACTTCATGGGCCTCGCGGCCGCGGCCGACCAGCTGGTGCGCACCTACTCCGGCGGCATGATCCGGCGGCTCGAGCTGGCGCAGGCGATGCTCCACCAGCCGGACGTGCTGTTCCTCGACGAGCCGACGGTCGGGCTCGACCCGCTGGCCCGCCGGGCGGTGTGGGAGCGGCTGGAGGAGCTGCGCGGACGCCGGGGCGCGGCCATCCTGATCACGACCCACGACATGGAAGAGGCCGACGCGCTGTGCGACGAGCTGGGAATCATGCACCAGGGGAAGGTCGCGGCCCGGGGCACGCCGGCGGCGCTGAAGGAGGAGATCGGCGCCGACGCGACGCTGGACGACGTGTTCGCCCGGATCGCCGGGGGCACCATCGAGGCCGGAGGCAGCTATCGTGACGTCCACCGCACCCGCAGCACCGCGCGCCGTCTCGGCTGACGCGGGCTTCGGCCTCGACTTCGTCCGCCAGAGCCTGGCGGTCGCCGAAGTCGAGGTCCGCAAGCTCTCGCGCGACCCCACCGAGCTGCTGACGCGCGCCGTCCAGCCCGCGCTGTGGCTGGTGGTCTTCGGCCAGGTGTTCACCCGCGTGCGGGCCATCCCCACGGGCGACCTGAGCTACATCGAGTTCATGGCGCCGGGCGTGCTGGCGCAGAGCGTCCTGTTCAGCGCCATCTTCTTCGGCATCGCGGCCATCTGGGAGCGCGACCTCGGCATCATCCACAAGCTGCTGGTGAGCCCCGCCTACCGCGGCGCGCTGGTGATGGGCAAGGCCCTGTCGGCGGGGCTCCGGGGCCTCACGCAGGCGGTGATCGTGTACCTGCTGTCGCTGGTGATGGGCGTGCACCTGCGCGCCTCGCCCGCGGCGCTGCTCGGGGTCGCGGCCATCGTGATGCTGGGATCCGCCCTGTTCGCGACCTTCTCGCTCATCGTCGCCTGCGTCGTGAAGACGCGGGAGCGGTTCATGGGCATCGGGCAGGTGCTGACCATGCCGCTGTTCTTCGCCAGCAACGCCATCTACCCGCTGTCGATCATGCCCGGGTGGCTCCGCGCCGTGGCGCGCGCCAACCCGCTCACCTACCTCGTGGACGCGCTGCGCGGGCTGATGGTCAGCGGCGGGCACAGCGTGTTCGGCGCCGGCGCCGACGTGGCGGTGCAGGCCGCGGTGTTCGCGCTGCTGCTCGCGGTCGCGGCCCGGCTGTATCCCGGCCTGGTGCGCTGATGGCCCGCGCCCGGAAGCCCGGCCGCCGGCCCGCCGCCACGGCCGCCACCAGCCCGGAGGCCTGGCTCGCCGCGCTGCCGCCGGCCGCGGCCGCGGAGCTGTCGCGCGTCCGGGACGTCATCCGCCGGCACCTGCCGGCGGGCTATCGCGAGGCGGTGCGCGGGAGCGTGCTCGCGTACGAGGTGCCGCTGGAGCGCTATCCCGA
>DASPSV010000177.1:0-5834 GCA_035623755.1 Gemmatimonadales bacterium
GAACAGGTGCGGCACCAGCAGCACCATCGGCCCGCGCCACAGGAGCGGCAGGAACAGCGGCACCTTGTTGACGTCCTCGACCACCACGTCGGGCCGGAGCGCGCGCGCCAGCCGCGCGAACGCCCGCCGGCCCGCGGCGGCGAAGCCGTACTCCCCCGCCGCCCGGTGCACCGCCATCCCGTCGAGCGACGCCTCCGCCGCGGCGCCGGGATAGCCGCTCGTCAGCAGGTGCACCTCGTGGCCGCGCGCGGCGAGGCGGCCGAAGATCTCGTGGAGGTGCACCTCGGCGCCGCCGGCCTGCGGGTTGGTCCGGTCGCGCCAGTTGACCGCCAGGATCCTCACAGCCGTCCCAGGTCGCGGGCCAGCCGGTCGAGGATCCCGTTGACGAACGCCGGCGACTTGGGCCCGCCGAACCAGCGCGCCAGCCGCACGGCCTCGTCGATCACCACCTTGGGCGGCGTGACGCCGCCCTCGAGCTCGTGAGCGGCGAGCCGCAGCAGGTTGCGGTCCACCACCGCGACGCGCTCCAGGCGCCAGCGGTCCGCCGCGCGCTCCAGCGCGGGATCGAGCCGGTCCCGCGCGCCCAGCACCGCCTCCGCGAGGCCGACGGCCCGGTCCCGGACCGCCGGCGACGCCTTCACCAGCGGCAGCACCCGCGCCCACACGAGGCGCGCGTCGGCCGCCGGGTCCGGCATCTGGTCCCACGCGTAGAGCAGCTGGAGCGCGAGGGCACGGGTGCGGGTCTCAGGCCGGATCGCCATCGCGGGTCTTCGACAGCGCGGCGGCGGCCTCGAGCGCCGCGGCCGTGGCCTCGTGCCCCTTGTTGCCGGCCGCGCCGCCGGCGCGCTCGAGCGCCTGCTCGAGGGTCTCGCAGGTCAGGACGCCGAAGCCGACCGGCACGCCGTACTGGACGGAGAGGCTCATCAGGCCGCGCGCCGACTCGGCGGCGATGATCTCGAAGTGCGCGGTCTCGCCGCGGATCACCGCCCCGAGCGCCACCAGCGCCCGGTAGCAGCCCCGCTCCAGCAGCCCGCGCGCCATCACCGGCAGCTCCCACGCGCCGGCGACCCAGCGCAGGTCCACCAGCTCCGGCGCGACGCCCTGCTCGCGCAGGCACCGCTCCGCGCCCTCCAGCAGGCGGCGGGTGACGTTCTCGTTGTAGCGGCTGGCGACCAGCGCGACCCGCGCGGGGGCGGGGGCGGCACGCCCGGGCGACGACGACCCCGCCGCGCCCATCAGTGCGCCAGCAGGTGGCCGAGCTTGTCGCGCTTGACGTCGAGGTAGCCGGCGTTCTCCTCGGTGCGCGGCGGAATGATCGGGAGCCGCTCCACGATGGACAGGCCGTAGCCCTCGATGCCCACCAGCTTCATCGGGTTGTTGGTGAGGATGCGGATCGCCTTCACCCCCAGGTCCAGCAGGATCTGCGCGCCGATGCCGTAGTTGCGGAGGTCCGGCAGGAAGCCCAGCCGCTCGTTGGCCTCCACCGTGTCCTGCCCCGCGTCCTGCAGCTCGTAGGCCTTCAGCTTGTTGAGAAGCCCGATGCCGCGCCCCTCCTGGTCCAGGTACACCACCACGCCCGCGCCCGCCTCGGCGATCATCTTCATCGCGGTCTGCAGCTGCCAGCCGCAGTCGCAGCGCGCCGAGCCGAACACGTCGCCGGTGAGGCACTTGGAGTGGATGCGCACCAGCACCTCGGGCCGCTCGCGCACGTCGCCGTAGACCAGCGCCACGTGCTCGGCGGCGTCCACGTCGTTGCGGTAGCCGATCACCCGGAACTCGCCGTGCGGCGTCGGCAGCCGCGCCTCGGCCACCCGGTGCACCAGCCGCTCGTTCTGGAGCCGGTGGGCGACGATCTGCGCCACCGTGATGAAGGTGAGGCCGTGCTCGTCCGCGAACCGCTCCAGCTGGGGGCGGCGCGCCATGGTGCCGTCGGCGTTGAGGATCTCGCACAGCACGCCGGCCGGGATCAGCCCCGCCAGCCGCGCGAGGTCCACGCTCGCCTCGGTCTGCCCCACCCGCTGCAGCACCCCGCCGGGCCGCGAGCGGAGCGGGAAGACGTGCCCGGGGCGGCGCAGGTCGCCCGGCACCGTCACCGGGTCGATCGCCACCCGGATCGTCGCCGCGCGATCGGAGGCGCTGATGCCGGTCGTCACGCCGAACCGCGCGCCCGCGTCCACGCTCACGGTGAACGCGGTCTCGTGCGCCTCGGTGTTGTGCTCGACCATCTGCTGCAGGCCCAGCGCCTCGCAGCGCTCGCCCGTCAGCGTCAGGCAGATCAGGCCGCGCCCGTGCACCGTCATGAAGTTGATGACGTCGGGCGTGACCTTCTCCGCCGCGGCCACGAGGTCGCCCTCGTTCTCCCGGCCCTCGTCGTCGGCCACCACCACGATCCGTCCGGCCCGGACGTCGGCGATGGCCTGCTCCACCGTCCCGAAGGGCATCTAGCGCCGCCTCCCCCTCCCGGCGGCCCGGTGCGGCGCCAGGAGATGCTGCACGAACTTCCCGATCAGGTCAGCCTCCAAATGTACCCGCGTGCCCACCCGGGCTCTACCCAGGGTGGTGACCTCCAGAGTGTGCGGGATCACCGAGATCTGCACCGTGCCGCGCCGGGGCAGCGCGTTCACGGTCATGCTGATCCCGTCCACCGCGATCGAGCCGTGCAGCACCGACAGGTCCGCGACCAGCTTCGGCACGCGGATGTCGAGCAGCACCGAGTCCGCCAGCGCCTGCCGCCGCACCACGGTGCCCACGCCGTCCACGTGGCCCGAGACCATGTGCCCGCCGAGGAGGTCGCCGAGCTTGAGCGAGCGCTCGAGGTTCACGGCCCGCCCCACCCGGTAGTCGCCGAAGGTGGTGCGGCTGCGGGTCATGGTGACGGCCTCGACGGTGAAGGTGCGCCGCGCCGCCTTCACCACCGTCAGGCAGGTGCCGTCCACGGCGATGCTCTCGCCGATCGCCGGCCGCTTCCGGTACGGGTGCTCGACGGTCACCTCGAGGCCCCGCGCGGTGCGCCGCGCCCGGCGCACCGTCCCCATCGCCGTCACGATCCCGGTGAACATCAGCGCCGGTCCAGCACGAGCAGCGTGTCCGGGCCGAGCGGGCGGCGCTCCACCGTGCGCCAGCGCGCCGCGGATTCGAGCGCGACCCCCGGCAGGCCGGCGAAGGCGGGCACGCCGCCCTCGCCCAGCACGAGCGGCGCCACGATCAGATAGAGACGGTCCACCACGTCCTCCGTGAGCATCCGGCCGGCCACCACGCCGCCGCCTTCGACCAGCACGCTGCCGACCCCGCGGCCCGCGAGCACCGCCAGCGCCTCGGGCGGCCCGTCGGCCGCCGCGATCTCGACGCCCGCCGCGCGCAGCGCGCCGGACGCGCCCTGGGCGTCCCGACCCACGAGCGCGAGGGTCGGCGTCTCGCGCGCGGTCCGCGCCAGCTTCGATTCCGGCGACAGCTCGCCCCGGCGGTCGAACACCACCCGCAAGGGCGGCGTCGCCGGGACGACGCTGCCCCGCACCGTGAGGCCCGGGTCGTCGGCCTTCGCCGTGCCGCCGCCCACGCCGATCGCGTCGAAGCCGGCGCGCAGCCACTGCACGAAGTCGCGCGCCTCGGGGCCGGAGATCCACTGCGACCGGCCGTCCCTGTCGGCGATCCGCGCGTCGAGCGAGACGGCCAGCTTCAGCGCCACGAACGGGCGCTCCCGACCGGCGAAGCGGTGGAAGAACAGCGCGTTCTGCGCGCGCACGGCTTCCTCGAGCAGCCCGCCCTCGACGGCGACGCCCGCCTTGGCCAGCACGCCGGCGCCGCCCCGCGCCGCGGGATCCTCCTCGTGCGCGCCGAAGATCACGCGCCCGACGCCCGCCGCGAGGATCGCGCCGGTGCACGGCGGCGTCTTGCCGTGGTGCACGCAGGGCTCGAGGCTCACCACCAGGTCCGCGCCGCGCGCGGCGGCGCCCGCGGCGGCGAGCGCCGCCACCTCGGCGTGCGGCCCGCCGTACTCGGCGTGGAAGCCCTCGCCGACCACTTCGCCGTCCCGCAGCACCAGCGCGCCCACCAGCGGGTTCCGGCCCACCCGCCCCCAGCCGCTCCAGGCGAGCGCGATGGCGCGCTCCATCGCCGCGCGGAAGTCCACGCTCAGCCCGCCGGCTCCCAGCGCACCGCCCCCGTTCCCGGGACGGCCGCGCCGATCTCCCACGTTTCGACGCCCGCCTCGCGCGCGGCGCCGCGCACCGCCGCGACGTCCGCGGGTGGGCACACGGCGATCAGGCCGACGCCGAGGTTGAACACGCTCCGCATCTCCTCGTCCGTGACCGCGCCGCCGCGCTGCACCAGCTCGAAGGGCGCGGGCACCGGCCACGAGCCGCCCCGCACCACCGCGTCCACCGTGTCCGGCAAGACGCGGACCAGGTTGCCCGGGATGCCGCCGCCGGTGATGTGCGCCAGCGCGTGGAGCCGCGCGCGCGCGGGCCAGGCCGCGGCGAAGTAGCTGCGGTGCACCGCCAGCAGCACGTCGGCCACGCTCCGGTCCGTGCCGGGGCACGGCTCGTCCAGCCCCAGCGCGAGGTCGCCGAACACCACCCGCCGGAGGAGCGAGTAGCCGTTGGTGTGGAACCCGCTCGAGGCGTAGCCCACCAGCACGTCGCCCGGGCGGACCCGGTCGCCGTGCAGCGCCTCGTCCTCGGCCACCACGCCCAGGATCGTGCCCGCGAGGTCGTACTCGCCGGCGCGGTAGACGTCGGGCATCTCGGCCGTCTCGCCGCCCACCAGCGGCATGCCGTGCGCGCGGCAGCCGCGCGCCACGCCGCTCACCACCTCGGCGGCCACGGCCGGGTCGAGCCGGCCCGAGGCGAAGTAGTCGAGGAAGCCGATCGGCCGGGCGCCGTGGACGAGGATGTCGTTGACACAGTGGTTCACCAGGTCTTCGCCGACGGTGCCGTGGCGGCCGGCGCGGATCGCGACCAGCACCTTGGTGCCCACGCCGTCGGTGGAGGCGACCAGGACGGGCTTCGGGACGTCGGCCGGGAGGCGCACCAGGCCGCCGAACGCGCCGACCGCGCCGAGCGACGCCGCGGTGCGCGTGCCGCGCACCAGCTCGGCGATGCGCGCCTTGGCGGCCTCGGCGGCGCCGAGGTCCACGCCGGCGCGGCGGTAGCGGTCAGCCCGTGCCGGCATCGGCGGTCGCGGCGTCCAGCTCGAAGTGCACCAGGTCGCGGTAGGCGCGCACCCGTTTCACCACGTCGGCGAGCGTGATCTCCTCGAACCGGCCCACCGAGAAGCGCTCCACCGCGAAGCTGCCCATCGCCGAGCCGTAGACCATCGCGAGCCGGAGCCCGCGGTCCGACAGGTCCCCGGTGCGCGCGAGGTGCGCCATGAAGCCGCCGGCGAACGAGTCGCCCGCGCCCGTGGGGTCGAACACGTCGTCGAGCGGGAACGCGGGCACGTAGAACATCCGGTCCTTCTCGACCAGCACCGCGCCGTGCTCGCCCTTCTTCACCACCACGTACTTGGGCCCGTGGTTGAGGACCCAGCGCGCCGCGCGGTGGATGTGCCAGTCGCCCGACAGCTCCCGGACCTCCGAGTCGTTGAGCAGCAGCGTGTCCACCCGTTCCAGCAGCTTCATCAGCGCCGTGCGCTTGCCCTGGATCCAGTAGTTCATCGTGTCGCAGGCCACCATCTTCGGCTTCCGTACCTGCTCCAGGACCTCGAGCTGCAGCTCCGGGTCGATGTTGCCCAGGAACACGTACTCGGCGTCGCGGAACGGCTCGGGGATCACCGGCCGGAAGTTCGCGAACACCCCGAGCCGCGTCTCCAGCGTGTCGCGGGTCTGGAGGTCGAAG
>DASPSV010000198.1:0-3846 GCA_035623755.1 Gemmatimonadales bacterium
AAGCACGCCGGGAGATCGCCGGGCACGGCGGCGAGGGCGACTTCCCTCCCGACCTCGACGGACTCGACCGCCGGGCTGACCGTGACGGTCGTCGGGCCGTTCGCGCACCTCTGGGCGATGTCGTTGGGCAGCTGAAACGTGCACGCCTGCCAGGCGAGCGCCGCGGCCATGCACTGCACCGGCGTGAGGAGGATCTTCGCCCGGTCCGGGATCGTCATGGTGAGCTCCGGTCAATTGCGACCGAAGCGTTCACCATGGGCGTCAAGCCATCGTCAAGTGAGCGGCGGCCCGCCGCGGCGCGGGCCTAGTGGCCCAGCGCCGCCTCGTCCGCCACGATCCGGTCGAGCAGCGCGTCGAGGGCCGGGTCGAACTCGTCGGCGCGTGGCGGGTAGCGCACGGCCACCATCTGCATCCCGCGCCAGGGGTCGATCGGGCAGTCGAAGCCGCCGGCCACGCCCTTCACCTTGCGGTTGTCGAACAGCACCGACGCCGCCTTGTCGCCCAGCAGCGGGCCTTCCCACGCGGGGTGGTAGCGCACCAGCGTCTCGCTGGCCACGTGCACCAGCCGGAGCTTCACGCCGAGCGCCGCCGCGATGGCCTCGAAGATCTCGTTCCACGGCCACGCCCGGTCGCCGGTGATGTGGAACGCCTCGCCGAGGGCCTTCGGGTTCCCGAGCAGCCGCACGAACGGCCGCGCGAAGTCCTCGGCGTGGGTCAGGGTCCACAGCGACTCGCCGTCGCCGTGCAGCACCACCGGCTTGCCGCGCAGCATCCGCGACACCTCGGCGTTGCCGCCCATCGGCGTCGGCATGTGCGCGCGGTAGGTGTGGCTGGGCCGCACGACGGTCCAGGGCAGCCGGTCCTGCGCGCGGAGCAGCGCCTCCATCTCCGCCTTGGCGCGGGAGTAGTCCCAGTACGGGTTCTCGAGCGGCGTCGCCTCGGTGATCGGGAGGCCCCGCACGGGCTTCCGGTACGCCGAGGCGGAGCTGATGAAGACGTACTGGCCGCAGTGCCCCGTGAAGAAGCCGAGGTCGCGCCGCAGCGCCGCCGGGGTGAACAGGCGGAACTGGCACACCACGTCGAAGCCCTCGCGGGCGATCCGGCCGTAGGCGGCGTCGTCCTCCACGTCGCCCGCCACCAGCCGGCACGCGGCCGGGAGGCCGGCGTTGTGGCGGCCGCGGTTGTACACGGTCACCTCGTGGCCGCGCCGCACCGACTCGTGGATGCAGTCGAAGCTGATCTCGCCGGTTCCGCCGACGTAGAGCACGCGCATCGGACGCCCTGCCTTCGCCGTCTTCCGGTGTGGAGGAAGGACTACTTCGGCGCCGCCGCCGGCGCGTCGAGGACCTCGCGGATCTTGCCCAGCAGGCCCGTGACGGTCCACGGCTTGGAGAGGAACGGGACGGACGGGTCGAGCGCGGCGCGCTCGCTCACGTCGCGCTCGGTGTAGCCGCTGGTGAACAGGATCCGGAGGTCGTAACCCGCCTCGCAGATCCGCCGCAGCATGTCGGGGCCGCTCACGCGCGGCATCACGATGTCGGAGATCACCAGCGCCGGCTTGGGCTGGTCGGACTTGAGGTACTCGAGCGCCTCGACGCCGTCCGCCGCCGTCGCCACCGCGTAGCCGAACGTCTCCAGCACGCGGGTGGTGGCGCGCCGCACCGACGGCTCGTCCTCGACCAGCAGCACCAGCTCGGTGCCGCCCCGCACGTCGCCGGTCTCCGGCGGCGGCGCCGGCGCCGGCGCGCCCGACTGCGACGGGAAGAACACGCGCACCCGGGTGCCGCGCCCCGGCTCGCTGTCCACCTCGACGAACCCGCCGTGCTGCTTCATCAGGCCGTACACGACCGACATGCCCAGGCCGGTGTGCTCGCTCACCGGCTTGGTGCTGAAGAACGGCTCGAAGATCCGCCGCAGCACGTCGGCGTCCATCCCCCGGCCCGTGTCGGCCACCTCGAGCACCACGAAGTCGCCGGGCTGCCCCCAGCCGCGGGCCCGCACCCGGCCCTCGTCCACCGTCTGGCGCTCGACCTTGAGCAGGAGCGTGCCGCCCGCCGGCATCGCGTCGCGCGCGTTGGTCACGAGGTTCATCAGGATCTGGCCCACCGCGCCCTCGTCGGCGCGGATCACCGCGTCCGGCGCGGCGATGGCGAGGTCCACCTTCACGTCCTCGGGCACGATGCGCTGCGCCATGCGCGTGAAGTCCGCCAGCAGCGGGCCGGGCGAGAGCGCCTTGTAGTCGAGCGGCTGGCGGCGGCTGAACGCCAGCAGCTTCTTGGTCAGGTCCGCGCCGCGCTGCGCCGCCTGGCGGATCAGCTCCACGTCCTCGCGGTGCGGCGCGTCGGCGGGGACGGCCGCGGCCAGCATCGCGTCCGAGGCCAGGACGGTGGTGAGCAGGTTGTTGAGGTCGTGCGCCATCCCGCCGGCGAGCTGGCCCACCGCCTCCATCTTCTGCGCCTGCCGCAGCTGCTCCTCGAGCTGGAACCGCTCGGTGACGTCCTCGCCGATCGCCACGAAGCCCACCACCGGCCCGTCGGGCGCGCGCAGCACCGTGTTGTTCCACTCCACCCGCCGCCGCGCGCCGCCGCGGGTGAGGATCTCGTTCCCGTAGTGCGCGGGGATGTCGCCGGTGGGCATGCCCCGCTCGAACACCTCCCGCACCGGGGCGCCCGGCGGGATGAACTTGTCGAACCACCTCGCGCCCATCACCTCGTCGCGCCGCCAGCCGGTGACGTCGAGCAGGCAGTCGTTGCAGTAGGTGATGCGGCCCGCGGCGTCGAGGCCGAGGGCGAGCAGCCGCATCCCGTCCAGCGCGGTCCGGAAGCGGCGCTCCGCCTCGCGCAGCGCCTCCTCCGTGCGCTTCCGCTCGATGGCCATCGCCGCCTGCATCGAGACGAACTGCAGCAGCCGCTTCTCCTCCCCGCCGTAGCGGACCCCGGCGGTGTAGGTCTGCACCACCAGCACGCCGATCGTGGTGTCGTTCGCGATCAGCGGGACGCCCAGCCAGTCCAGCGACGCCGCGCCGATCGATTCGACCTCGCCCCGCCGCACCAGCTCCGCGAACACGTCCGGCGTCGCCAGCAGCGCCTCGCCGGTGCGCAGCACGTACTCGGTGAGGCCCCGGCCCGGCTTCTTGGGCGCCGGCGCCTCGTCGTGCTGGTCCACGAAGTACGGGAAGCTGATCAGGTCGGCCCGCGCGTCGTACACCGCGATGTAGAAGTTCTCGGCCGGCATCAGCTCGCCCACGACCCGGTGCAGCGCCTGGTACAGCTCCTTGAGGCTCGGCGCCGCGTGGGTGGACTCCGCGATGGCGTAGATCGCGCGCTGGGTGCGCTCGGTGCGCCGGCGCTGCGACTCCGCCCGGTCCAGCAGGCCCGCGCTCCAGATCAGCAGGCCGCCCACCGCGACCACCGCCATCAGCACCTGGACCGCGTTGCCGAAGTCCGGGCTCCAGAAGCCCGCGTGCTCGGAGGCCAGCTCCAGCCACGACAGCACCACGATGATGGCGATCGCGTAGGGCAGCACCCGGCGCGCGATGACGCCCGCCGGCGGGCCGCTGGCCAGGATCCGCACCAGCCGGGTGCGCGGGCGGCTCGCGATGACCGCGGCCGAGAGCGCCAGGAACGCGAGGCCGGCGCTGACGGACATCGTCACGATGGCCGTGCCGCGCTCGATCGGCCGGATGTCGTACAGGTAGCCGAGCAGCACCAGCGTGGCGAGGAGGCCCGCCACGACGGCGAACGGCTGCACGATCCAGTCCGCCCACCCGCGCTCGGCGTCCGCGGCGAGCCGGGCGGTGCCGAGCAGGAAGAAGTTCAGCGCCGTCGTGGGGGCCATGCGGCCCGG
>DASPSV010000222.1:0-3140 GCA_035623755.1 Gemmatimonadales bacterium
CTCTTGCGCCCCATTTCTCAATCCCGCATAGTGGAGTCGGCTTTCCACCCCCATCGCGAACCGTCGTACTCGTCCCGGAGGTCGTCCATGAGACGATGGCTCAGGCTGTCGGCTTTAGGTGCGGTGGGCCTCGCGGCATGCGCCGAGCCGACGTCCGCGCCGCAGCAGCAGTCGCAGTCGTCCGCGTCGCAGCAGCCGGCGTTCACGCCGGCGAGCCCGGTGTACGCCGGGCTGCTGGCGATGCCCGGCCAGCGGACGCACATCCTGCCGACGCGCGACATCTTCGCGGGGCCGCTCAGCTCGGTCGAGCTGTCGCCGTTCGCGCGGACCGGCGGGGGCCTCCTGCGGACGCGGGGCACGGGGATCAGCTACCACGGCGGCCCGATCATCACCACGCCGCACATCGTGGCGATCTACTGGTACGGCGGCGCGCTCTACACCGGCGGGCCCACGGCGGGCACGACCGGCGCCGGCAGCGCGGACGGCTCGAAGGTCGGGCTGTTCCTGCGGAGCCTGGGCGGCACGGGCTACTGGAACATCAACAACACGTACACGAACTCGAGCGGCGGGCGGGTGGCGAACTCGCTGGCCTACACGGCCTACTGGGCGGACAACACGGGCGTGCCGGCCTCGGGCGCGAGCGTGTCCGACGCCGCGGTGCAGGCCGAGGTGACGAAGGGGTTCACCTCGGGCAAGCTGACGTTCGACGGCTCGACGCTGTACGCGGTGTTCAGCGGGCCGGGCGTGAACCTGGGCGGCGGGTTCGGCACGCAGTACTGCGCGTACCACGGCAACTTCAGCTGGAACGGGAACGACGTGAAGTACGCGGTGATGCCGTACAACGTCACCTACCCGAGCGCGTGCACCGCCGGCTCGGGCATCGCGCCGACGTCCGACCACGCCGCCGCGGCCGAGGTCAACACGCTCGCGCACGAGACGGAAGAGACGATGACGGACGAGGACCTGAACGCCTGGTACGACAGCCGCGGCTACGAGAACGCGGACAAGTGCGCGTGGAACTTCGGCACGACGCACAGCGGCTCGACGGGCGTGTACAACCAGACGATGGGCGGCGTGAACTGGCTGATCCAGATGAACTGGGTCAACGCCAACTCGGGCGGGTGCCTGCAGCACTGGCCGTGAAACGCTGAGTCTGCAGGGCTGAGAACTCGGACTTCAGGGTAGTTGCCAGACGGCGAGTTGCGAGTGGTTACCAGCGACTAGAAATGAGAACGCAGACCAGTTGCCAGTTCTCGCAACTGGTCTGCGTTCCGCTTTCTGGCACCTGGTAACCACTGAGGTACTTGCCGTCTGGCAACTGCACTGAGCACTCGGAACTCAGCACTGAGATCTCAGAGGTCACCCAGTTTCCCACCACGCCACTTCCCCGCGGTGCTTGCAGCGGGTGCAGGTCACCATCGGCTGCTGCTCGAGGACCCGCACCCGGTGCGCGCACATCGGGCACACGGCGTACACCCGCTCGATCTGCGCGCCGCGGTCCTGCAGCACCAGGGCCGCCGTCTGCCGCGAGCGCACCACGACCGTGAAGGCCGTGGGCCGCTGCGGCCGGATCTCGAGGTGCATCCGCCCGATGGCGACGCGCTTGCCGCGGACCTCGATCACCGCCCGGTCCGCGGACGCCTCGCCCACGACGGGATACCACGCGCCGGAGCGCGGCGATGGGCGGGCGAACGGCCGCGCCGTCGCCCAGAGGCGCGCCCAGCCCTGCGGCGTGGTGGAGACCGGTCGAGTCACGACTCACATACTAGTGGTTACCGGGGTCAGATGCGAGGGGACCGGGCCCGGATTCAGGGCGCGGATCGCTCGACCGGATACGCCAGCTGGCTCCACTCGCTCATGCTGCCGTCGTACAACCGGACGTCCGGGTAGCCGATGACCCGCGCCACGAAGTAGTCGTGGCTCGCCTGCATCCCCGTGCGGCAGTAGGTGACCACCGTCCGCACGGCCGGGCGGTCGGCGCCGGTCGGCTTCCACAGGTCCTCGTGCAGGACGTGCATCGGCCGCAGCACCGGGTCGTCGGCCGAGACCAGCGCGTTCATCCAGAAGAGGCTCTTCGCGCCCGGCAGGTGGCCGCTGCGCGGGTCGGCCGCGGTGCCCGCGTACTGGTCCGGCGGCCGGGCGTCCACGAGCAGCACGGTCGAGTCGCCGAGGTGCGCGCGGACCCACTCGGCCGTGACGACGCCGTCCGCCCGCCACCGCCCGTCGAACGGCCGGCTCGCTCCCGCGCGGGCCACCGTGTCCACGGCGCGGTGCTCGGCGGTCCACCGCGCGAGCCCGCCGTCCAGGATCGCGGCGCGCTCGCTCTGCCCCAGCAGGTCGAGCGCCACCCAGGCGCGCGCGGCCAGGAGGCCCGGATCGTCCCCGTAGATCACGATGCGGGCGCGGCCGCCGACGCCGAGGTCGCGGAACGTCGCCACCAGCTGGTCGGCCGGCGGGAACTCGTTGGGCACGCCGCCGATCGTCGTCGCGACCGCCGCGAGCGGCAGGAACAGCGCGCCGGGCACGTGGCCGGCGCGGTACCGCTCGTCGGTGTGCCCGACGTGCAGCACGACGACGGCCGAGTCGCGGAGGTGCTCGGCCAGCCAGGCGGTCGAGACCAGGAACTCGGGGTGGTGGACGACCCTGGCGTCGCCGCGGTCCTGAGACTGGGCGGCGAGGGACGGAGCGAGGAAGGTGGCGGCGAAAAGGGCGGCGGCTAGCGTGCGCATGGCGGGAGGCCGGTTGCAGGTTGCAGGTAATAGATTGCGGGAGGGTTCGGTCCACAACCTACGGCCTGCAACCTGCAACCTGCCATCTACTCTCCGCCGTACCGGTCGTACACCCGCTGGAATTCCGGCATCGCCTGCTGCTCGTCGCCGCGCGTCACGCGGATGTGGATCACCAGGCGCTGGCCGTTCTTCTTGAGCTCGTAGGACTCGGTGAGCGTCGAGCCGCTCATCAGGTCGCGGCTGACCTGGAACTGGTTCTTGTGCCAGTGGCCGCTGATCCGGGTGCGCGAGCCGCCGAGCGCCTCGGGCGCCGCGACGTCGCGCCCGTCGAAATACAGCGTGTACTCCACGCTGTCGCGCGGGCTGATCGTGATCGTGCTGTCGGTCTGGCCGATCACCAGCCGCCGCGCG
>DASPSV010000226.1:0-14505 GCA_035623755.1 Gemmatimonadales bacterium
GCGGCGACGTGGCCGCGACCCTCGCGCTGTTCCGGACCGACGTGAGCAACGAGCAGAGCTTCGATCCGATCACCAACGCGTCCACCAGCGGCGGCGCGAGCCGCCGCCGCGGGCTCGAGGCCGCGCTCACCCTGCGTCCGACCGCCGCCGTCGAGCTGGCGACGGAGTGGACCTTTCTCGACGCACGCTACCTCCAATCCGTCAGCGCCTCCGGCGACACCCTTTCGGGTGCGCGGGTCTTCAACACCGCCAAGTACGTCGGCGTGGTCTCCGCGACCTGGGCCCCGCCGGGACGCGCCTGGCGCCTGGGGGCGAGCGCGAACGCGGTCGGCCCTTACAGCCCGTTCGACGAGCCCGGTGTCACGCGACCTGCCTACGCGCTGGTCCACCTGAGCGGCGGCGTGCGCGTGGCGCCCGGCGACTGGCTGGAGCTCGGCGTGCGGAATCTGTTCGACCGGGCGTACCGGGAGCTGGAGGCGGGAGGCTTCGTGTCGCCCGGCCAGTCGCGGTCGCTCTACCTCGCGCTCCGGACCGGCCTGTGAGTCGCGCCCGGCGTCGCCGGTCCCGCCTCCGGCGGAGGCGCGGAAAGCGGCCCGCCGGGCCGCTCCGCGGGCGGGCGCACGGTTGACGCGACCGCCCTCCCCGTCTACGATTCGCGGTCTGCGGTCCCGAGTAGCTCAGCTGGTAGAGCAGCCGGCTGTTAACCGGCGGGTCGGGGGTTCGAGTCCCTCCTCGGGAGTTCGAGGTACCACATGGCCCACCGTGTCTGTCCGTGGTGGATCGGTTACGTCCTCGCCAACCCCGTCCGCAAGCTGTGGCAGGATCCGCACGCCATCCTCGCGCCGTTCGTCCGGGAGGGCATGGTCGTGCTCGAGCCCGGCCCCGGGATGGGGTTCTTCACGCTCGAGCTCGCCCGGCTGGTGGCCGCGAAGGGGCGCGTCGTCGCCGTGGACGTCCAGGAGCGCATGCTGGCGGCGCTCCGGCGGCGGGCGGTGCGCCGGGGGCTCGGGGAGCGCATCGAGACGCGCGTGGCCCAGCGTGATGGTTTGGGCGTCGCGGACCTCGCGGGCCGCGTGGACTTCGCCCTCGCCTTCGCGATGGTGCACGAGGTACCCGACGCCGGCCGCTTCCTCGCCGAAGTCGCTCAGGCGGTGAAGCCCGGCGGCCGCCTGCTGATCGCTGAGCCGCGCGGGCACGTGGACGAGGCCCAGTTCGCCGCTACGCTGGACCTCGCGGCGCGGGCCGGCTTCCGGCTCGAGAGCCGGCCGCCGATCGCCTCCAGCCACGCGGCCGTTCTCGTGAGGACCTGACGCCGTGACCGGCCTCGAGGCATTCGGCGCGCTCGATCTCAGGGCGGGACGGATCCTCACGGCCGAGCCGCTCGCGGGCGCGCGCAGGCCGGCCTACCGGCTCTCCATCGATCTCGGCCCGCTGGGCACCAAGGGCTCGAGCGCGCAGATCACCGATCTCTACCGCCCGGAGGATCTCGTGGGCCGGCTCGTGGTGTGCGCGGTGAACCTCGGGGTGCGCCGGATCGCGGGCTTCGCGTCGGAGGTGCTCGTCCTCGGCCTGCCGGACGAGGCGGGCCGGGTGGTGCTGCTCGCGGTCGAGCGCGAGGTCCCGCTCGGAGGCAGGGTCTACTAGCCCGGCACGCCCGGGCGCCCCGTCAGCAGCTCGACGGCCGCCTCGATGGCGCCGGTGCTGCCGGCGAGCGCGAGCACGTCGCCGGCCCGCAGCACGTCGCCCGCACCGGGCGCCAGCACGTCCTGGTCCTCGCGGTGGATCTCCAGTACCGTCGCTCCGGTCAACCCGCGCAGGTTCAGCTCCGCCAGCGACCGCCCCACCGCGGGACTGCCCGCGGCGAGCGTGAGCGGCTCCGGGGCGCCGATCCCCGGGAGGATGGCCTCGACCTGCGCCAGCGAGCGCCGGTTCAGCGGCCGCGCGGTCCGTGCCTGGGCGCGCAGCACCTCGGCGATGACCTGGGCTCCGGCCCGGACGTGGCCCTGCAGGTTGGTGGCGCTCCGCCAGAACGCGACGGCCAGCGCCACGAGGAGCAGGCCCAGCGCGCCGGCCCCCTGCGCGCCGGGCAGGAAGGGCTGCGTCACGGCGACCAGCGGGATCCCGACCAGCAGCACGATCGTCAGCTGGATGGTGACCACCAGGGCGCGGCGCGGCGCCGCGGCCGGATCCACCCGGCCGACCGGCGCGTCGGACAACACGGCGTCCGCCAGCGCGGCGCCGAGCCGGCGCGCCACCCGCACCACGCCGGCGACGAACGGCGCCGCCAGGGCGACCGCCGCCGCGAGCACGAGCCACCGCGCCGGCGACTCTCCGACGCCCGTCGCCCGGCGGAGCAGCGCCGCCGCCGGCTCGAACGACACGGCGGCGCCGATGGCGATCGCCGCCAGGATGACCGCGTCCCCGCCGAGGAGCCGCACCAGCCGCCGCACGGCGGCCCCCCGCGTGCGCTGCTCGGGGGCGGCGCGCAGCCCCTCGATCCAGCTGCCGTACAGCGCGGCGAACGTCTGAAGCGGGCGCGGCAGCCGGCGGTCCACCCAGCTCGCGGCGGCGCCCGAGCCACGGATCAGCCACGGCGTGGCGAGCGTGGTGACGGCCGAGACCGACACCGCGACGGGATAGAGGAAGTCCCGCGTCGCGCCCAGCGCGAGGCCGAGACCGGCGATGATGAACGAGAACTCGCCGATCTGGGCGAGGCTCATGCCGGACTGCACCGCCGTCCGCACCCCGTTGCCCGTCAGGAACGCACCCAGGCTTACGCCCAGCGTCTTGCCCAGCAGCACGGTGCCGCCCAGGACCGCCACGGCGCTCCAGTGCCGGCCCACCAGGGCCGGATCGATCAGCATCCCCACCGAGACGAAGAACACGGCGGCGAACATGTCGCGCACCGGCGCGATGAGGCGCCCGACCGTCGGCGCCTCCCCGGACTCCGCCACCAGCGACCCCGCCAGGAACGCGCCCAGCGCGACGGAGTAGCCCAGCGCGTGGGCGACCAGGGACAGCGCGAAGCACGTCGCCACCGCGGAGATGAGGATCGTCTCCGGCCGCCCGAGCCGCACCACCGCGCGCATCGCGCGCGGCACCACCAGCATGCCGCCCACGACCAGCGCCGCCAGGAAGGCGGCCAAGCGGCCGGTGGTCGCGGCGAGCGATCCCGCCGAGAGCCCCGCCCCGCTCGAGACCGCGGTGAGCGTCGCCATGAGCAGGACCGCGATCAGGTCCTCGACCACGAGGATGCCGACCACGAAGTCGCGGCGCGGCCCGGCGACCCGCTGCTCGTCGAACGCCTTGGCGATGACCGTCGTGCTCGAGATCGCCACCACGGCGCCGGCGAACAGGCTCTCGACGGTGGTCCAGCCGAGCGACCGTCCGGCCGTGAACCCCAGCCACATCACCAGGCTGGTCTCGACCACGGCGGTGATCCCCGCGCGGGGCCCCACGCGGGCCAGCGTGCGGAGGCTGAAGTCCAGCCCGAGCGAGAACATCAGCAGGATCACGCCGAAGTCGGAGAGCGTCTGCACGATTTCGCGGTCCGCCACCAGCGGCACCGGGAGGTGCGGGCCGATGATCAGGCCCGCGAGGAGGTAGCCGAGGACCACCGGCTGGCGCAGGCGCTGGAAGACCACCGTCACCAGCGCGGCCACGCCCAGCACGATGGTAAGGGCCTTCAGGAACTCCGGGGCGCCGTGCACGGTCGGGGACGGGACCGGGCGTCCGCGACGAGCCGGACGCTCAGTGGACCCGGGCGGGGATGATGACGACCGGCTTGCCGACCCACTGCAGGCGCTTCTGGATCGCGGCCGCCGTCTCGTTGTGCAGCAGGTGCTGGTACCAGGCCTCGCGCTGGAAGATGACCTTGCCCGCGAAGTAGGTGACCCGCGGGAACTCCCTGGCGACCTCGAGGCAGAGCTTCTCGCCCTCGTCCACCGCGTCGGTGCCGAGCGCGTAGCGCGAGGTCGCGGGCACGCCGATCCGCCGGGCGAGCTCCACGTACTCGGCGAGTGACTGCTCGGTCTTGTGGCGCAGCTCCTCGATGGCCCCCTCACCCTTGAAGCCGCCCGAGTCCACCACGCCCACCGAGAGGAACACCAGGTTCTTGTAGTAGCCGGGGAAGAACCGGAACACGTTGAGCGCCGTGTGGATGCCGAGCCCGCCGTACGACGCCACCAGCACCGCGGCCGTGGGGGCCCTGGGATCGAGCGCGCGCGGTGCCGCGGAGGGCTCCGCCGGCAGCGTCTTCAGCTCGTCGTACAGCTGCCCGAGCTTGGCGTACGTCGTGCGGTAGTGCTTGCGGATCACGAAGCACAGCGCCACCAGCGTCCCGGTCACCGCCAGCGTCACCCATCCGCCCTTGGTGAACCGCTCGAAGATCGCGATGCCGAGGATCGTGATGCACAGCACGAAACCGAGCGCGAACACGAGGGCGCGCCGCAGCCACGGCTCGCCGGCGGCGTGGCGCCGCGAGCGCAGCCAGAACCGCATCATCGCGAACATGGACAGCGAGAAGGTGATGAAGACGTTGATGCTGTACATCAGCACCAGCGTGCCGATGTTGCCGCGGGTATAGAGCAGCGCCGCCAGCGACGCGGCGCCCATCAGCACCACGCCGTTCTGGGTGGTGAGGCGCTCCGAGAGGCCTGCGAAACGATGCGGCACCCACGAGTCCACCGCCATGTTCCCGAGGACCCGGGGGCCATCCGTAAAGCCCGCCTGCGCCGCCACCACCAGCAGGGCGCCCTCGGAGAACAGCGTCAGCACGACCAGCGTGCCGGCGAGGGGGAAGCCCGCGGCGACCTTCTCGACCAGCACCGCGTTGGTGGTCTTGCCCGGCACGTAGGTGACGCCCCAGAGCAGATAGCACACCAGGAGTCCCGCGGCCACGATGGACAGCGACGCGGCCATGTACACCATCGTCCGCTTGCCGGTGGCCACCTTCGGCTCGCGCATGATCGGCAGCCCGTTCGAGACCGCCTCGATGCCCGTGTACGTCCCGCCGCCGAGGGAGTAGGCCCGCATCCCGAGCAGGAGCATCCCTGCGATCCCGAGGGAGCTCAGTCCGTTGTGGACGCCGGTGCCCACCGCGTGGACGGTGGCCGGGAGCGCCGTGGCGTGCGCCGCGATCCCGTAGCCGATCAGCCAGACGTGGGTGATGAGGAAGACGATGAAGATGGGCGTGAGCGTGATGACCGACTCCCGCACGCCACGGATGTTGAGGGTGGTGAGGCCGAGGATGATGAGCACCTCGGCCGGGAGCTTGGCCGCCTGCCACTCGCCCGGGAGGAAGCTGAACATCGCGTCGCCGGCCGCCGCGATGGATGTCGTGATGGTGAGCACGTAGTCCACCAGCAGCGCGTTGCCCGAGACGAGGCCCGCCTTCTCCCCCAGCAGCTTGGTGGCGACGACGTAGCCGCCGCCGCCGTGGGGGAACTGCTCGATGATGTGGCTGTAGCCCCAGGCGATGATGATGACCGTCGCGGCCGTGGCCACCGCGAGTGCCACCGCCAGATAGGTGTGCGGCCCGAGGGCGAGAAACGCCTCCTGCGGGCCGTAGCTCGAGGACGAGAGGCCGTCGGCGCCGAGCCCCACCCACGCCAGGAACGGGATGAGCGACAGCCGGTGGAAGAGGCGGCGGTCCTCGAGGTCGCGGGGGCTGCCGACCAGCAGTCGCCGCACCCGCGACGCCAGGGACGGCTGCTCTTCCAGCTCCGCGTCAGGAAGGGCCTGGGCCGGGCCGAGATCGGGCGAGGCTCCGCCCGGGGCCGGCTCGGGCCGGTGGGGGTGGTCAGGCACGCCACAACATACCCAGGGCCTTCGGATTCTTCCGCCCCCTCCCGACGGTTCCGTTCGGGAATTCCGCGGCGCGCGCCTTCCGGCCGCCGCAACGGCCGGCATATTTGTTGCCCGTTCAGCGCGCGTAACCGTCTGCCGTGCACCCCCTTGGAGACCTGACGGCCATGGACGTGGTGCTGCTGTCACGCATCCAGTTCGCTCTCACCGTCGGCTTTCACTTCCTGTTCCCCCCGATCACCATCGGCCTGGCGTGGCTGCTGGTGCTGATCGAGTGGCGGGGGTGGCGGACGGGCGACGACACGTGGGTGCGGATGGGCCGCTTCTTCGCCAGGCTGCTGGCCCTCACCTTCGCCGTCGGCGTCGCGACGGGGATCGTGATGGAGTTCCAGTTCGGGACCAACTGGGCGGCCTACTCGAAGTTCGTGGGCGACATCTTCGGCGCCCCGCTCGCGGCCGAGGGCGTGCTCGCCTTCTTCCTCGAGTCCGGCTTCCTGGGCCTGTACCTGTTCGGCCGCGGCCGGGTCTCGAAGGGCGCCCACTGGTTCTCGATCCTCATGGTCGCGGTGGGGTCTACGATCTCCGCGTTCTGGATCCTGGTGGCGAACTCCTGGCAGCAGACGCCCGCCGGCTACGTGGTCGAGCACGGCCGCGCGGAGCTGGCGAGCTTCGGGGCCGCGGTCTTCAACCCGTCCACGCTGCCGCGGTTCTTCCACACCGTGGACGCGGCGCTCATCGCGGGCGCGTTCGTGGTCGCGGGCGTCGCGGCCTACCTGCTGCGGCGGAACCGGGACGACGACCTCGCGCGGCGCGCGCTCCGGCTGGCGCTGGTGTTCGGCCTGGTGGCCTCGGTGGCCGAGGTGTTCCCCTTCGGCCACGTGCACGCACGGCAGGTCGCGCACACGCAGCCGGAGAAGTTCGCCGCCATCGAGGGCCTGTACACGGGACAGTCGGCCGCGCCGATGGTCCTGTTCGCCTACCCGGTCACGCCGCCGCCCGAGCTCAAGGCGAAGATCGAGGTCCGGGGGGTGCTGAGCTGGCTCGCCTTCGGCGACATGAACGCACCCATCCGCGGCATCACCGACTTCGCGCCCCAGGATCGGCCGCCGCTGTGGCTGACGTTCGTCTCGTTCCACAACATGGTCGTGCTGGGCCTGTACTTCATCGCGGCGACCGCGTGGGGCGTGTGGCGGCTGCGCGGGGGCCGGCTGTGGGACGACCGCCGCTACCTCCGGCTGCTGATCGTGTCGATCCCGCTCCCGCTGGCCGCCTGCCAGCTGGGGTGGATGGCGGCCGAGGTCGGGCGGCAGCCGTGGATCGTGTACCACCTGCTGCGCACCTCGGACGCGGCGTCGGCGAGCGTGCCCGCCGGTGACGTATGGTTCTCGCTGGTCCTGGGCGGGGTGGTCTACCTGCTGCTGGGATCGCTGTACGTGTACCTGCTGGTTCGCGAGATCCGGCACGGCCCGCCCGGCCCCGAGCTCCACCAGGCGTAGCAAAGCGAACCGGAGACGCGACCCATGGACCTCAACACCATCTGGTTCCTCCTGGTCGGCGTGCTCATCGCCGGCTACGCCGTGCTCGACGGCTTCGACCTCGGCACCGGCGTGCTGCACCTCGTGACCAGCGACGAGCGCGAGCGGCGCGTGATGATGAACGCCATCGGGCCCGTGTGGGACGGGAACGAGGTGTGGCTCCTGACCGGCGGCGGGGCGCTGTTCGCCGCCTTCCCGCCGGTCTACGCGACCGTGTTCAGCGGCTTCTACCTGGCCTTCACGCTGCTGCTGGTGGCGCTGATCCTGCGGGCGGTGTCGTTCGAGTTCCGCTCCAAGGTGGATTCGCATCGCTGGCGCCGCGTGTGGGACGTCGCCTTCGGCGTGGGCAGCCTCGTGCCGGCGCTGCTGTTCGGCGTGGCGGTCGGCAACGTGCTCCGCGGCCTGGAGACGGACGCCGCGGGGATCCGCACCACGCTCCCCGGCCTCCTCAATCCCTACGCGCTCCTCATCGGCGTGCTGGGCCTGGTGATGTTCGTCCTCCACGGCGCCACGTACCTCGGGCTCAAGACCGAGGGCCCGCTCCAGGCGCGGATGCGCGGTTGGGCCTCGGCCGCGTGGGTCGCGTTCATCGCGCTGTACGCGGTGTCGACCGTGGCGTCGTGGGCCGTCGCGCCCTACCTGTTCGAGCACTTCGCCGCGAACCCGCTCACCTGGGTGTTCTTCGCCCTGCTGCTCGCCGCCTGCGTGACCGGCCCGGCCGCGGTGCACGCGTCCCGCTTCGGCCGTGCCTTCCTGGCCTCGGCCGCGGCGACGGTGAGCGTGATCGCCCTGGCGGCGGAGGGGCTGTTCCCGCGGCTGGTGCCGGCACGCCCCGACCTCGCGGCGAGCTTGACGATCTACAACGCCGCCTCGACGCCCCGCACGCTCGAGACGATGCTGGTGATCGCGCTGGTGGGAATGCCGCTGGTGGTGCTCTACACCGTGCTGATCTACCGGGCGTTCCGGGGCAAGACGGTGCTGACGCCGGAGAGTTACTAGAGGGCGGAGTGCCGTTGCGTTACCGCGGCTTGACGGCCCTCACCTTCGCCGACACCACCGCCTTCGCCGCTTCGCGCAGCCACTCGTAGCCGCCGAACACGTCGGCGTCGCCGTAGCTCCGCTGCTCGACCACCTCGATGTCGCGGAACCCGGCCTTGCCGATGAGGTACAGGTACTCCTCCTTCATCGCGGCGCCAGCCACGCAGCCGACGTAGGCTTCGACCGAGTGCCGGATGTCGTCGGGGATCGGCCTGGTCAGCACCAGGTCGCTGACCACCATCCGCCCGCCGGGCTTGAGCACCCGGAACGCCTCCGCGAACACGGCCGGCTTGTCGGGCGAGAGGTTGATCACGCAGTTGGAGATGATGACGTCCACCTCGCCGTCGGCCACGGGCAGCCGCTCGATCTCGCCGAGCCGGAACTCCACGTTGGTGGCGCCGACCTTGACGGCGTTCTCGCGGGCCCGCTCCACCATCTCGGGCGTCATGTCCACGCCGATCACGCGGCCGGTCGGGCCGACCTCGTGCGCCGCCAGGAAGGCGTCCATCCCGGCTCCCGAGCCCAGATCCAGGATGACGTCGCCCGGCTCGACCGACGCGTGCGCCAGGGGGTTGCCGCAGCCCAGGCCGAGGTTCGCCCCGGACGGGATCTCCGCCAGCTCCTGGGCACTGTAGCCGATGTGCTCGGCGATCTTCACGCCCGCCGCGCCTTCGCCCCCGCCGCAGCAGCTCGGGCCGCAACCGCAGGTGGACGAGCCCTTGGCGATCTCGCCGTACTTCTCGCGGACCACGGTGCGGATGTCGGGTGCGGCACTCATCGGTGCTCCGGTGAAATGTCCATCGCCATATTACGATTGCAGGCCGGCGCCGTCAAGGGGCAATCCATCAAGAACCGTTGATGGGGCGATCTTGACACATCAAGCAATCTTGATACATTGGCTCCCCATGCCCACGACCACCGCTCACGACCTCGACCGCGTGACCCGGCGCCTCAAGGCGCTCTCCGACCCGCACCGGCTGCGCATCCTCGACCGCCTGCGCGGCGGGGAGCGCTGCGTGTGCGAGCTGACGGACGTGCTGGACGAAGGGCAATCCCTGCTGTCCTTCCACCTCAAGGTCCTCAAGGACGCCGGTCTCGTGACCGACCGCCGGGAGGGTCGATGGATGCACTACCGCCTGAACCCGGACGCGCTGGACGAGCTGGAGGCGTTTCTCGCCTCGCTGCGGCGGCGGACCAGCGAGGCACGCTGGAAGCCGGTGTGCTGCGGATGAGCGGCGAGCGGCGCGAACCGTTCCGCGTGCTGGTGCTGTGCACCGGCAACTCCGCCCGCAGTCAGATCGCGGAGACCCTGTTCAACCGGCTGGGCGCCGGGCGCGTCCGCGCCGAAAGCGCGGGATCGCAGCCCGCGCCGCGCGTCAATCCGCTCGCCGTCGAGGCGCTGAAGGAGCACGGCTTCGTCTGGACCGGCCACCCGCCGCGCGGGATGGACGGCCTGGAGAAGCAGCCCTGGGACTTCGTGATCACGGTCTGCGACAAGGCGAAGGAGGCGTGTCCGGTCTTTCCGGGCCAGCCGGTGCTCGCTCACTGGGGCATGCCCGACCCCGCCGAGGTCGTCGGGGACGACGCCGCGCGGCGCGCGGCGTTCCGCGACGCCCTGGTGCTCATCCGGCGCCGGATCGAGCTGATGCTGGCCCTGCCCCTCGAGAAGCTCGAGCACATGGCACTCGAGGCGCGGGTGCGGGCGATCGGGACCGAGGGTGGCCGCCGCTAGCCCGGCCGCGCCGGCGCGCGCACCGGCTCCGCATCCCGCCGCCCCGCAGGCGGGGCGGCGCCTGGGCGCGTCCGCCCGCTACCTCTCGCTGTGGGTCGCACTGGCCATGGTGGGCGGCATCGCGCTCGGCAAGGGGCTGCCGGAGGCGACGGCCGTGCTCCGGGGCCTCGAGTTCGGACGCGACAGCCACGTCAACGTCGCGATCGCCGTCCTGATCTGGGCGATGATCGTCCCGATGATGATGAAGGTGGACTTCGGCGCGATCCGGAACGTCGGCCGCCGGCCGCGCGGTCTGCTGGTGACGCTCGCCGTGAACTGGCTGGTGAAGCCGTTCTCGATGGCGCTGCTGGCCTGGCTGTTCTTCAAGCACCTGTTCGCCCCGTGGATCGGACCGGCGCTCGCCGACCAGTACCTGGCCGGCGCCATCATCCTCGCGGCGGCGCCGTGCACCGCGATGGTCTTCGTGTGGAGCTGGCTCACCGACGGCGACCCCGCCTACACCCTGGTCCAGGTCGCGCTCAACGACCTCATCATGCTGGTGCTGTTCGCGCCGATCGTCCGGCTGCTGGTGAGCGGGACATCGTCCCTGGCGGTCCCCTTCCCGGTGCTGCTGTGGTCGGTGGCGCTGTTCATCGCCATCCCGCTCGCGGCCGGGACGCTGCTCCGCGCGGCGCTCGTCCGCAGGCGCGGCGCCGCCTGGTTCGACGGCACCCTGCTGCCACGCCTGGCGCCCGTCACGCTGGCGGCGCTGGTCGCGACGGTGGTGCTGATCTTCTCGTTCCAGGCCGACAACATCACCGGCCGGCTGCTGCACGTCCTGCTCATCGCCGTGCCGCTCACGCTGCAGGTCTACTTCAACGCGTCGCTGGCCTACGGGCTCATGCACCGCCTGCGCGTGCCGTTCGCCGTGGCCGCACCGGGCGCCCTGATCGGCGCCAGCAACTTCTTCGAGCTGGCCGTCGCGACGGCGATCGCGCTGTTCGGGCCGGCCTCGGGGGCGGCGCTCGCCACCGTGGTGGGCGTCCTGGTCGAGGTGCCGGTGATGCTGTCGGTGTGCGCGGCCTGTAACCGCACGCGGGGCTGGTTCGCCGCCCAGCCGGCAGACACATAGAACGGCGGGGAGCAGGAGAGTTGCGAGACGCACAGCTGCGAGCGGTTACGAGACGGGAGTGGTGAGAGGCGAGTCCGGATGTCCGTACTGACCACTGGACTCGCCCTCGAAACTCCCATCTCGACACCGCTCGCAACTCGGCGTCTCGCAACTCAACTGTCCACCTTGCTCTTCTGATTACTCACCCCTGTATTTAGGCCCATGCTGCATCCCGTCTACGGCCACGACGAGCTGCGCGCCCGCCTGGCCACGAGCATGAAGGCGGGCAAGCTCCCCACCGCCCTGCTGCTGGCAGGCGCGCCGGGCGTCGGCAAGCAGCGCCTCGGCCTGTGGATCGCGGCCGGCCTGGTGTGCGAGCAGGGACCGGGCGAGCCGTGCGGCGCCTGCCACTCGTGCAAGATGGCCGCGGGCCTGATGCACCCCGACATCCACTGGTTCTTCCCCATCGTCCGGCCGAAGGCGGACGACGACCGGCAGGCGGAGGAAGCGGAGGACCTGCTCGCGCAGGCCCTGCAGGCGCGTCGCGAGCAGCCGCTCTACCAGCCCCCCGACGGGATGGCGGGCCTGTTCCTGCCGCTGGTGCGCGTCCTCCACCGGCGCGCGCAGATGCGCCCCGCCATGGCGAAGCGCAAGGTGTTCGTGGTGGGCGACGCCGAGCGGCTGGTGCCCCAGGCCTCGAGCCCGGAGGCGGCCAACGCGCTCCTCAAGGTGCTCGAGGAGCCGCCGCCCGACACCTGGTTCATCCTCACCGCCTCCGAGCCGGCGGCGCTCCTGCCCACGATCCGCTCCCGCCTCGTCCAGCTCCGCGTGCGGCGGCTCCGCGCCTCCGAGGTCGCGCGATTCCTCGCGGAGGTGCCCGAGCCCCCGCTCGCGGCCGCGGAGGCGAAGCGGCGCGCGGAGCTCGCCGGCGGATCGATCGGCGGCGCGCTCGCCGAGGGCGGCGAGCGCGGCGGCGCCGAGGCCGACGCGCGCGCCCTGCTGGACGCCACGGCGCGCGGCCCGCTGGCCCGCCACCGCTACGCGCTGGGCGTGAAGTCGTTCGGCGGCCGGGGCGACTTCTCCGCGACGCTCGCGGCGGCCGCCGACGTGCTGCGCGACCGGCTCGCCGAGCGGCTGCGGCATCCCGGGGGTGCGGACGCCTCCCCGGCGACCGGCCTGCTCGAGGCGATCCGCGAGATCGAGCGCGCGCGAAAGCTGGCGCGCGGCAACGTCAACCCGCAGCTGATCGTGGCGGACCTCACGCGCCGCCTCGCGGAGCGGCTGGGATGACGCGCCGGCTGTCGCACGTGGACGCGAAGGGCCGGGCGCGGATGGTGAACGTCGGCGCCAAGGCGGTGACCGCGCGGCGCGCCCTGGCCGAGGGCCGGATCACGATGAGCCGCGAGGCCTTCGACCTCGTCCGCGACAACCGCGCCGCCAAGGGCGACGTCCTGTCCGTGGCCGAGCTGGCGGGCGTGGCGGGCGCCAAGCGCACGCCCGAGCTGATCCCGCTCGCGCACCCGCTCCCGCTCGAGCACGTGGTGGTGACGGTGCGCCTCGATCGGAAGCTCCCCGGCGTCCGGGTGCGCGCCGAGACGCGGGTCGAGGCGAAGACCGGGGTCGAGATGGAGGCGCTCACGGCGTGCGCCGTGGCGCTGCTCGCCGTCTACGACATGGTCAAGGCCGCGGACCGCGGCATGGAGATCGGCGAGATCCGGCTGGTCGAGAAATCGGGGGGCCGGTCGGGCCCGTGGACGCGGAAGACCTGACGGCGGACGCCGTCAGCTGGGGATGCGGATCGCCTGACCCGGCTTGATGAGGCTGCGCCTCGTCAGGCCGTTTTCCCTCAGCAGCGCGTCGAGGCTCACCCCGAACGAGCGCGCGATCGTGTAGGCGTTCTCGCCGCTCCGGACGATGTGCACGGTGCGCGACGCCGGCGCCTTCGGCGCGCTGCCGCGCGCCACGGTCGACAGCATCACGGCGGGCGTCCGGCGCAGGCCCGGCCGCGCCGCGCGCGTGCCGCGCGAGGCGAGGCTCCACCGCGACGGGGCGATCCCCGAGGTCGGGATCACCAGCACCCGGCCCGGCTTCAGGCTCCGCGCCCGCACGCCGCGGTTCGCGCTCAGGATCAGGTCCACGGTCACGTGGTAGCGCGCCGCGATCTGGCCCAGCGTCTCCCCGCGCGCGACCGCGTGCTCCACGAACGTGACCCGGTGCTCGGCCGGCAGCACCGCCAGGCGCGCCGACGTGGAGTCGGCCCGGCCCGGCGGGACCCGCACCCACACCTCGCGGTCGGGCGGCGTCACCCGCCGGACGAACTGCGGGTTCAGCTCCAGGATCGCGTCCGTCGTCGTGTCGGCGAGCCGCGCCACCACGTCGAGCCCCACCGCGTCGTGCACCTCGATCGAGTCGTAGCGCAGCGGCGCCCACCGCTCGATGTCGTCGAAGCCCCACTGCCCGGGCTGCTTGGCGATCATCGCCGCGGCGATCAGCTTCGGGACGTAGTCCTTCGTCTCCCGGCGCAGGAACCGCTCGTCCGCCAGCGCGAAGAACAGGTCGTTGCCCTGCGTCTGGCCGAAGTCGTACCGGTTCAGCCCGCGCTCGATCTTGCCCGGCCCCGCGTCGTAGGCCGCCGCGGCCAGGTACAGCGACCCGAACCGGTCGTTCAGCTCCGACAGCATCCGGATCGCCGCGTCCGTGGCCCGCCACGGGTCCCGCCGCTCGTCCACCCACGGGTCCACCGCCAGCCCGTAGCGCCGGCCGGTCGAGGCCATGAACTGCCACAGCCCGACGGCGCGGCGGCGGCTCACGGCCATCGGGTTCATCCCGCTCTCGATCACCGCCAGGTACACCATGTCCTGCGGCATCCTCGCCGCCTGGAGCTTGGCGCGCACCAGCGACTCCCACCGCCCGAGCCGCGCCAGGTAGACCGCGAAGTGGTCGTGCGCGCGCCCGCGGAAGTAGTCGAGGTAGTACTGCACCCGCTCGTTGTTCGTGTAGCGGTGGACGTCGATGTCCCAGGTGGCCGCGCCCGGGCCTGCCGGCACGGCCGCCGCCGGAGCCGCGGTCGCCGCCGGGCCCGGCCCCATCGTCGCGACCGCGGGCGGCGCGAGGTGCGAGGCGTCCGCCGGCGCCGCAGCCGCCACCGCCTGAGGGGCGTGGCCCACGACCGAGTCCGCCGTCATCGTCCGCAGCGTGTCCAGGAACGCCGCGTCGCTCGCGGTGTCGCGGGCGGGAGTCGGAGCGGTTGTGGGGGTGGAGGACGGCGTCGCCGCGACGGGGTGCGCCGTGTCAGCGGGGCCGCT
>DASPSV010000230.1:0-2924 GCA_035623755.1 Gemmatimonadales bacterium
TGCGGCCCCACTGCATGGAGAGCATCGGCGTCGCGCGGCTGTTCGACGCGACCGCGCGCTGGCTCGCCCGGCCGCGGTGGAGCCGGCCGTCGGGCCCCGCGCCGCGCATCAGCGGAGCGAATCAGGGTCCACCGGCGTAACGCCGAGCGGCAACGGCCTCCCGCGCGCGTCACGGCGTGGCGCCCGAGCCCGCTCTTGTCGCCCACCAGCGGCGACCACAGATTGCCGCGACGCGGGCCCTTAGCTCAGATGGTTAGAGCGGCGGACTCATAATCCGTTGGTCGGTGGTTCGATCCCACCAGGGCCCATTGCCTCGATCCGAAACCGAAACCCGACTCTCGCGCCCCTTGTTCCTGCATGACCTGCGCGACACGATTGCCGGGACACTCGGCGCCGACGGTCTCGCATGGCATTCCGCCTCCTGGTCGTGCTCGTCATCCTCAGCTACATCGTCCACCGCGCGTACTACGTCCGGAAGGTGCGCCACGGGTCGGGCACGGTCGCGCACCAGCCGCCCGAGCCGGGTTTGCGGTTCCTGCTGCTCCTCCTGGCCGTGGCCCTCGCCGGCACCACGGCCTACGTCGCCCGCCCGGAGTGGATGCGCTGGGCGTCGATGCCGCTCCCCGGCTGGCTGCGGTGGGCCGGCCTCGTACCTGCCGCCGCCGGGTTCGCACTGCTCCAGTGGTCGCAGGTGGCGTTGGGGAGAAACTGGAGCGGCCAGGTTCAGCTCCTGAAGGACCACGAGCTGGTGGTGAGCGGCCCGTACCGGTGGGTGCGGCACCCAATGTACGCGGCCGGCCTCCTGACCCACGTGTCGCTGCCCCTGCTCTCGGCCAATTGGTTCGTGGGCGGCATCTGGCTGCTGTTGCACGGTTCGAACTTCGCCGCGCGCATCCCGCTCGAGGAACGGCTGATGACGAGCCAGTTCGGCGACGCGTACAAGCGTTACATGCAGACGACCGGGCGCCTGATCCCCCGGGTCCTCCATCGCGGCTAGGAGCGGCGTCGGCCGTTCACGCTTCGTTCACATCCCTGTGTGCAGCTTCCGCGCTCGCAACCGTCCAGCGCGGGAGTGCACCATGCGTTGCAGATGGTGGATCCTCATCGGGGGGCTGGCCCTCGCCGGCGCGGCCTGCGCGCACCGGTCTCCCGCTGCGTCGGGCGCGAATGGACCGCAGGCGGACAGCGTGATGCTCCACGTCACGAACCACCTCGCCAGGCAGCTCGTCGTGCTCGCCACCGCTGGGCCCGCGCACAACGTTCGGATGGGCTACGTCGATCCGGGAGCGACGAAGGACTTCGTCGCTCGCTTCGCGTGGCTGTTCGGCCGCGGCGTCCAGTTCGAGGCCGACGGCATCCGGTCCGGGTACCTCACCCTGACACCCGGAGACATCGTCGACTGGCAGATCGGTGAGCCTCCTAACCTGGCCACCATCCGGTCGCATTAGCTGACGGCGGCGCCGCGGACCGGCGCGCTGAAGCGAGCCCGGGCCCCGCCCTCCCGGGCTCCCGAGTGGACAAGCGCGGCCGGACGGTGCCAAGTTGTGCCAGACCCGTCCCCCCTCAGTTGCCCAGGTGCGGTCCTTAGCCCCACGACCTTCGCGCTGTCTCCGGTGGGCTTTCAGCCCAGGCGGCCCGACATGGAACTGAGGAAGTCCGTCACGAAGCTGGTTCAGGAGAGCCCGCGTCACATCCACAGCGCGGGCAAGTGGATCGTCCTCGCCCTCACCACCCTGGCCGCGCTCATCGGGATCCTGGTCAACGCCCGCAGCCTCGGCCTGACGCCATGGCTCGGCACGGCGGGCGCGGGGTTCGCGAGCCTCGCCGCGCGCCGGGTGGTCCTCACCCCCGCCCGCGACACCCTGACGGCCATCGGCGACACCCTGCAGCTCGCGGCCACGGTGACCGACGAGCACGGCGCGACCATCTCCGGCGCGCGCATCGAGTGGGCCAGCGACGACTCGGCGGTCGCCACCGTGGACTCCTCCGGCGCCGTGACCGCGCGCGGGCCCGGGACGGCCGTCGTCAGCGCGTCGGTCCACGACCACGTGGGCCGCGCCGCCGTCACCGTTGCGCAGCGCGTGCGCTCGGTGGCGATCGCCCGCGACACCCTGGTCCGGCTCCCGGAAGGCGGAGCGACGCAGCTGCTGGCCCGCGCCCTCGACGCGCGCGGCCGGCTGGTGGCGGGACGGACCGTGCGCTGGGAATCGGGCGACACCACGATCGTCGCGGTCACCCCGACGGGCAACGCCAGTGCGCGCACGCCGGGACGCACCGCACTCACCGCCTCGGTCGAGGGCTTCTCGGCCAGCGTGCCCGCCGAGGTGTCGCTCGCCGCAGGGTCGGTGCGGCTGCTCACCGGCGACGACCAGCGCGCGAGCGCCCGCCGCCGGCTGCCGCAGGCCGTCGTCGTCCAGGTGCTCTCGCACGGCGGGCGGCCGGTGCCCGGCGCCGCCGTCTCGTTCGAGACCGACGACGCGGACGGCGCCGTGGCGCCGGACGACACGACCACGGACCGCGAGGGCCGGGCGCACGCCGCGTGGTCCCTGGGCTCCCAGGCGGGCCGCCAGCACCTCGCCGTCACCGTGGCCGGCCTCGACACGACGGTGGTCGTGACCGCGGAAGCCGACCCGGTCGTCGCCAACACGCGGGTGCAGCCGGCCGGCGAGGCGCCGCAGGGTCCGGTCCGCGCGACGCTCGCGGCGCCGGTCGGCATCCGCGTCACCGACAGCAGCGGGGCCGCCGTCGCCGACGTGCCGGTCGCGTGGACCGCGCTGGACGGCGGCGCCGTCGAGGCGCTCGCGCCGCGCACCGACTCGCTCGGCCAGGCGTGGGCGCGCTGGACGCTGGGCCGCCGGGCCGGACCGCAGCGGGCCCGCGTCCAGGTGGGCAATCCGCGCACGATGCCGCCGCTCACCCTCGCG
>DASPSV010000236.1:0-2276 GCA_035623755.1 Gemmatimonadales bacterium
TTCTTGACCGCCATCCAACCGCCTCCTAGCGCTCATGGCACGGGTCCGATGCCCGCGCCTTTCGCTACTGGCTGTCGGCTGGTCCACTGCCACCGCCGCTCACTCGCCCAGCTCGCGGTCCTGACGACGCTGGCGCTCGGCCTGCAGGTGCGCCTCCCAGGCCTCTTCATCGATCAGCCGCGGTTGACGCGAGGCCGGGCGGTGATCCTGCGCACACCCGTAGTAGGCGGTCCACTCCCGCAGACGCGCTTCGACGAACTGAAACTCCCGGTGCCAGCTCGTCGCCGCCTGCCCCGGCGAGGACTCCGCGTACGACATGCGTTCGTGGTCGCGCAGCGCCTGGAGCGCCTCGACGTGGCCGTTGTGCCGCCACCAGCAGGGCGGGATCGCCTTGTGGTCGAGATGTTCGAAGCGCTCGAGCAGCTCCTGAACCCATGCGCGGAGGTCGCGGAACTCGCGCTCGATGTCCGCCGCGGGGATCGCCGGCCAATACAGCGGTCCCGCGAACAGGCCCTCCTCAAGGTCCGGCGGGCCGTCGGCGGCGAAAAGCCGGCCGAGTGCGCTGGCGCCATCGTCCTCGTCGTCCTCGCCGAACTCGATCTCACCGGCCGGCTCGCCCGGGCCCAGGTCCTCCGACGATTCGAACTCGTCCTCGGGCTGCTCGCTCACCTATCGGCTCCTCTCCGCACGCGTCCTCGTGCGCAGGTACGTGACGATCAGGTCAGTCGCCTGCTCGCGCCGGAGCCTGCGCCAGGCGGGGTTGCGCTCCATCAGGGCGTGTAAGGCATCGTGGTGTTCCCGGCACATCGGGATCAGATCCTGCCACGCCTCGCCGCCCAGCCGCGCGTACGTCCGGTGATGCAGGTCGCCGCGGCGCAGCGTCCACTTGCAGCCGCAAACGATGCAGACGGGCTCCTGCCCGTCGTTCGCGGCTGTGAACTCACGCACCCACCGCTCTCGCCGGCGGAACCACGCGACCGAATCCATGTACCCGCCGTACTGCTCCCGGCGCTGCACCCGGCGCCTCGACCACCCCAGCCCCGGGCGTGGGTTACGCATGCTGGCCAAGCTCGCGCGACGCCTCCGCGCGGATGGTCTCCTCGATGCCGAGCCGCCCCTGCTCGATCTCCCTCGCGTCTCGCCGGCCGCTCCACGGGACCATCTGTATCACGATCGGGCGGGCGGAGCGGAGCAGGAGCAGCGCGCGTCCGAACGGCAGCCGGCGGATCATCGCCGGCTCCAGGATCGCGCGGTCGCGATCGCTCTCGGAGTGGCTCGCCTCCCATTGGCCTCGCTGCCAGGACCGGGATCGCTCCGTGGTCGTGTGCTCGCCGATCATCCGCGAGAGGTCCTCGAGGTCATCCGCGTTGCTGGACCCGCCCAGCACGATCTTCACGATCGCGCTGTCCCAGATCGCCTCCGCCTCGTCCCGGCCCCACTTCGCCCGGGCCTGGGCGAGCGACTGCAGCACCGCCATCGTGGTGATGCCGGTGCCGCCGCCCTCTGACATCAGCGCCGGCAGCGACGGGAGCGGGTAGTTCGCCGCCTCGTCGAGGATCAGTCCCAGCGGCGGGTCCAGCCGCCCGCCCGGGGACGCGGCCGCCAGTCGGCGGGCCTCGTCGACGACGTCCTCGATCAGGGCGGAGACCAGCCCTGCGGTGGCGGAGGCGCCGCTGGCCGTGCCCAGGAGGAACAGCGTCCCGCGGCGGCGGAGGAACTCGGCGGGGTGAAATTGGTCCGCTCGCCCGGGCGACACCGCTTCGAGCACCCTCGGGTCAGCCAGCGCGGCGAACGCGTTGCCGACCATCGCCCACACGCTGTCCCGCTGGCGCTGGTCGGCGGAGACGATCGCGTCCAGTGCCTTGTCCCAGGTGCGGATGGCCCGCTCGTTGCCCGCGAGGATGTTGACCGCCTCGCGGGCGATCGCCGGACTCAGCGACCACTCGTACAGCGACGCAGGTGGCCTCTCGCCTACCGCGGCGGCGTGCAGCAGGCAGCGGATCGCGGTCTGGGTCTGCTGTCTCCAGAAGTTCCCCTCCTGCACGCCCTCGTCGGCGCTGGCGGTCAGCGCCGCGGCGCGGATCAGCGCCGTCTGCGGTCGCTCACACCCGCGCACCGGCGACCAGCGCAACGCGCTCGGCACGCCGGCGGCAAGTCCCTGCGGGTCGAACACGCCGACCGGCCGCCCGTCGGTCTCGCGGGCGCTCATCGTCGCCGACAGGTTGTCCGCGCGGGTGCTCGTTGTGATGACCGCCCCGGGATAGTCGAGAATCGCC
>DASPSV010000238.1:0-3138 GCA_035623755.1 Gemmatimonadales bacterium
GACGGTGAGGCTCGGCTGGCCCAGCTCCTGGACCAGGGTGACCTCGGTGATGCCGCGCACCTTCTCGAGCGCGTGCTTGATCTCGAGGCCCTTCGCCTCGAGCACGTCCAGGTCCGGTCCGAACACCTTCACGTCCAGCGCGCTCTTGAGGCCGGTCTCCGCCTCGTCCACCGCGTCCTCGGCGGGCTGCGTGTAGTTGAAGATCACGCCCGGGAACGCCCGCAGCTTCAGGTCGATGGCGGCGATCAGCTGGGCCTTGGTGCGGTGGCCCCAGCGCCACTCGCGGTAGGGCTTGAGCCCCACGTAGAACTCGTCGTTGAAGAAGCCCGTGGGGTCGGTGCCGCCGTCGTCCCGGCCGTGCTCGTTGGCGACGTCCGTCACCTCGGGGAAGCCGCGCAGGATCGCGCGCACCTGGGGCGACAGCTTGGCCGCCTCCTCGAACGAGATCGTGTAGGGCATCGTGGCGCGGATCCACAGCGCGCCCTCGTCGAGGTGCGGCATGAACTCGGCGCCGATGAAGGGGATCAGCAGCAGCGAGGCGGCGAACACGCCGGCGGAGGCCCACACCGTGAGCTTCGGCCGGGCGAGGCACCAGTCGAGGTGCCGCCGGTACCACGCCTTGAGCCGCTCGAGCACGGGGTTGCGCCGCTCCCGCACGCCGCCCCGGAGCACCACCGACGCCAGCACCGGCAGCAGGGTGAGGGTGAGCACCAGCGCGCCCACCAGCGCGTAGATCATCGTGTCGGCCATCGGCTTGAACAGCTCGCCGGAGGGGCCGCTCAGCACGTAGATCGGCAGGAATCCCGCCACGATCACCGCGACCGCGTAGAAGATCGGCCGGTCCACCTCGGCGGCAGCCGCGGCGATGACCTCGGTGACGCGGTAGCGGGTGCCGTGCCGGAGCGCCAGCTGGCGGTGGATGTTCTCCACCATCACCACCGCCCCGTCCACCAGGATGCCGAAGTCGATGGCGCCGATCGAGAGCAGGTTGGCCGGGATGTGCCGCAGGTCGAGGCAGATGAAGGCGAACAGCAGGGACAGCGGGATCGTGACCGCCACGATGAGGCCGCTGCGGGCGTCGTAGAGGAAGAAGATCAGCACCGCGATCACCAGCACGATGCCGCGCAGCAGGTTGTCCTCGACCGTGCGGGTGGTGAGCGACACCAGGTCGCTGCGGTCGTAGTAGGCGTGGACCCGGACGTCCCTGGGCAGGATCGAGCCGTTCAGCTCGCGGGTCTTCGCCTCCACGCCCTTGAGGACGACCTGCGCCTGGTCGCCCTTGCGCATCAGGAGCACGCCCTCGACCGCCTCGTCGCGGTCGTTGAAGCCGAACTGGCCCAGGCGCGGGGCGTGGCCCATCGCCACCCGCCCGATGTCCTTGATCAGGATCGGCGTGCCGTTCTTGACCGCGACCACGACGTTCCCGATGTCGTCGGTGGTGACGACCCGGCCCAGGCCCCGCACGTAGTAGAACTGCCCGCCTTCCGAGTAGAAGCCGCCGCCGGCGTTGCCGTTGTTGGCGCCGAGCGCGTTGTCGACGTCGGACACCGCGAGGCCCGCGCCCGCCAGCCGCGCCGGGTCGAGCAGCACCTGGTACTGCATGGTCTCGCCGCCGAGGGCGGCGTCGTCGGCGACGCCGGGCACCGACTTGTACTGCCGGCTCACGACCCAGTCGTTGAGGATCTTGAGGTCCGTCGGGCTGCGGTCCGGGCTGTCGAGCACGTAGCGGTACACCAGGCCCGAGGGCGAGAACAGCGGCGCCAGACCCGGCGACACGCCGGTGGGGAGCTGCGCGTCGCCGAGCCGCTCGAACGCCTGCTCGCGGGCGAAGTAGTTGTCCGTGCCGTCGGTGAAGGTGAGCCGGATGTCCGACAGGCCGTACAGCGAGATGGAGCGGACGATCCGGAGCCGCGGCAGCCCGTTCATCTCCACCTCGAGCGGCACCGTGATCAGCCGCTCGATCTCCTCCGCCGCGTGCCCGGGCCACTGGGTGATGATCTCCACCATCGGCGGCGAGAGGTCGGGGTAGGCGTCCACCGGCAGGCGCGTGAACGACCAGATCCCGACCCCGACCAGCAGCGCCGAGAACAGGAACACCAGGAACCACTGCCGCAACGCCGCCTGCACGAAGCGGTGCACGAGCGAGGCGCCGGCGGCGGACTCCGCGGCGGCCGCGTCGCCGGCCGGGGCGGCGGGCCCGGTCTCCTCCGGGGGCTCGCTCACTGGCTCTCGGCGAACTGCAGGAACAGGCCGCCCTCGACGATGATGCGCTCGGTGGGCGCGAGCCCGGAGGCGATCTCGAGCCGGTCGCCGACCCGCGAGCCGAGCGTGACCTGGCGGCGCGCGAACGAGCTGTCGCGCGCGGCCACGAACACGAACGGCAGGTTCTCCGCGTCGCGCAGCACCGCGGAGACGGGCACCAGCAGCCCGCGCCGCGGGCGGCGCGCGTGGATCGCCACGCGCACGAACATGTCGCGCTTGAGGAAGTCGTCCCGGTTGCGGGCCACGATCCGCACCGCGGTGGCGCGGGTCTGCGGGTCCACCAGCGCACCCACGTAGTCCACCGTGCCGCCGAAGCGCCGGTCGCCGACCGTGGGCTCCACGTCGGCCGGGTCCCCCACCGCGACGTCCGGCAGGTCCGACTCGAACACGTTGGCCATCACCCACACCGTGGCGAGGTCGGCCACGGTGAAGCACGGCGTCGTGCCGGCGGTGAGCAGCTGGCCGGGCGTCACCAGCCGCTCCACGACCACGCCGGCGATGGGCGCGCGGATCACGCCCTGCGGCGCCGTGACGGCGCGGCCCTGCGCGATGGCCGCGACGCCCACCGAGTCCACGCCGATGGCCCGGAGCTGCTCGGCCGCGGCGTCCCGGTCCGCGGACGCCTGCGCCGCGTCGGTCTCGGACTGGTCGAGGTCCCGCCGCGCGATGGCGTCGTTCCTCCACAGCTGCTCGTTCTGGTCGGCGATGCGCCGCGTGTTCTCGGCCGCCACCAGTGCCTTGCGGTACTGCGCCACGTCGGCCGCGAAGTCCGGCGACGCGACGCTGGCCAGCGCCTGGCCGGCCGTCACCCGCGTGCCCAGCTCGACCAGCAGGCGGGTCACGGGCCCGGAGATCGGCGCCAGCACCTGGGTGCTG
>DASPSV010000240.1:0-8115 GCA_035623755.1 Gemmatimonadales bacterium
CTCGCCCTCCTCTCCGCCATCTGCCACATGCTGGGGCCGGAGGAGGTCCAGGACCTGATGCGCCGGGTCCGCGCCGCGCTCGTGCCGGGCGGCCGGGTGGCCATCCAGGACCACGTCATGGCCGAGGACCGGACCGCGCCCCGAGCCGGGGCGATGTTCGCGATCAACATGCTGGTGGGCACGGACGAGGGGAGCACCTACGCCGAGGCCGAGTACGCGTCGTGGCTCGGGGCGGCGGGCCTCACCGGCGTGCGCCGCATCCGGCTGCCGGGCCCGGCCGACCTGATGGTGGGGGTGCGGAGCTAGGGCGCCGCCGGCGCGCCCGTCCCGCCCTGCTGCAGCAGCCGCACGAAGCTCACCAGCTCCGCGCGATTCAGGTCCGACACCGCCCAGAAGGTCATCCCGCCCGCCGTCCAGTGCTCCAGGAAGTAGCCGTCGCGCCCGGCGTGCGCGGGTCCGCCCCCTCCGCTGCCGCTCCGCGCCGGCCACACGAACACGTTGATCCGGTGCAGCCGACGCCCGTACACCAGGGCCGCGACCGCGCGGCCGCCGAGGTAGTCGAGACGGCCGCCGAGGAGCGGGAAGCCCGCGGCCGCCTCGTCGGTCACGGGCGGTGAGAAGTCGAGCCTCCCGTCGAACCAGGGCTTCACGGTGTGCTGGTCGGTCGAGGCGACGTCGGCGAGGTGGCCGGGCATGAGGGAGCGGACGTGCGCCGCGAGCACGTCGTCGGTGAGCGCCGCTCCGGCCGCACGGTCCGTCGCGACGATCCAGGTGCCGACCACCAGGACGACGGCCGCGGCGGCCGCCACGAGGCCCTGCCACGGCGTCGGGCGCCACGCGCCTGCGCGCGGCGCCGCGTCGCGCAGCGCCTCGCGCACCCGCGCCCGCAGCACGTCCGGAGCGCGCCAGGCGGGAAGGGCCGCGCGCACCTCGGCCGCCAGCGCCCGCTCGCGGTCGGCGAGCGCCGCGCACGCCGCGCAGCCCTCGACGTGCGCGGCGATCGCGGCGGCCACGGCCGCCGGCACCTCGCCGTCGAGGTACGCGCCCAGCTGCTCCCGCACGTCCGCGCAGCTCACGTCAGCCCGCCTCCCTCTCGCCCGGACCCAGGGCCTCCAGCAGCTTCTGGCGCCCGCGCGCCAGCCGCGACATCACCGTGCCGACCGGGCTGCCGGTGACCTGCGCGATCTCCCGGTACGAGAGACCGTGCAGCTCCCGCAGCACGATCGCCTCCCGGAACTCCGGCGCCAGCCGCTCGAGCGCGGTCCGCAGCCGCTCCCGCGCCTCGCCGCGCCGCAGCCGCCGCTCCGTCTCGTCGCCCGCCGACTCGCCGCTGTGCAGCTCCTCGTCGAACGGGGTCGCGGCGGCGTCCGCGCGCCGGCCGCGGCGCCAGGTGCGGGCGCAGTTGCGGACGATGGCCAGCAGCCACGCGCGGCCGTCGCCCCGGAGCGTGCCGAAGTGCCGGAGCGCGCGCAGGTACGCCTCCTGGACCACGTCCTGCGCGTCGTGCTCGTCGCGCACCAGGTAGCGCGCCAGCGTGTACGCGTCGTCCAGGTGCGGCAGCACGATCTCCTCGAACCGCGCCAGCTCCGTTGGCCCCAACCCTCGCCTCGTGGCGTGTGCACACGCCCGGAGGTGTGACTCCGGACGCCGCGCGTTTATTCCCGGGAACGGCGGAAGATACCCGCCGGGAATATCCGCGGTCCAACGCCGGTCTCCGTCCCGGCCACCAGTCGGCGTCCGGGCTCTTCAGGCGCGCGCCGGCCGCCACGAACCCCCACGACGGAGACCGACCATGAGATCGCTGATCGCCATCGCCGCCCTCGCCGCCCTCACCACGGCCCTCGGCGCCGCCGGCGCGCCGCCGGCGGCCGCCCAGGCGACCGACGCCGTCCGCCTCACCGAGTGGAAGGTGGAGCTGGCGAGCCGCGCGGTGCCGGCGGGCGACGTCACGTTCACCGTCACCAACGCCGGGACGATCCCGCACGGCTTCGAGGTCGAGGGGCGCGGCATCGAGCGCGAGATCGAGCTGATCCAGCCCGGGCAGTCGGCGTCGCTCACCGTGACGCTGCGGCCCGGCCGCTACGAGGTGTACTGCCCCGTCGGCGGGGACTCGCACAAGAACCTCGGCATGGTGGCGCGGCTCCAGGTCACGGGTGCTGCCGGCGCTCCGGCGTCCGGCAGCTCGAGTGGCCAGTACGGCATGAGCGGCGGCGAAGGCTCCGCGAGCGACGCCTCGGGCGCCGACGCGCACGACCCCGCGCCCCGCGTGACGTCCATCGCCGTCGCCGGCGGCGCGCCGGTCGTCCAGATCCTGCCCGGCCCCTTCCCGTTCGCCGACAGCGCCGCCGCGGTGATCGCCTCGCGGCCGGACGATCAGCGGATGGACCTGACGCACAAGGCGCAGCTCGGGCCGTACTCCGACAGCGTGGCGCGCATCGCCGGCACGATCGCGATCCGGGCCTGGGACTTCGGCCCGACGCGCGATTCGGTCGAGGGCCGCGCGGAGCTGACCACGGCGGACGGCGCCCGGTGGCGGCTGGTGCTCGACAGCGTCCAGACGCGGGACATCCCGGACAACCCGCGCTTCGGCGGCGTCATCATGGGGCTCTACTACCACGGCGCCACCGGCGTCCACACCCCGCTGGTGCCGACGATCCGGAGCGCCGTGGCCCTGTGGGCGTGGGCGCACCTGTGGCGGAACGACTCGCTCGCCACCGACCGGGCGATGGTGCACGTGATGCTGCTGAGCCAGACGCGGCGGGACGGCACGTTCGCGCTGGAGTGCTGGGACTGCTCGAAGAACCCGATCCGCGAGCTGCAGCTGCAGGTCACGCCGGCCCCGGGGCAGCCGAAGCTGGACGCGCCGGGCGGCGTGCTGTTCGTCAACTGGGAGCGGGCGACGCGGCGGGGCGCCTGACAGGCCGCTAGCGGCCGGCGTCGCCCTCCCACGTGATGCGGAGCGGCGACGCCAGGCGCTCCGCCAGCAGGTCGAGCGCGCGCCACCAGGAGCGGACGTCGCTGAAGTCGCCGCTCGCGGTCCAGCCCGCGCCGACCCAGCGCACGGCCGGCTCGTCGGGGCGCGCGACCGCCAGCGCGAGGACGTGGTCGTCCGTCTCCGTGAGCCCGACCAGGGACGCGCGGTCGAGCAAGACACCCAGGCCCAGCTCGCCGTGGCCGCCGTTCGCGCTCTCCACCGGCTGCCAGGTGCCGACCCAGGCCCGGTCTCCCGCCGCCCAGCTGGTGGACGCCACCTGGCCCTCGGCGTGCTTCACGAAACCGACCGCCATGGTCAGTGTCGCGCGGCCGGAGTCGGCGTGGAACGTGGTGGCCACGCGGAAGAAGTTCTGGCCCGCGTCCATGACGAAGCGGCGGGTCTCCCAGACGCGAAGGCCGCCCGCGTCGAACGGGTCGTAGGTCAGCTCGAAGATCGCCCGCAGCGGCCCCGCGGCGAGGATCCGCCAGGAGCGGAAGTTCTCCGCGCGGTACAGGCGGCCGTCCCGCCAGATCCCATCGCCGCCCGCGCCGAGCGACGCGCCCACGGTGTAGAAGTCCGCGCCCTCGCCCGTGTCCCGGTGGTAGGAGTCGTGGCCCTTCGCGTACCAGCGGTCCACGATCAGCTCGCGCGTCCGCTTCACCCACACGTCGATGCCGCTGCTGTGCAGGTTCTCCTGCCGCCACAGGCCCTGCCCGTAGATGCGGTACGCGATCCGGTCGCTCTCCCAGGCGATGTCGTCCCGGTCGGCGATGTGGCGCGCGTACGCGCGCGGCGTCGGCACCGACCCCGGGGCCCGCGCCTCCACCGCCAGCTGCCGCACCTGCGCCGGCGCGAAATCCGCCAGCACAAGGAGCTGATCCGTGCGGCCGTCGCCGTCGCTGTCCACCGCCTGCGCCGGCAGCTCCGCGCCCGAGGCCGCGTCCACCGCCCGCACCCGCGCGGGATCCAGGCCGGGCAGGCGCCGGCTCAGCTCCGCCCACGACAGCTCGATCATCCCGTCCGGCCGCGCGACCGCCGCCGGATTCTCCACCCGCACCAGCACCCGCGGCGCAGCCGGGCTCGCGGGCTGCGCGCGGCCGGGGCGCGCGGCCGCACCGCCCCCGAGCAGCGCGGCTGCGGCCACCGCGGCCGCCACTCCCGCGCGCCGGCCGCTCGGCGCTACGCCACGCGCGGCGATCACGCGAGATCCCCCGGAGCGACGCCCTGCATGTCCCCGAACGACTGGTTCTCGCCGCCCATCGCCCAGCAGAAACCGTAGCGGGCGGTGCCGACGCCCGCGTGGATGGACCAGCCCGGCGACAGCACCGCCTCACCGTCGCGCACCACCAGGTGCCGCGTCTCGGCGGGCTCGCCCATCAGGTGGATCACGAAGCCGTCGGCGGGCAGGTCGAAGTACAGGTAGACCTCGGTGCGGCGTGCGTGGGTGTGCGCCGGCATCGTGTTCCACACGCTGCCGGCTTCCACGTCCGTCACGCCCATCACCAGCTGCGCGGTCCGCACGCCCTCGGGGTGGAAGTAGCGCCGCAGCGTCCGCCGGTTGGCGCCGTCCTGGCTCCCCAGCAGCGCCGTCTGCGCCGCCGCGGGGGTCACGAGCGCGGTGGGGAGCGCCGCGTGCGCCGGATAGCTCACCAGGTAGAAGCGCGCGGGGCGCGCCGCGGCCTCGCTGGTGAAGACGACGTCGCGCGCGCCGCGGCCCACGTAGAGACCGTCGCGGTTGCCGAGCCGGTGCGCCGTCCCGTCCACCCGCACCGCGCCCGCTCCGCCGACGTTGACGACGCCCAGCTCCCGGCGCTCGAGGAAGAACGCCGCGGCCAGCTCCGGCGGGTTCGGCAGCGCCAGGGGCGCGGCGGTGGGCACCACGCCTCCCAGGGCGACGCGGTCCAGGTCGATGAACCTGATCCGGGCCTCGCCCGCCGCGAACAGCCCCTGCACCAGGAACGCCGCACGCAGCTCGGCCGAGGTCAGGCGCCGCGCTTCGGAGGGCGACGGAAGGTAGTGCATGCTCATGTCGGGTCCCCCGCGGGCGCTACCTGGCCATCCAGCCACCGTCCACCACCAGCACGTGGCCGTTCACGTAGTCGCTGGCGGCGGAGGCGAGGAAGATCACCGCGCCCGCCAGGTCCTGCGGCTCGCCCCAGCGGCCGGCGGGGATGCGCGACGTGATCTCGGCCGAGCGGACCGGGTCGTCCTGCAACGGCCGCGTGTTGTCGGTGCGGAAGTAGCCGGGCGCGATCGCGTTGACCTGCACGTTGCGGCCCGCCCACTCGTTCGCCAGCGCCCTGGTGAGCCCCGCCACCGCGTGCTTGGCCGCGGTGTACGCCGCGATCGTGATGCCGCCGCTGAACGACAGCAGGGAGGCGAGGTTGACGATCTTGCCGGCCCCGCGCGCCACCATCGCCCGGCCCAGGCGCTGCGACAGCAGGAACACCGCGTCCAGGTCGGTGCGCAGCACCACGTCCCAGTCGGCGGCCGGGTACTCGGCGGCGGGATGCCGCCGGATGGTGCCGGCGTTGTTGACGAGGATGTCGATCCCGCCGGCGAGGCGCTCGGCCTCGTCGGCCATGGCGAGCAGCGCCGCGCGGTCCGCCAGGTCGGCCGCGACGGTCCAGGCGCGGCGCCCGGCGCGCGCGACGGCCGCGGCGGTCTCGTCGGCGCCGCCGGGCCTCGATGAGGCGCAGACGACGTCCGCGCCGGCCGCCGCGAGCGCCTCGGCCATGGCGCGGCCGAGCCCGCGGCTCGCGCCGGTCACGAGCGCCTTCTTCCCCTCGAGCGAGAACAGGCGAACGGGAACCTCCTCGCGTCGGGTCCGAGTATCCGGGCGGGGCGTGGGCGCGTCAAGGACGCAGGGACGAGGCGCTTCGTTGCGCCCCGCTGGTGGTTGACGCGTCTCGGTCTATCTTTCGTCCGGCAAGCTTGGATGCCTTCCCTCACCGGCTGGTACGACCCTACCCCACGAGGCGGCGCGCTGCGCTTGGCGGCGCACAGCTACCTCCCGGGCACGAACGACCGCGGACTGCGCCTTCCGGGGCTGCGCCGCGGCGACCTGGTCGTATTGGAAGACGGGAAGGTGAGATCGGTCAACGGCCTGCCGCCGGAGAATCTCGAAGTGCGCCCCGAGTTCACCAGCCTCGGGGCGGTACATCCGGCGCGGCTCTTGAGGCTGGAGACGGGTCGCGCCTCGAGTGCGCGCACCGCGGATATCCAGCGCGCGGTGGACCTGATCTGCCCGCTCGGGTTCGGGCAGCGGGCGCTCATCGTGTCGCCACCCAAGGCCGGCAAGACGGTCATGCTCCAGGCGGTGGCCGAGGGCGTGGCGCTGGGGCATCCGGACGCCGAGCTGCTGCTGCTCCTCATTGACGAGCGGCCCGAGGAGGTGAGCGAGCTGGTGGACTGGGGCCGCGGGGAAGTCGTCGCCTCGAGCTTCGACCTGCCGCACGCACGGCACGTCGCCGTGGCCGAGATGGTGTTCGAGCACGCCCGGCGCCAGGTGGAGATCGGGCGCGACGTGGTGATCGTGCTCGACTCCCTCACGCGCCTGGCGCGCTCGCACAATACGGCGGGACGCTCGGTCGGCCGCACCATGACCGGCGGGCTCGACGCCGCCGCGCTCGCCAAGCCCAAGGCCCTGTTCGGAGCGGCCCGCGCCGTGCCCGACGGCGGTTCGCTCACCGTGATCGCCACGGCGCTCGACCAGACGGGGAGCCGGATGGACGACGTGATCTTCGAGGAGTTCAAGGGGACCGGCAACTCGGAGCTCAGGCTCTCCCGGGAGCTGGCGGACCGGCGGCTCTATCCCGCGGTGGACATCCCGGCGAGCGGGACCCGGCGCGAGGAGCTGCTCGGCGAACCGGCCGAGGTCGCGGGGCGCCTGGCGCTCAGGCGCCGGCTCGCGGGGCTGCCTCCCGCCCAGGCCGTCGAGGCGTTGCTGGCGCTGATGAGGCGCTCGAAGACGAACGCCGAACTGTTGGCCAGCCTCTAGGGACAGCCGTCCACCGAGTCCTGCAGCGTCATCTGACACAGCTGGCCGAACGCCTCGTCCTCGGTCTCGCCGGTCGCCTGCTCGATGTGCCCCGCGCGCCGTGCCTCGGCCAGGTAGACGCGCGTGCACTTCACGTCCCAGCCCTCCTGCTCCAGCCGGTCCCGCACCATCTCCCACTTCGCCGCCTGCTTCGTGGTCATGGGCGCCTCACAGGCCGTACTGCTGGATGATCGCGTTCTTGTCCTTGCCGAGGATGTCGTACTTCGCGCCGACCTTCCTGAACGCCTCGATCGCGCGGTCGAGGTGCGCCTTCTCGTGCGCCGCCGAGAGCTGGGTGCGGATCCGCGCCTGCCCCTTCGGCACCACCGGGAAGAAGAACCCGACCACGTAGATGCCCTCGGCCAGGAGGTCGCGCGCCACGTCCTGCGCGAGCTTGGCGTTGTACAGCATCACCGGCACGATCGGGCTGTCGCCCTTCTTCACGTCGAAGCCGGCGTCCACGAGGAGCTTGCGCCAGTAAGCGGCGTTCCACTCCAGCTTGTCGCGCCGCTCGGTGGACTGGCACAGGATGTCGAGCACCTTGATGGCGCCCGCGACGATCACCGGCGCCACGGCGTTGGAGAACAGGTACGGCCGGGCGCGCTGGCGGCACATCTCGACCAGCTCGGTGCGCCCGCTCACGCACCCGCCCGACGCGCCGCCCATCGCCTTGCCCAGCGTGGTGGTGATGACGTCGATCTTCCCCACCACGCCGCAGCGCTCGTGCGTCCCCCGCCCGGTCTTGCCGATGAACCCGGTGGCGTGCGAGTCGTCCACGCACACCATCGCGTCGTACTTCTCGGCGAGGGCGACGATCTCGTCGAGCTTCGCGAGGTCGCCGTCCATCGAGAACACGCCGTCGGTGACGATCATCCGGAACCGTTTGTCCTGGTGCTCCTGCAGCTTCTCCTCCAGGTGCCCCATGTCGGAGTGCTTGAAGGAGTCCTGGGTCGCCTTGCAGAGCCGGATGCCGTCCACCAGCGAGGCGTGGATCAGCCGGTCGGCGATGGTGACGTCCTGCTCGCCCAGGATCGCCTCGAACACGCCGGCGTTGGCGTCCATGCAGCTCGGGAACAGCAGCGTGTCCTCGGTGCCGAGGAAC
>DASPSV010000270.1:0-21331 GCA_035623755.1 Gemmatimonadales bacterium
TGGTGGTCTACGGGAGGGTATGGACGGGAGACTCCGCCCGCCCCTGGGCGTCCGCGGTCGCGGTTCGCGGCGACTCGATCGTCGCCGTCGGCGACCGCGCGGGCATGCGGGCGCTGGTCGGCCGCGGCACGCGCGTGCTCGACAACGGGGAGGCGCTGGTGGCGCCGGGCTTCGGGGACGCGCACACCCATTTCATCGACGGCGGCGTCCAGCTGATGTCGGTGGACCTCCGGGACGCGGCGACCCCGGCCGAGTTCGTCCGTCGCATCGCGGCGTTCGCCCGGAACCAGCCCCCCGGGCGCTGGATCGCCGGCGGCGACTGGGACCACGAGCGCTGGCCGGACGCCCCTCTGCCGCGACACGAGTGGATCGACTCGGTCACGCCGCGCAACCCGGTGTTCGTCAGTCGTCTCGACGGCCACATGGGCGTCGCGAACCTCGTGGCCCTGCGGCTCGCCGGAATCGACCGCCACACGCCGGACCCGCCGGGCGGCCTCATCGTCCGCGACAGTGCCGGCGACCCGACCGGCCTGCTGAAGGACAATGCCCAGGACTTGGTGAGCCGCGTGCAGCCGGACCCGACGGCCGTCGAGGACGACAGCGCGCTGGCGCGCGCGATGCGGCACGCGGCCGAGCACGGCGTCACCACCGTGCACGTGATGTCGTACACCTGGTCCGATTTCGCCGCGTTCCGCCGCGCGCGGGCGCGGCAGGCGCTCACCACGCGGATCCGCGTCTACGTGCCCATCGCCACGTGGCGGATGCTGGCGGACACCGTGCGCGCGCTCGGCACCGGCGATGCGTGGCTTTCCTGGGGCGGCCTGAAGGGCTTCATGGACGGTTCGCTCGGCTCCTCCACGGCCGCGTTCTACGAGCCGTATCTGGACGCGCCCGGCACCCGGGGCCTGCTGGTGACCGACTCGGCCGTGATGCGGGGCATGATCCGGAGCGCCGACAGCGCGGGCCTCCAGGTGGCGGTGCACGCGATCGGTGACCGCGCCAACGGGATGCTGCTCCAGTTCTTCGCCGAGGCGGCTGCGGACGGGCCGCGCGACCGCCGGTTCCGGGTCGAGCACGCGCAGCACCTGCGGCCGTCGGACATCCCGCGCTTCGGTGCGCTCGGCGTCATCGCGTCCATGCAGCCCTACCACGCGATCGACGACGGCCGCTGGGCGGCCAAGCGGCTCGACCGCGCGCGACTGGCCGGGACGTATGCCTTCCGCTCGCTGCTCGACAGCGGGGCCCGGCTCGCCTTCGGCAGCGACTGGACGGTCGCGCCACTCGACCCGATCTGGGGCCTCTACGCCGCGGTGACGCGCCGGACCCTCGACGGGCGCAACCCGGGCGGCTGGTTCCCGGAGCAGAAGGTCACGCTCGACGAGGCGCTGCGTGCCTACACGGCAGGCGTGGCGTACGCGGGCTTCGCCGAGCGCCGGGTCGGGGTGCTGCGGCCCGGGATGCTGGCGGACCTGGTGCTGCTGGACCGGGATCTGTTCCGGAGCGCCCCCGAGGCGATCGCGGAGGCCCGGGTGCGGGCGACGGTCGTCGGCGGCCGGGTCGTCTACGAGCGGAACTGAGGCCGGAGCGGCGCGGCGTTGAGCGGCGGTGGGCTGACGGCTATTTTGCGTCCTCCATGGCCACCCGGACCAAGAGCGAGGTCGGCGCCCGGCAGCTCGGAAAAGCCGACCTCCTGGGCATCTACCGCTTGATGCTGTTGTCGAGGCGGCTCGACGACAAGGAAATCCAGCTCAAGCGGCAGAACAGGATCTACTTCCAGATCTCCGGTGCCGGCCACGAAGCGGTGCTGGTGGCCGCAGGCACGCTCCTCAAGCCCGGCCACGACTGGTTCTACCCCTACTACCGCGACCGCGCGCTGTGCCTCGCCCTGGGCATGACGCCGACGGAAATGCTGCTCTCGGCCGTCGGCGCCGCGGCCGATCCCAACTCGGGCGGGCGCCAGATGCCGTCGCACTGGGGTCACCGCCGGCTCAACATCGTCAGCCAGTCGAGCCCCACCGGCACGCAGTGCCTGCAGGCGGTGGGGTGCGCCGAAGCGTGGTACCGCTATGACCGGCTCGAGGCCATCGGCGACCGGAAGGAACGCGCCCGTCACGACGAAGTCGTCTATTGCTCGCTCGGCGACGGCACGTCGAGCGAGGGCGAGTTCTGGGAGTCGCTCAACACCGCGACGAATCTCAAGCTCCCGGTGCTGTTCCTGATCGAGGACAACGGCTACGCGATCTCGGTGCCGATCGAGGTTCAGACGCCGGGCCGCTCCATCTCCAAGCTGGTGGCCGCGTTCCCCGACATCCTGGTCGAGGAAGTGGACGGCTGCGACCCGGTCGCGTCTCGCGAGGTGCTGGCGCGTGCGGTGGCCCACTGCCGCGCGCGGCGCGGTCCGGCGCTGGTGCACGCCCACGTGATCCGGCCGTACTCGCACTCGCTCTCGGACGACGAGGTGATGTACCGGCCCGCCGACGAGCGCGCGGCCGAGGCGAAGCGGGATCCGGTGGCGCGCTTCCCGGAGCGGCTCGTGGCCGAGGGCGCCGCGACCGCGGCCGAGATCGAGCAGATCCAGGCGGAGGTGGCGGCGACGGTCGAGGCGGCCGCCGAGGCGGCGCTCGCGGCGGCGCCGCCGGCCCCGGAGACGGCGGCGCTGTACGTCTATTCGCCCGACGTGGACCCGGCCTCGGAGCAGTTCGACACCGAGGACGACCCGCAGTTCACCGGTGAGCCGACGACGATGGTGGACCTGCTGAACGCGTGCCTCCGGGACGAGATGGAGCGGGATCCCCGGATCGTCGTGTTCGGCGAGGACGTCGCGGACGCGTCGCGGCCGGACGCCCTGGGCAAGGTCAAAGGCAAGGGCGGGGTGTTCAAGGTCACGTGGGGGCTGCAGAAGCGGTTCGGCGGCGACCGCGTGTACAACTCGCCGCTCGCCGAGGCGAACATCGTGGGCCGCGCGGTCGGCCTCGCGACCCGCGGTCTCAAGCCGGTGGTCGAGATCCAGTTCTTCGACTACATCTGGCCGGCGTACATGCAGATCCGGAACGAGCTGGCGACGATGCGCTGGCGCTCCAACAACGCGTTCAGCGCGCCGGCGGTGGTGCGGGTCACGTACGGCGGGTACCTCAAGGGCGGTGCCGTCTATCACTCGCAGACCGGCGCGGCGCTGTTCACGCACGTGCCGGGCCTGCGCGTGGTGTGCCCCGCCACGGCCCTCGACGCCAATGGCCTGCTGCGGACGGCGATCCGGTGCGACGACCCGGTGCTGTTCCTGGAGCACAAGCACCTGTACCGGCAGACGTACAACAAGGCGCCGTACCCCGGGCCCAATTTCATGGTCCCCTTCGGCAAGGCGAAGACCGTGCGCCCCGGCGCCGACCTCACCGTGATCACCTACGGTGCGCTGGTGCAGCGCTCGCTGGTGGCCGCCAAGGAGGTGGAGGAGACCTCCGGGGTGAAGGCCGAGGTGATCGACCTGCGCTGCCTCTCGCCCGTGGACTGGGAGACGATCGCGGGCTCGGTGCAGCGGACCGGCAAGGTGATGGTCGTCTACGAGGACCCGATCTCGTGGGGGTACGGGGCGGAGCTGTCCGCGCGGATCGCCGACGAGCTGTTCGCGTGGCTGGACGCGCCGGTGCGCCGCGTCGCCGGAGCCGACAGCTTCGTCGCCTACGCTCCACAGCTCGAGGATCACATCCTGCCGCAGGTCGCGGACGTCGCCGCCGCGATCCGGGAGCTGGCGGCCTTCTGATGCCCGGCGCCCGACGTGCGCGCCACGCGCTGTTCGGGCTCATCTTCGTCCTCTCGGGCGCCGCCGGACTGGTCTACGAGCTGGTCTGGGTTCGCGAGCTCTACGAGGTCTTCGGCTCCACGATCCACTCCGTCACCACGGTGGTGGCGGCCTACATGGGCGGCCTCGGCCTCGGTGCGTGGGTCCTGGGCCGGCGCGCCGACGCCCTCGCCAGGCCGGCGCGCCTGTACGGCCTGCTCGAGCTGGCCATCGGCCTCTTCGGCCTGGCCTCGCCGTGGGTCGTGCGCGGCGTTGGCACCGTCTACCTGGACCTGGCGCGCGCCCTCGCGCCCGGGCTGTGGATCGGAACCGCGATCAAGTTCGTCTTCGCGTTCGTCGTCCTGCTGATCCCCACCTTCCTCATGGGCGGCACGCTGCCCGTGCTGACGCGCGCGTTCGCCGGCGACCGCAGCGATGAGCTGCGCGGCGAGCTGGCGCTGTTCTACGGGCTGAACACGGTCGGCGGCGTCGCCGGGTGCCTCCTCGCCGGGTACGTGTTGATCGAGTTCGTGGGGCTGCGCGCGTCGCTGCTCGGCACGGCGGCCGTCAACCTCGCGCTCGGCGTGGCGGCGCTCCTCCTCGCTCGCCTTCCGGTGCCGGCGCTCCCTCCGGAGCCGGCGGACGGCGAGCCGACCTTCACGCCGGACCCGGGGCGCGCCACGCGCCGGCTGGCCACGGGCCTCATCGCATTCACGGCCCTGGCCTCGCTGCTGTACGAGATCGCCTGGACGCGTGCCCTGATCCTGGTGATCGGCAGCTCCACGTACGCGTTTACGACCATCCTGGCCTGTTTCCTGGCGGGCATCGGACTCGGCAGCCTCGTGGCGGTCGGACGGGGCCGGGCGCCGCGGGACCTGCTGCTGCGCGCCGCGGCGGTGCAGGGCGGGATCGCGGTGCTCGCGTCGCTGCTGTTCCCGTTCTTCCGCACGCTGCCCGTGTACGTGGTCGCCACGCTCCAGGTGCCGTTCGTCGGCGTCGGCGAGCTGCTCGCCCTCCACGCCCTCGCGGTCGCGCTGGTCGTGATCCCGCCGGCGGTCGGCATGGGCTACAGCTTCCCCCTGCTGGCCGAGCTCGCTTCGGAGCGGGCGGGCGCGACCGGCCGCGAAGTCGGGCGCGCGTACCTGGCGAACACGCTCGGCAGCATCGCCGGCGCCGTGGTGACGGGGTTCGTGCTGGTCCACCTGATCGGCAGCGAGCGGACCCTGGTGGTGGGCGTCGTGGTCAACGTCGCCGCCGCGGCGGCGCTGAGCTGGTGGGCCTACCGGGAGCGGGGCGGCGCGGGACTCCCGGTCGGGATCGAGCGCGTTCCCCTCGCGCTGGGGCTGCTGGCGGTGGTGATCACGCTCGCGACGCCGAGCTGGTCGGAGCGGCTGCTCGACCGGGCGCCGGCGGTCTACGGGCGCACGCGGCTCGACCGGGAGGACCTCGCCCACTACCTCCGCGGCTACGGCTCGGAGCAGCTGTACTTCAAGGAAGGCTGGAACTCCGCCGTGTCGGTGTGGCGGGACGGGAACCAGACCTGGCTCAAGGTGAACGGCAAGGTCGACGCGTCGAGCGTCGCCGACATGGACACGCAGGTGTCGCTGGGACTGCTGCCGGCCCTGGCGCAGGGCCGGCCGCGCCGGGTCTTCGTCGTCGGCTTCGGCAGCGGGGCCACGACGCGCACGATCGCCGACGTGCCCGGCGTCGAGCGCATCGACGTCGCGGAGATCGAGCGGGCCGTGCTGCGTGCCGCGCCCGACTTCCGGGACGTCAACCGCGACGTCCTGGCGGATCCGCGGGTGCACGTGATCGAGGACGACGCCCGCAGCGCGCTGATGCTGGCCGACAGCGCCTACGACCTGATCGTGTCGGAGCCGTCCAACCCGTGGATCGCCGGCGTGGCCTCGCTCTTCACGCGCGACTACTTCCGGGTGGTGGCGCGGCGGCTGGCCCCGGACGGGGTGTTCTGCCAGTGGCTGCAGATGTACCGCGTCACGCCGGGCGCCGTCGCGGTGGTGGTCGCGAACCTGCGCGCCGTCTTCCCGCACGTGGAGATCTGGTTCGCGAACGCGAGCGACCTGGTGGTGCTGGGCGCGCGGGCGCCGATTCGCTGGAACCGGGCGCGCGTGGCGGAGGCCCTCCGCCCCGGTACGCGCACCGCCGGCGCGCTGCGGATGTGGCTGCAGGTGGAGGAGCCGGGCCAGCTGCTGGGGCATTTCCTCCTCGGCGACCGGGGCACGGCGGCCCTGGCCGGCGGCGCTCCCTTCCGGCACACGGACGACCATCCGACCCTCGAGTTCGAGGCCGCCCGCTCGCTTCTGGCCGGCACGTCGTCGGACGTCGTATTCGACTCCCTGCTGGCGCTGAAGGCGGCCGTCGGAGACTCGCTCCCCGCGCTCGACGGGTGGCCCCTGGCGGCGGGCGAGTGGCGCGCCGGATACGCGGCGGCGCTGCCGGACGACCACGCGGAGGCGCAGCGCTCCGCTGAGGCCGCCCTGAGGACGGCGCCGCGCGACCCGCGATACCAGGGCCTGCTGGGGACGGTGCTGTTCGGTCGCCGGGATTTCCGGGCCGCGGCGGCCCACCTCGATACGGCCCTCGCGGCGACACCAGGCGACGCGAAGCTGATGCTGACGGCGGGCCTCACCTCCGTGGCGCTGTCCGACGTGGCGCGCGCGCGCCGGCAGCTCGAGGGCGTGCGCGAGCACGGAGGCGATTCGGCGTTCGCAGCTGCCGTGCTCGCGCAGCTCGACGCCAACAGCGGCGACTACGCCGCGGCGGCCGTGGAGGCGGTGCGTGCGATCGTGAGCCTGCGGCCGACGCTGGAGCGGCCCTTCCCGGGCGCGCTGGAGGGCGCGGTGACGGTGCTGGGGCAGCGCGCGCCGCCGCCCCTGGCGGGTCCGGTCTTCGAGCGGGCGGTCGCGGCCCTTCCGTACTGGCAGACGGGGTACTGGGGCGGAGCGGTGGTCGGGGCTCGCGCCGGCGGGCCCGCGTGCGCACGGGCCGAGCACCTGGCCCTGGATCTGGAGCGGTTCGGCTGGACGGCGGAGGAGATCGTGCCGCTGGTCCGGTCCTGCCTGACGCAGCGCCCGTCCTGAGGCGCCGCCGCGGGCCTCAGCCCGGGGGCGGGCCCGCTTCCCTGCCGGTGAGCCTGCGGATTTCCACCGCCGCCGAAACCGCGGCGTCCACGTCGCGCGACAGCGAGCGCGCCTGCTGGGTGGCCTGGGTGAGGTCGCCGAGCGCCTCGGCGACGCCGGCGGAGCGGAGCCGCAGCAGGTCGAGCCGCACGTTCTGCATCGCGAGCAGGCACGACTCGAGCTGAGAGCCGAGCGCCACGCGGCGCGCGACCAGGTCGTGCACCGTCTGGCGCTGTCGCTGGAGCAGGCTGATCCGTCGCTCGCGATCGGCGGACGGCGGCTCGGTCTCGAGCGCCGTGATGCGGAGATCGATCTTGTCCTCGGCCGCCGTGTCGATGTCGCGCTCGAGCGCCGCGAGCGTGCGTGCGAGATCCGTCGCGCGGCCCAGGAGCTGGTCGACGGTCGGGCCGACGTCGGGGAGCATCTTGCGCTCGGACTTCGGCATGCGCTCGAGCATGCCGAGAATGGCCGCACGGTCACGCCCCGCCTGCTCGATGCTGGCCGCGTGCGAGCCCAGCTCGTCGGGGGAGACCGGAACCCGCAGCGAACCACGGCCGGTCTTGGCCTCGATGGCGTCGGGCGCCGGAGGCCGGTGCAGCACGTCGCGCCACGAGTAGCCCGCCGTCCACAGATGCGAGTAGTCGCGCGCCAGCCCCCAGCCCATGGCGACCGCCGGAATGATGAACCACGGATTGTGGAGGCCGCCGGCGAACGTGAGGTTGACCAGCATCAGCATGCCGTTGATGGACAGGTAGCGCGCCAGGCGGTGGCGGAGCTGCACCACCATCAGCGGCTCGCCGGTCTGCGCGGCCCGCCGCGCGATCTCGCGCTCCTCCTCCGCGCGCCGCTCGAGCTTGCGATCGGCCTTGTCCAGCCGGCGCTCGATCTTGTCCCGGACGCGGTCCAACCGTTCCGACTGGCGGCTGCGCCGCTCCTGGAGCCAGCGGGCGGCCGGGTCCGGCTCCCGCGCCGAGGGCAGGTCGCGCGCCGAGGCCGCAGGCGTCGACCGGCGCCCGGTCGGCCGGGCCTGGGGCGGCGTGTAGGTCCCGGTCTCGAGGGCGCGCCGCAGGGCATCCGCCGTCGGCCAGCGATCCTCGGGGTCCTTCTCCAGGCAGCGCATCACCGTCTGCGCGAGCTCGCCGGGCATGTCGGGCCGCAGCCGCTCGACCGGGACCGCGGGCGTGCCGATCTGCTTCATCAGCAGGCCCGGGACGGTCGGCGCCTGGAAGGGCAGCTCGCCGGCCAGCATCTGGTAGGCCACGACGCCGAGGGAGTACAGGTCCGACCGGCCGTCAATCACGCGCTCGCCCGCGGCCTGCTCGGGGCTCATGAAGGCCGGAGTGCCGATCGCGATGCCGGTGTCCGTGAGCGTGCCGCCTTCGGCGCTGAGCGCCTTCGCGATGCCGAAGTCCGTCACCATCACCCGGCCGCGCGTGCCCTCGAGCAGGATGTTGTCCGGCTTCACGTCGCGGTGGATGACGCCCTGCTGATGGGCGGCGGCGAGCGCGTCGGCGGTCTCGCGCATGATGCGGCGCGACTCGTCGATCGACAGGCGGCCCCGCCGCTTGATCCGCAGGGACAGGGATTCGCCGTCCACGAAGCCCATCACGAAGTAGACGAGATCGTTCGCTTCACCGACGGTGTGGATCGGAACGATGTTCGGGTGAGACAGCCGCGCCGCGGTCTCCGCCTCGCGGATGAATCGGGCCCGGATGTCCCGCCGGAACGCCAGCTCCGGGGGGAGGACCTTGACGGCGACGGTGCGCTTGAGCTTCTCGTCCCGGGCGCGGTAGACGACGCCCATGCCACCGCGGCCGATCTCCGTCTCGATGGTATACGCACCTGCGAAAGCCGCCGCGAGGCGAGCCTCGAGAGCGCTGTCGCCGTCGGTCGGAGTCACGGGTGAGCGACCTTCATGGCGGCGGAAAGATTAGCGCCGCCCAACAGGTGGGGCAACACTCCCGGTCTGCCGCGCCGCGCCATCACGCGCCAAGGCGACGCGGGCATCGAGACAGGACGCCCGGGCCGCTGCCAGAATGGCACGAAAATCCCGACTAGCCGTGGCACGATCGGTGCCCACAGAGAAGGGGATTGGGTGGTGTACGGCTTGGCACGTGAGCGTGAGGACCAGATGACCGAGCGGATGAGTCTACCCTTGCTCCCCCTGCGGGACATGGTGCTGTTCCCGGGGGTCACGACACCGATCAGCGCGGGCCGTCCCGGCACGCTGCGCGCGATCGAAGCGGCGCTCAAGACCGAGCGCCGGCTGATCTTTGCGGTGGCGCAGCGCGAGAACACGGAGCAGGTCAGCCTCGAGAACCTGTACTCGATGGGGACGGTGGCGCGCATCGGGCAGATGCAGCGCGGCCTGTCCGGCGTCCAGCTGCTGCTGCAGGGCGAGTTCCGTGCCAGCGCCATCCATCTCTCCGAGCACGACGGCTACCTCGAGGCCGTGGTCCGCGAAGCGGAGGACCAGCCCCCCCCCGACGGCAACGACGCCGCGTTCCTCGCGCTGTACAAGGAAGCGCGGGAGCGCGCCGCCGAGCTCGGGCAGAAGAGCGGCCTGCCGGAGGAGATGGTGCAGCAGGTGGTGGCGTCCGTCACCGACGCGGGGCGGTTCGCCGACATGGTGGCGGGCTACCTCGACGTGAAGACGCCCGAGCGGCAGGCGCTCCTGGAGACCCTGGCGGTGGAGGAGCGGCTCCGCCGCGTCCTGATCCTGGTGCAGCGGCAGATCGACGTGGCCGACGCCCAGGAGGACATCAAGTCGCAGGTCCAGGAGGAGATCGGCGAGCGGCAGAAGGAGATGTACCTGCGCGAGCAGATGAAGGCCATCCGGCGGGAGCTGGGCGAGAGCGAGGACGACCGCGACGCCTCCGCGCTGCGTGAGAAGATCCAGAAGCTGCAGCTCCCCGAGGCGGCGCAGAAGGAGGTCGAGCGGGAGCTGGGCCGGCTGGAGCGGACGTCGAAGGACTCGATGGAAGCCCAGGTGATCCGCACCTTCCTGGAGTGGATCGCGGAGCTTCCCTGGAACGCGCGCTCGGAGGATTCGCTCGACCTGGCGCGCGCGGAGCAGGTCCTCGAGGAGGACCATTACGGCCTGCGCGACGTCAAGGAGCGGGTGCTGGAGTTCCTCGCGGTGCGGCAGCTGCGCGACCGAGAGGAGAAGCAGGAGCGGGCCGCCGGCCAGTCCGACACGCCGGGGCAGGCCGACGACCACGTGCTGGCGAAGGGCCCGATCCTGCTGTTCGTGGGCCCGCCGGGCACGGGCAAGACCTCGATCGCCAAGTCGATCGCGCGGGCGATGGGGCGCAAGTACGTGCGGATCTCGCTGGGCGGCGCGCGGGACGAGGCCGACATCCGGGGCCATCGGCGCACCTACGTGGGCGCGATGCCGGGCCGCATCATCCAGGGGATGAAGCAGGCGGGGACGAAGAACCCCGTGTTCCTGCTGGACGAGGTCGACAAGCTCGGGGTGTCGTTCCAGGGCGATCCGGCCGCGGCGCTCCTGGAAGTGCTCGATCCGGCGCAGAACGACTCGTTCACCGACCACTACCTCGGCGTGCCGTTCGACCTGTCCGAGGTGCTGTTCATCGCGACGGCCAACTTCCTGCAGAACATCCCCGGGCCGCTCCTCGACCGCCTGGAGACGGTGGACTTCACCGGCTACACCGAGCTGGAGAAGCTCGCGATCGCGCGCCAGTACCTGGTGCCGCGCCAGCTCAAGGAGAACGGCCTCGGCCCCGAGCGGCTCCTGGTCGAGGATTCGGCCGTGCGCGAGATCGTCGGCGGGTACACGCGCGAGGCCGGCGTCCGGCAGCTCGAGCGCGAGCTGGGCCGGCTCGCCCGGAAGATCGCGCGCCGCGTGGCGACCGACGGCGGGGAGAAGATCGTGCTGACCGGCGACGACGTGCGCGCCCAGCTCGGCCGGCCCAAGGTCCGCCCGGAGCGGGCGGCGCCGAGCGACGCGGTAGGCACCGCGACCGGCATGTACTACACGCCCACCGGCGGCGACATCATGTTCGTCGAGGCGTCACTGATGCCGGGCAAGGGCGACCTGCTGCTGACCGGGCACCTGGGCGACGTGATGAAGGAGTCGGCGCGGGCGGCCCTGACCTACGCCAAGACGCATGCATCCGCCCTCGGGGTCCGCGAGGACGCGCTCAAGGACCGGGAGGTGCACGTGCACGTGCCGGCGGGAGCGATTCCCAAGGACGGTCCCTCGGCGGGCGTCACGATGGCCACGGCGCTGGTGAGCGCGATGACCCAGCGGCCGGTGCGCCACGACGTCGCCATGACCGGCGAGGTCACGCTGAGCGGCCGGGTCCTGCCCATCGGCGGCTTGAAGGAGAAGGTGCTCGGGGCGGCCCGGGCCGGAATCGTGGAGATCCTGCTGCCCAAGGAGAACGAGCCCGAGCTCGACGATCTCCCGGATGAGGTCCGCAAGAACCTGGTGTTCCATCCGGTCGAGACGCTGGACGAGGTGCTCGCCATCGCGTTGCGCAGCCAGGACGCCCGGGCGGTGGACGAGCTGCTGTCCTCCAGAGCGCCCTAGCCGGAGCCCGAGCCGGCGGCCGTCAACCGTTCGGTTGGCATCTCAGCGCCAGGCGCAGAATTCCACCACCATCCTCGCGACGGTGCCGGAGAACTCCGCCGTATCAGTATCCGGCACCCGCGCCGCCGCTCCTCGTCCTCTGCTTCCAAGTGAAGCTGCTACAACAACTTCTGCGACTGGAGCCGGGTTGACGTCGTCCCGGAAGTGACCCGATCGCTGGCCGTCCTCGATGATCCGGATCGCTGCGGCCGCGGCCTTCGATCTCGCGTCGGGTCCGAGCACGGCACCGAGCTCAGGCCCCGCGGCGACGAGCTGCTCGACCAGATGGCGCAGCCGCTCGCCGGGCGTTCCGCGCGCCGCGGCTTCGAGGTCCAGGCGGCGTCCGACGGCCTCGGAAACGGCGCGGTAGAGCCCCGCCTTCGAATCGAAGTAGTGGAACAGCAGCTGCTTGTTCACGCCGGCGGCCGTGGCGATGCGGTCCACGCGCGCGCCCGCGAAACCGTGCGCGCCGAACTCCACCTCAGCAGCCGAGAGGATTCGATCTCGCCGAGGTGCGCTCTTGACGGCACTCATGTGCGCTCAACTGATTGGTTGATCCCGCAATCTACGGCTCGCCTCGTGAGGCGGTCAAGCGCTCTCAGGCGGTCGATTCGGTTTCCATGGCGGTCCTGGCGTCGCCAAAGGCGCGATCGATGCCTGTGATGCAGGCGTCGATGGCCGACAGGTCCGACGGGGCGAGCGGCGTGCCGGCGGACTCGAGGCGCTGGGCCAAGCCCTCCGCTTCACGGCTACGCGTGCTCACGGCGGGGAACCCGTAGGAGCCGCCCGAGCCGGCGAGGCGGTGAAACGCCTGACGGAGTTTGCCCAGCGCAGTCCGCTGGTCGGCCGCGAGGTCCGCCTGCAGCGCACGGAGCTCGGCGACGCGATGGACCGAGTCGGCCAGGTACTCCCGGCGCAGCTGCCGGAGCTGTTGCGCGAGCAGGTCGTCGCCGTCAGGAGCCACCGGACGCCTCCGTTTCGATCTCCGCCTCAGGTGGCCGGTGCGCAGCCGCGGAGGCGAGCTCGCGGCGGAGCAAGTGACGGACGAAGGGGACGACGGCCGGGTGAGACGTGGCGATGCCGGTCGTGCCCGACCCCGTCTCCAGCGCGCACACGGCGCGGCGACGGTCGGCGACGATCGCGATCGGCAGCCCTCCCCAGTACTCACGGATTTCGGCGGTCGGCACGACGCGGACGACCGCTCCCGCCGGGGCGGGCGAGGCGAGGGACAGGACCCGCACGGTGGACCGCGCGCCGCGCTGAGGCGTGAGGTGCCCATACACTTCGGCGATCCACGGACCGACCACCGCGAGCAGCTCGCTCCGGGCCTCCCGGGCGCACGCCGAGACGCGGTCGACTACGGCGGCGCGCTCGAGGAGCATCTCGAGGGAGCCGGCGGACGGCTCGCCCGATCGGCGCTCCACGGCCGCCAGGTGACGGGCGAGCTGCTGGAGATGCCGCTCGGACTCGCGCGCGAGGCGCGCGAGCAAGGCCTCGGGCTCGACGGCCACCCATCGTGCCGGGCGGCCGGGAAGCCGCGTGACGGCGCCCTTGGATGCCATCGCCTCGAGCGCGCCGTACGTGTTGGCCCGGGCCAGTGCCGCCTCACGGGCCACGGTGTAGCCCGTGGCCGGTGAGACCCGCAGGAGGGCGACGTAGACTCTGCTTTCCGTTGGAGTGAAGCCGAACCTGGCGAGTTCGTCCACAGTAGTAGCAATAGCTACTACGTCACGACCAGTCAATCCACCGGCTGCGGGCCTTGTGCCCTAGGATCGCGTCAGCTCCCAGCCGGAGAGCCGTGCGATCAGCGCCATCCGGAAGGTGACGTCGGCCTGGCGGCTCTCCTGGCTCTTGCCGTCCGCCTGGAGAGGAAACGCGTGGTAGGACCACGGAGAGACGCGCTTGGGGATCGCGCGCAGGCCCTTGGGGGCCCAGACACCCTGCTCGTCACAGTCCTTGAGGAGCCTCGCCCACGCCTTCGTTGCGCTCGGTGAAAGATGGAGAACGCCCAGGCGGGCCAGGATCTCCATCCAGTACAGCGCGAACGGAAGATCGTCGGGTTGCCCTGAAGCGGAGACCTTGAGCGGGTCACCGAGCAGGACGAACGTCGGCTTGAGGACCTTCTTGCCGCATGCCACGCCGAAACTCTTCTTGGTGGCCGGTTGGGCCAAGTAGGTGCCCAGGCGCTCCACCAGGCCCGCGCGCTCCCGTTGCACGGCGGGCAGCATCGCGAGCAGCGCGACCGAGAAGAGGGTCGGCGGATAGGCGGTCGGGTGGAGCACCCACCCCTGGGAGGTCTTGACCAGCGGTTGCTCGACCAGCTCGCTGCGGAGGAACTGCGACACGGAATTCGCGATCCGATGCGCGGCCCCGCGCACCCTCGGGTCCTCGCCGTTGCCGACCTGAGCGAGGGCGGTCGCGGCCGCCTCCCGGATGACCTCCCGGACCCAGGGCTCGGCCCCGGGCTCGGCGGCGCCGAACTTCTGGTACTCGAACAGCAGCTTCGGATCGCTGTCGCGCGAGAGCAGCCGGTACAGGAGGCGCCCGGCCAGCTTGAGAGGCCGCTGCTCCTCCGTCCAGCACAGCTCGACGAGCCGCCGGAACTGGTGGATGGTGCCGACGTCCTTGATCCCGGCGGCCTTGTTCGGCGACACGCCGAGCAGGTTGCCTCCCCAGACTCCCGTGTCCTTCTGCTTCCTGGCGACCTGCTTTGCGGGGCCGTACGCGTCCAGCTCGGGACGCAGCGCGGCCAGCACCGCGGGGTCGGGGTTTCCCACGATCTCCGTGAGCGTCCGGTACTTGATGGCAGGGCAGCCGTACTCGAGCAGCCATGAAACGGGAACGCGATGCGTGGTGGGAAGGGTCAGGCTCGCCTCCCGGAAGGTCCCAAACCGCCTGGATTGGCCGCCAAACTTACCAGTCCGCCCGACGCCAAGCTAGTGGTCTCCGGCGCCCGCTAGGGCGCTGCGCCGGGCAGTCCGACCACCCGGATCCGGGCGACCGTGCCGTGGTCGGCGTTGCCGCGCTCGGACGTGAGCACCAGCAGATCGGGGGCGAGGAACGCGATGCCCTCCCCCTGCGGCTCGACGAACGGGATCAGGAGCCCGGTGGCCGGCGTCAGGGGGGCCGGCAGCGAGTCGCCCCTGAGACGGAAGAAGTGCAGGCTCGAATAGGTCCGCACCACGAGCGTGACGCCGTCAGGCGAGACGGCCGCGCCCGTCACGACCCGCAGCAGCGCGAGATTCGGCTGGACGTCCAGCTCCCCGACCGGGCGCAGCGTATCGACGGTGCCCTGCGGCTGTGCGGCGCTCCGCGGGGGGACGCGGTACATGCGTGGCCGGCCCAGCGCCTCCTTCGTGATGATGAAGATCCGGCCGGTCGGATCGACCACGATCGCCTCGGCGTCGTGCGCGTGGTCGGGGTATCGCAGCGTGGTGGCCGCCTCGAGCGGCACCGAGCGGAGCGTGTCGGCGGGCCCGGCCGGCGGCTCGGGCTCCGCGATCCGGTAAAGAACGATCTGGTGCCGGGTGTGGAAGTTGTCGCCGATGTCGGCGGGGTACAGGCAGCGGCGCGGTGACCCCGGGCACGGACCGCTGCCGAGGTCCTCCCAGTCCACGTTGCGGGCACCGGCCACGAGGATCGATCCCAGGTCGTCGCCCGCCGAATCGGTCGCATAGAGCCGCGGCTCGTCGCCGCTGTCGTTGTGCGTCCACAGCACGCCCGGTCGCCGGGTACTGGGCGTGACCCCTGAGCTCTCGACCAGGCGCGGGGACCGGAGGACGGCCGTGTCGACGAGCTCGAGCCGCACGGGCGACTGGGCGGCGAGGGCGCGTGCCGCCACGAGGGCGGCGGCCGGCAGGAGCGGCAGACGCACGGGACGCAGTGTATGCCGTTCCCGTGCCGCCCGGCAATCCTTGCCCGGGCCCCGGGCGCCGCCGATCTTTCCCGCATGCCCACATCGTTGCTCGCGCGGCAGGTCGCGCGCCGGCCGGAGCAGGTCCGGCTCTCGGGTCGCGTGCTCTACCTGACGGAGGATCCGGAACTCATCGCGCGCCAGATCGGAGGCGAGGACCTGGATTGGCATCCCGGCCTCAAGCTCCGCGACAACATCTCGACCGACGAGATCACGCCGGCCTACATCTGCTACTACTTCGACGACACGCTCGGCGAGTTCCCGTACCTCGGGCTCAAGGCGGGCGACCAGTTCCCGATCGGCCGGGGCGCCGTGAAGCGCGGCGGGTTCGTCGCCTCCGCCGCGGGCAAGCGCCGCGGCAAGGGATCCTCGCGGGAGCAGTCGCCCTACGCGGAGCTGCGCGCGGGCATCCAGCTCGTCGTCGGGGAGAGCATCGAGCGGATCTACCGGGAGAACTGCCAGAATCTCGGGATCCTGACGACCGGCGACTTCTCGGTCCTGGACCGGGTCCGCCGGGGCGAGCCCATCCCGCTCGCGGCCTTCACCGCCGGCGAAGGGCAGATCACCCGCGACATCATCGAGTACGGCGGCCTGTTCAGCTACAACGTCGCGCGGCTGCAGGGCGGGGTCCGCGTTCCCGCGGTGACCACGGCCCCGCGGCCGATGACGATCGCCGAGAAGATCTTCGCCAGGCACTGGGTGGTGGACGCGTCCGCCGGGCGGATCGGCGTGCCGGCGGTGGCGCCCGGGGATGAGGGGTTCGTCGTGACGGACGTCCGCTTCAGCCACGAGTACGTGACCCCGATGGCGGCCATCTTCTTCGAGCAGCTGCTGGGCAGCGACGAGCCGCTGAACGACCCCGCGTCCATCTTCTTCTTCCGGGACCACCTGACGTTTCTCCGGGACGCGATGACCCCGGAGCGGATCGCGGAGGGACTGCTCGACGTCGCCAATCAGCTCGAGGTCAAGCAGCGCGAGTTCGCCGCCGCCAAGGGCGTGAAGCTGTACGGTGAGCTGGGGCTCGGCCGGCTCGGGTCGGAGGCGATCTGCCACTCCAAGATCCTCGAGGCGCACGCGCTGCCCGGCCAGATCATCATCGGGAGCGATTCCCACACGCCCCACGCCGGGGCCGTGGGCTGCATCGCCTTCGGCGTGGGCACCACCGCGATCTTCAACAGCTGGATCACGCGCGACGTCCGGGTGCAGGTCCCTCCCACCTTCCGCGTCGTGGTGCGGGGGCGGAAGCCGGAGGGCATCACGGCCAAGGACATCATGCTGCAGCTGCTGCGGCATCCGTACGTCAAGAACGGCGACGCGATCGGCCAGGTGGCGGAGTACTGCGGCGAGACGGTGGAGGCCCTCAGCGTCGACGAGCGGGCCACCATGACGAACATGGCGGCGGAGGTGGGGGCGTTCACCGGCATCATCGCGCCGGACCGGCGCACGGTGGACTTCCTGGTCGAGCAGCGCGGCATCGCGCGCGCGGAGGCGGAGCGGCTGTGTGCGGGCCTGCAGTCGGATCCGGGCGCCCGGTACGTGAAGGAGATCGAGATCGACGCGGCCGCGCTGAGGCCGATGGTCGCCCTGCCGGGCGACCCCGGCAACGGCCTGGAGATCGCCGAGCTCGGTGGCCCCGTGAAGATCGACATCGCCTACGCGGGCTCGTGCACCGCCGGCAAGCGCGAGGACATGGACATGTACGCCCGGGTGTTCGGCGAGGCGGCCGCGCAGGGCCGCCGCGTCGCCGACGGGGTGCGATGCTACATCCAGTGCGGGTCGCAGGAGGTGTTCCGGTACTGCCAGGCGCGCGGGTACGATCGCGTCTTCGCCGCGGTCGGCGCGACCTTCATCGAGCCCTCGTGCGGCGCCTGCATCAACGCCGGTCCCGGCGTGTCGCGCACCAGGAACGAGGTGACGATCTCGGCGATCAACCGGAACTTCCCCGGCCGCTCGGGGCCCGGCCAGCTGTATCTCGCCTCGCCGTACACGGTGGCGGCATCGGCGCTCGCGGGCTACATCACGGCCTGGGACGGGAGTCCGTCGCCGGCCGGCGTCGCCTGACCGGGAGGGAAGGCGTGGCAGGAACCAGCTTCGACTCGGGCGTCCGCCTGGCCAGGCAATGCAAGGCCCTGGGTCACCCGGCGCGCCTCGCGATCGTGCGCTACCTCGCCGCGCAACGGGGCCGCTGCACGTGCGGTGACATCGTGGACCAGCTGCCGCTCGCGCAGTCCACGGTTTCCCAGCACCTGAAGGTTCTGCGGAGCGCGGGCCTGATCGTGGGCGAGGTCGAGCCGCCGCGGGTGTGCTACTGCCTCAACGAGCAGGCCTTCGCCGCCTTGAAGCGCGCCGTCGCCGCGCTGTAGCGCCGCTCAGCGGCGGGCGCTGCGGATGGCGTTGAACAGCAGCGGATAGGTCGCCAGGCTCTGGCCACGGTACTGCGGCTGGAAGCCGAACAGGATCACCCGGCCCCGGCCGCGCTTCACCTCGACCATCGCCGCCCTGCCCGCCAGCCGCGACGCGCCGAGCAGCCACCCCGACAGCAGGATGTCGTCCGGATCCGCGGGGTACCGCGCCACCACGCGGACCCGCTGGGGATCGCGCACGTCGAACGCCGGCCCCGCCTCGAACCACGCGATGGTCTGGCTCGGCATCCCGGCCGCGAGCGGGTCGTCCGGGTCCGCGAGGACGCGCAGAATGCTCCCCGGCCCGTAGAAGTCCTGCGGCGCCAGGTCGAGCAGGACGTCCGATACCGGCAGGTCCAGCGCGCCGATCGCGAAGTCGGAGCTCTGGTTCAGCGCGATCAGCGTTCCGCCGCCGTCCACGAAGTCCCGCAGCGCCTGCACGCCGGCCGCCCCCAGGCCGCCGGCGAACCGGGCGGGATAGCGGTCCGCGGGCAGGCCGCTCAGCAGCGCGGCGGGATCCTGGCTGGGGAGGACGATCGCGTCGAACCGGTCCGCGAGGCCGCCGGCGCGCAGCTCCGAATCCACGACCGACGCGAACGGGACCTTCCAGGTGTCGAGCACCCACCGGGTCCAGCCCTCGTCCGCGGGCGCCGCGTACGAGCGGTAGACGGCGATTCGCACCGCGGGGCCCCCGGGACGCGGCGATGCGGAATCGACCGAGAGATCCGGAGCGCGATAGACCGGCGCCGTCGCGGCGACCGGCGCAGACAGCGCCACCGGGAGCGACTCGGCCACGGCCAGCGTCCGCACGCCGAGCAGCAGCGGGAGCGTGTGCGCGGTGACGTCGTACGGCCGGCGCGGCGGTCCTCCGGGGTATGCGCGCAGGTCGGGGTAGGCCTGCCGCTCCAGCATGGCCTTCGCGAAGGCCGCGTAGGGCTGTCGCAGCACCACGACGTAGGTGCCGGCGAAGAACCGCTCGCGACCGATCGTGAACGAGCCGAGGGAGGACCGCACCTCCACCTGGGCATGGTGGAAGATCTCGAGCAGCGTCGCGAGCGCGGCGGGATTCTGTCCGGCCGTCGGGATGACGTAGGCGTACGGCCACCCGGCCCAGCCGCGGACGGCGTGCTCGGCCACCTGGCGCGCCGTGCGCAGCCACCGCTCGCGATCGGTGGCGACCTGCGCGAGCAGATCCATGGCGCTCGCCGTCTGGTAGCGCACGATGTCGCCGAGCGTCCACCGGCCGCCGGGCCAGGGCGCGACCAGGTTCCAGCTCGCGACGCGCGGGTCGACGCCCGGACCGGCACGCAGGCTCTCGGGAGGGACGGTGACCGGGCTGGCCAGGTCCGCGCTCGCGGTCTCGGCGAGGATGCGGACCGCGGCGTGGTAGTGCTGGAAGGCCCGCGCCGGCGACCAGGCGTCGTAGAGCGAGTTGACCGCCACCCCGGTGAAGCCGTCGGCGGTCATGCGCCAGGCGACGGCCATCCCGAGGGCGTTGTCGCCGGCCACGAGCAGCGGGTCGACGTTGGGCTCCACCGGGTCGAGGTAGGGCGGGATGAAGATCCGTGACCCGTCGCGCCCCTGCTGGTGCAGGTCGAGCGTCACCTGCGGGTGCCAGACGTCGTACAGGCTGTCCACGACCAGCTGCGTCTCGACCTGGGTGAAGGCGTACCAGTCGCGGTTGTCGTCGTGGCCGGCGTAGCGGTTGTAGAGCTCGGGCGGGCTGGTGCCCTCCGCCGCCGTGCCGAGGGTCTGGTCGTACCAGCGCGAGACGATCCCGGCTCCGTCCGGATTCAGCGACGGCACCAGCATCACCACCGTTCGGGCGAGGATGGTGCGGATGGCGCTCGAGGTGTCGGCCGCGAGCCGGTAGGCCAGCTCGAGCGGCGTGAACTGGCCCCCCACCTCCGTCGAGTGCACGCCGGACGTGATCAGCACGAACACGCGACCGCGCCGGACCAGCCGGTCGAGTCCCGCGCGCGAGCGCACGATGCGCGGATCGGCGAGCTGGCGCTGGATGGCGCCGAGCGCCCGCAGCCGGTCCAGGTTGGCCGGGCTCGAAATGAAGGCGACGATGAACGGGGCGCCGTCGGTCGTCCGCCCGATCTCGCGGACGATCACGCGGTCGCTGGCCGCCTCGAGCGCCCGGAAGTAGGCGACGACGGGCGCCCAGTCCACCAGCATGCGGTCGGTGCCGGGCACGAACCCGAGGGCCGAGGCGGGGGTGGGCACGCCGCGGTGCTGGGCCGCGGCGGGGGCCGCCGCGGCGAGCGCGAGGCTGGCGAGGAGTGCGGTGCGGCGCATGGCGAAGGATCATCCCGGCCCGGGGGCGTCCCGACGGCGTTGCCCGGCGCCAAGGGATGAGGGTCGAAGCTAAGCGGGATCGTCCGGGCGCACTACGGGGCGTGGAAACGACGAGCCCCGTCCCGATGTTCCGGGACGGGGCTCGCTGCCTACGGTGCTGCGCGGCGAAGAGCTACTGCAGCCGCTTGATCTCGACCCGCATGTTCTGGTCGCGCCCGGCGCGGGTGCGGTTGGTCGCAATCGGATGCTGAGCGCCGTAGCCGACCGCGGTCAGCGAAGCGGCCGGAACGCCCTTGCTCACCAGGTACGTCTTCACGGAATTGGCACGCCGCTGCGAGAGCAGCAGGTTGCGCGCCGCCGTGCCGACGCTGCTGGTGTAGCCGGCGATCTCCCACTTCGCGTTCGACACCGCCTGGATCGCGATGGCGATCTTGTCCAGCTCCGCCATCACGGCGGGCTGAAGCACCGCACTGTTCGGACGGAAGGTGATGTTCTTCATCACCATGGAGGCGCCCGCGGCGGGCAGCGTCGGCAGCTCGACCGGCGGAGCACCCTTCGGAGCGATGACGACCGTCACGGTCGCGCTCCCGCTCTTGCCGTCGGCGGCCGCGGTGACGTGCGCCGCGCCGTTCGCCACGCCCGTCGCCAACCCGGTCGCGCTCACGGTCGCCACGCCAGCCGCGTCACTGGTCCAGGTGAAAGCCTTGCCCGCGATCGGATGACCGTTGGCGTCCATCGCCTGCGCCGCCAGCTGAGCCGTGGCGCCCGCGGCGGAGATCTGCGACGTCGCCGGGGTCACCGCGACCGACGCGGTCGCCTGCGCGACCGTGACGTTGACGGAGCTGCTCTTGCCGCCGGACGTGGCGGTGATCCGGGCCGTGCCGTTGGCTACCGCGGTCACGACACCCGCCGCATCCACCGTCGCGATCTTCGTGTCGCTGCTCGCCCACGTGAACGTCGGGGCGGTCAGCGGGTTGTTGTTGGCATCACGCGCGGCCGCAGTGAACGCCTGCGTGGCGCCGATCGCGCCGAGCGTCGCCATCGCCGGGGTGACGGCCACCGACGCGGCCGTACGGGCGACGGTGATGTTCGTCGTTCCGGACACGCCCTCGCTCGTGGCGGTGATCATCGCCGCCCCGTCACGCACCGCCGTCACCACGCCCGTGGCGGAGACCGTCACGGCCGGGTTGTTGCTGCTCCACC
>DASPSV010000004.1:0-6314 GCA_035623755.1 Gemmatimonadales bacterium
ATCTCGCTGGAATTCCTGACCCGTCCGCCGAGCTCGACGATGCCGCCCTCGAGCACCCGCACGCGCACTGCGCGGCGTCCCAGCACCGCGTCGCGCCGCAGCGCGTCCAGCACCCGGGACTCGAGCCGCTCGGCGTCCTCGTCCGTCCACGGTGCCCGCGGGGTGCGCGCCCGCACCTTCCACCGCTCCAGGGCCCCCGCTACCCGCTGCGCGTTCACCCGGCCGACCCGCTCGGCGGCGAAGTATCCGGCCACCAGGCCGAGCCCCGCAGCGGCGGCCAGCAGGAGCAGGTCGCCGATCGTGAAGTTCGAGCGGTGGTCGTGGCGTGACACCCGGACTCCGGTGGAAACAGTAGTGGCCCTACGCTACATTGCAGGCCAGTCTCTAACAGTGGCGAAGCGGGCTTCCTGTCGCAAGTTGCGCCCCGCCTGCCGCGCGTGCCGGAGGGAGGGCCGCCCCGTCCGTCGGGGTGCGCCGCCCGGAGCGTCATGAGCCAGGACATCGTCCTCAGACTCCCCGACGGATCCGAGAAGCGCGTCCCGCCCGGGACGACGCCGCGGGCCGTCGCCCAGGCCATCGGTCCCGGGCTCGCCCGCGCCGCCGTGGCGGCGCGCGTGGACGGCCGGATCGTCGAGCTCGACCGTCCGCTCGACGCCTCGGGGCCGTTCGAGATCCTCACCGACAAGAGTCCCGACGCGCTGGGAGTGCTGCGGCACTCGGCCGCGCACGTGCTGGCCACCGCGGTGCGCCGGCTGTACCCCGACGCCGGCATCGGCTTCGGCCCGGCGATCGAGGACGGCTTCTACTACGACTTCGAGGTCCCGCGCCCGTTCACGCCCGAGGACCTCGAGGCGATCGAGGCCGGGATGCGCGAGGTGGTCGCGGCCGATTACCCGATCGAGCGCGAGGTCGTCAGCCGCGCCGAGGCCACGAAGCGCTTCGCCGCCGATCCGCTGAAGCTCGAGCGCCTGGCCGAGATCCCCGACGGCGAGACCATCTCGGTGTACCGCGACGGCCCGTTCGAGGACCTGTGCCGCGGGCCGCACCTCGCCGCCACGGGGCGGCTGCAGCACTTCAAGCTGCTGCACGCCGCCGGCGCCTACTGGCGCGGCGACGAGAAGCGGCAGATGCTGCAGCGCATCTACGGCACCGCGTGGTTCGCCAAGGCCGACCTCGACGCCTACCTGCGCCGCCTCGAGGAGGCCAGGAAGCGCGACCACCGCATCCTCGGCAAGCAGCTCGACCTGTACAGCATCCAGGAGCTGGTGGGGCCGGGCCTGGTGTTCTGGCACCCCAAGGGCGCGATGCTCCAGTTCCAGCTGCGCCGCTTCATCGAGGACGTGCTGCTGGAGCGCGGCAACCAGCTGGTGTACACGCCGCACATCACCCGCGAGCAGCTGTTCCTCAAGTCGGGCCACCTGCCGCTGTACGGGGAGAACCAGTTCCCGGCGATGGCCGCGGGCGAGGGCGAGGCCGAGGACGTGCGCTACCGGGTGAAGCCGATGAACTGCCCGGGCCACATCCTGGTGTACGCCTCGCGGCAGCGCAGCTACCGCGACCTGCCGCTCCGGCTGACCGAGATCGCCAACGTGTACCGCAACGAGCGCTCGGGGACGCTGCACGGCATGCTGCGGGTGCGCGGCCTGACGATGGACGACGGGCACCTGTTCCTCCGGCCGGACCAGATCGAGGAGGAGATCTTCGCCCTGCTCGACGTCGTGGAGCTGGTGATGGGGAAGACCTTCGGGCTCGCCTACCGGCTCGACCTCGCCACCCGCCCGGAGAAGAAGCTGGGCAGCGACGAGGCGTGGGAGCAGGCGGAGCGCGCGCTGGAGGCGGCGCTCAAGCGGCGCGGCGCCACCTACCGGCTCGACGCCGGCGGCGGCGCGTTCTACGGGCCGAAGATCGACATCAAGTTCGACGACGCGATCGGCCGCGAGTGGCAGGGCGCCACCATCCAGCTCGACTTCCAGCTGCCGGAGCGGTTCGGCCTCGAGTACACCGGGGCCGACAACAAGCCGCACCGGCCGGTGATGATCCACCGTGCGATCTTCGGCACGATGGAGCGGTTCATCGGCTTCCTGATCGAGCACTTCGCCGGCGCGTTCCCGCTGTGGCTCTCGCCGGAGCAGGTGCGGGTGCTCCCGATCAGCGACGCCCAGACCGACGCGGCGCGGGCGTACCGCGACCGGCTCGCCGGGGCCGGCATCCGCGCGGTGCTCGACGACCGCAGCGACACGCTGAACTACCGCATCCGCGAGGCGGAGCTGGAGAAGGTGCCGTACATGGCGGTGGTCGGCGCGCGGGAGGCCGAGGGCGGCACGGTGGCGGTGCGCGTCCGCGGCGCCGGGAAGAAGCAGGAGGTCGTGACCCAGGACGCGTTCCTCGCCCGCGTGACGGACGAGGTGCGCACACGCTCGCGAGGCCCGTGATGGCCGCTCCCGATCCCCAGACCACGCCCGTCATCGTCAGCGCGGTGCGCACGCCCATCGGCCGCTTCCAGGGCGGGCTCGCCCCGCTCGCCGCGCCGAAGCTCGGCGCCGTCGCCATCCGGGAGGCGGTGCGGCGCGCCGGCGTCGCCCCGGGCGAGGTGGACGACGTGATCATGGGCAACGTCGTGCAGGGCGGCGTCGGCCAGGCGCCCGCGCGCCAGGCGGCGATCGCGGCGGGCCTGCCGGGCACGGTCCCGGCCGTCACGATCAACAAGGTGTGCGGGTCGGGCCTCAAGGCGGTGATGCTCGCCGCCCAGGCGGTGAAGGCGGGCGACGCCGGCTGCGTGGTGGCGGGCGGGATGGAGTCGATGTCGAACGCGCCGTTCTACCTCTACGGGCTGCGGAGCGGCGTCAAGCTCGGCAACACGGAGCTGGTGGACGGCGTGATCCGGGACGGGCTGTGGTGCTCGTTCGGCGACTGCCACATGGGCGCCTACGCCGAGTACACGGCGCAGAAGGCCGGCGTTTCGCGCGAGGACCAGGACCGCTTCGCGCTCGACAGCCACCGGAAGGCGGTCGCGGCCATCGAGGGCGGCTGCTTCACGGGCGAGATCGTCCCGGTCGAGATCGCCGACCGCAAGGGCACGATCACGGTCGCGAAGGACGAGGCGCCGCGCGCCGACACCACCCTCGAGGTGCTGGCGAAGCTCAAGCCCGCCTTCCAGAAGGACGGGTCGGTGACGGCCGGCAACGCGCCGGGCCTCAACGACGGCGCCAGCGCGCTGGTCGTCACCTCGCTCGCCTTCGCGCGCGCGCACGGCCTGACGCCGCTGGCGCGGATCACGGCCTACGCCACCGGCGGCGGCGAGCCGAAGGACCTGTTCTTCGCGCCCATCGTCGCCGTGCAGAGCCTGATGAAGAAGGAAGGGAAGGCGATCGGCGACTACGACCTGGTCGAGGCCAACGAGGCGTTCGCGGTGCAGGCGCTGGCCGACGGGCGCGCGCTGGGCTGGGACTGGACGCGCGTCAACGTGAACGGCGGCGCGGTCGCGCTCGGCCACCCCATCGGCGCCAGCGGCGCACGGGTGCTGACCACGCTGCTCTACGCCATGCGCGAGCGGTCGGCGACGACCGGCCTCGCGACCCTGTGCCTCGGCGGCGGCAGCGCCGTCGCCCTCTCGGTGGAGCGGATGTCATGACCCTCGCGAACGCGGCAGCCGAACGGTCCCCCGCCCGCGCGCGCACGCTGGCCGCGGCCTCGATCGCCGCGGGCGCGCTGCTCGTCGCGCTGGCCTCGCAGCTCGCCGTGCCGCTCCCCGGCACGCCGGTCCCGATGACCCTGCAGCCGCTCGCCGTCCTGCTCGTGGGCGGCCTCCTCGGACCGGTCGAGGGCGCCGCGGCCCTGCTGCTCTACCTGGCGCTCGGCGCGGCCGGCCTGCCGGTGTTCACGCCGTTCGGTGCGCCCGGCCTGGCGCGGCTCCTGGGCCCGACGGGCGGCTACCTGCTCGCGTTCCCCGTCGCGGCCGCGGTGGTCGGGCGGTTCGCGGCGCGGGACGCGGGCTGGATGCGGCTCCTCGCGGGCACGCTGCTCGGCATGGTGGTGATCTACGCCGGCGGCCTGGCGCAGCTGGTGGCGCTCACGGGCAACGCGCGCGCGGCCGTCGCCGCCGGCACGCTGCCGTTCGTGCTGGGCGACGGCCTGAAGGTCCTGGTGGCCGCGCTGGTGCTGCGGCGCACCACACGGTGGACGCGGGCGCTCCGGTGAGCGCCCGCTCGTTTATCGGGGGTCGCTGAGCCCGTGGGGCGCATGGCGGTGGTCGGCGCCGGCACGATGGGGAACGGCATCGCGCACGTCTTCGCCCAGCACGGCTGGGACGTGGCGCTGGTGGACGTCGCGCGGCCCGCCCTCGAGCGGGCCGTCGCCACGATCGGCCGCAACCTCGACCGGCAGGTCACGAAGGGCACGCTCACGGCCGAGCAGCGCGCGGCCGCGCAGGCGCGGATCGCCACCGCGACCGACCTCGCCGCCGTCGGCGGCGCGGAGCTGGTGGTCGAGGCCGCGGTCGAGAGCGAGGCCGTCAAGCTGCCGCTGTTCGCCGACCTCGACCGGCTGGCGCCGCCGGGCGCCGTGCTGGCCAGCAATACCAGCTCGATCTCGATCACCGCGCTCGGCGCGCGCACCGCGCGGCCCGAGGCGGTGATCGGCATGCACTTCATGAACCCGGTGCCGGTGATGGCGCTGGTCGAGGTGATCCGCGGCCAGGCGACGTCGGACGCCACGGCCGCCCGCGTGATGGAGGCGGCGCGCGCGCTGGGCAAGACGCCGGTCGAGGTGCAGGACTATCCCGGCTTCGTCTCCAACCGGGTCCTGATGCCGATGATCAACGAGGCCGTGTTCTGCCTGATGGAGGGCGTGGCCTCGGCCGACGCGATCGACACGGTGATGAAGCTCGGCATGAACCATCCGCTCGGGCCGCTGGCGCTGGCCGACCTGATCGGCCTCGACGTCTGCCTCTCGATCCTCGAAGTGCTGCACCGCGGCCTGGGCGACGACAAGTACCGGCCGTGCCCGCTGCTCCGGCGCATGGTGGCCGCCGGCCGGCTGGGCCGGAAGAGCGGCCGCGGCTTCTACGACTATCGCTCGGAGAAGCCCGCCTGAGCACGACCGCGGTCCGTCCCGAGGAGCAGGAGCAGATCCTGCAGCTGGTGCGCGACTTCGCCGCGGAGCACATCGCGCCCAACGCTGCGCGCTGGGACGCGGAGAAGCACTTCGACCGCGGGACCATCGACCGGCTGGGCGCGCTCGGCTTCCTCGGGATGCTGGTGCCGGAGGCGTGGGACGGCCTGGGGCTCGACGCGGTCACCTACCTCAAGGCGGTGGAGGAGATCGCCGCGGCCGACGCGTCGATCGCCGTGTCGGTCGCGGTCCACAACTCGCTGCCGAGCCAGATGCTGCTGCGCCACGGCACGGAGGCGCAGAAGGACCGCTGGCTGCGGCCGATGGCCCGCGGCGAGAAGCTCGCCGCGTTCGCGCTGTCGGAGGCGGACGCGGGCTCCGACGCCGCCTCGCTGCGCTGCCGCGCCGAGCGGAAGGGCGACAGCTGGGTGCTGAACGGCGCGAAGGCGTGGGTCAGCAACGGCGGCACCGCCGACGTGGTGCTCGCGATGGCGCGCACCGACGGCGGCGCGGGAGCGGCGCGCGGCGCGCGGGGCATCGGCTGTTTCATCGTGCCGACCGACGCCCCGGGCTACGTGGTGGGCAAGGCCGAGGACAAGATGGGCCTCAGGGCCTCGAACACCACGGCCGTGTACTTCCAGGACCTCGCGCTCGGCGCCGGCCACCTGCTGGGCGCGGCGGACGCCGGCCTGGTGGTCGCCCTGGAGGCGCTCGACAGCGGCCGCATGGGCATCGGGGCCCAGGCGTGCGGCATCGCCCGCTCGGCGCTGGAGCACGCGACCCGCTACGCGGCGCAGCGGCGGCAATTCGGTCGCGCGATCCGGGAATTCGAGGCGGTCCAGTTCAAGCTCGCCGACATGGCGACCCGCCTCGCCGCGGCGCGCTCCTTGCTGCACGAGGCGGCGCGGCGGCGCGACGCGGGCGAGCGCGTGACGGCGTGGGCGGCGATGGCGAAGCTGCACTGCTCCGAGACCGCGATGTGGGTCGCCACCCAGGCGGTGCAGGTGTTCGGCGGCTACGGCTTCATGCGCGACTACCCCGTCGAGCGGCTGATGCGCGACGCGAAGGCGACCGAGATCTACGAGGGCACGTCGGAGATCCAGCGCGTGGTCATCGCGCGCGAGCTCCTCTCATCCACCACCCCCTGAACGGGACACCGCGAGTCCGATGGACATCTTCGAGCTGATGGCGGGAAGCGACCACGA
>DASPSV010000037.1:0-10517 GCA_035623755.1 Gemmatimonadales bacterium
CTGATCTCGCTGCGGGACCGCGGGCGCGTCGCGCGCGCGGCACACGCCGACCTGTTCGTGTCCATCCACGTGAACGCGGCCAACCCGCACTGGCGGGACGCCGCCGGCGCGCGCGGCTTCGAGACCTACTTCCTCGCGGAGGCGAAGACCGAGGACGCGCGGCGGGTGGCGCAGATGGAGAACGAGTCGGTGCGCTTCGAGCAGGGAACGGATACGGACAGCGACCCGATGCGCTTCATCCTCAACGACCTGCAGGAGAACGAGCACCTGCGCGAGTCGAGCCGCCTGGCGCAGATCGTCGAGCGCACCCTGGGCCAGGTGCACCCCTCGGAGGCGCGCGGCGTCAAGCAGGCCGGGTTCGCGGTGCTCGCGACCTCGTACATGCCGGCCGTGCTGGTGGAGGTCGGTTTCGGCAGCAATCCGGACGAGGCGCGCTACCTGACCGGGGCCGCGGGCCAGCGTCGCCTCGCGCGCGGGATCGCGGACGCGCTGGTGGCCTACCTGGCCGAGTACGACCGCCGGCTCTCGGCGGCCACGGCCGGCGGGAGCGCGCCGTGAGCGGCGCGCGGGCGCTGGCCGTCGTCGCCGCGTGCGTCGCGGCCGCCGCGTCGGGGTGCGTGTACTTCAACGGCATGTACCTCGCCAACCACTACACCGGGCAGGCCGAGGCATCGGAGCGCGCCGGTCGGATGAGCGAGGCGCGCGACCGCTGGCAGCTGGCCGAGACCCACGCGGAGTCGCTGCTGACGCACCATCCCAAGTCGCGGTGGGCCGGCGAAGCCTGGCTGGTGCGGGGACGGGCGCTGGTGCACATGGAGGCGTATTCCGACGGCATCGTCGCCCTGCAGGAGGCGGCGGGTCTGGTCGGCTCGCGCGAGCAGCGCCTGGAGGCGCTGGGCCTCCTCGGCCACGCCTACCTCGTGATCGGCATGGCGGACTCGGCGCGCGGCGCGCTGGACAGCGCCGTCGGGTCGAGGCGCCGCGAGGTGCGCGACCTCGCGCTGCTCGACCGCGGGCGGCTGCTCCTCCAGCTCGGCGCCCCGGATCCCGCCCGGGCCGACTTCGAGCGCTCGCGCGACCCGCGGGCGCCGTACGAGCTCGGTCGGCTGGAGCTGGTGCTGGACGACACCGCGGCGGCGGGCGCGCTGTACGACTCGCTGGCGCGGGGACGCAGCTTCCCGGAGGACGACTGGCGGCGGGCGCTGGACAGCCTGGCCGCCGCCGGAGCCTCCGCCCACGCCACGGCGCTGGCGCAGGCGCTGGGCCGGCGGCCGAACATCCCCAGCGGCGCGAAGGCGCGGCTCCTCCTCGATGACGGCCTGCGCCGGCTCGCCGCGGGCGACACCGCCGGCGCGGGCACGGAGCTGCAGCAGGTCGTGGGCGTGGCGCGGGACAGCGTGGCCGGGCAGGCGGCGGCGGTCGTGCTGTGCCGCCTCGCCATCGCCGGCGCGCAGACCGACTCCGACCTGGAGCGGCAGCGGGACGCGCTGGTCGATCTGCGGATGGCCGGCGGCACCGCCGGACGGGACGCGCAGACCACGCTGCGGCTGCTGGCGCGCCTGGACACGCTGGCGGCGTCGCCGCGCGCGCCGGACGCGTTCTGGTTCCTGCGGGCCGAGCTGCTGCGCGATTCCCTGGGGGCGGCGCGGCTGGCGGCCGGCGCCTTCGTCGCCATGGCCGACAGCTACCCGCAGTCGCCGTGGACGCCGAAGGCGCTGGTCGCGGCCATCGCCGCCGGGTACCCGGCTCCCGACACGGTGCGCGACCTGCTGGCCTCGCGCTACGCGGGGAGCCCGTATACGCTCGCCGCCGAGGGCTCGAGCGCGGGAGGCGACAGCGCCTACGTGGTGCTCGAGGACTCGCTGCGCCGCACGCTGGCGGTCGCCGGCCCGTCCGCGCGCCCCGTGCCGGGGCGGCGGCGGCCGGGCGTGGTGGGCGCGGTGGACGACGACGACCGCCCGCGTGTTCCGCGGCCGGCGCCCGTTCCTCCGGCGCGGCCGCAGCCGGCGGGACCACCGCGGCCGGAGCCGCCGGAGTGACCGCGGCTCCCTGGGCCTGGCCCGTGGACTGCTGCGGCGTGCGGTTCCAGAACCCGGTGCTGCTGGCGGCGGGAACGGCGGGCTTCGGCCGCGAGGTGGCCGGCGTGATCGACGTCGACGCGCTGGGCGGGCTGGTCACCAAGGCCGTGAGCGTCGAGCCGAGGCACGGGAACCCGGCGCCGCGCGTCGCCGAGACGCGGGGCGCGATGCTCAACTCGGTCGGGCTCGCCAACCCGGGACTCGAGGCGTTCCGCCGCGAGCACCTGCCGTGGCTCGCGTCCGCGCTGCGGCGGGCGCGCGTGGTGGTGAACGTGGTCGGCGATGCGGCCGAGGACTTCGCGCGCGTCGTCGCGGCCCTCGCCGCCGAGCCGGCCGTGGCGGCGTTCGAGCTCAACGTCTCGTGTCCCAACGTGGCGCGGGGCGGGATGGAGTTCGGCGCCGACGACGCGGTGCTGGCGGACCTCGTGCGCCGCGTGCGCGGGGAGACGTCGAAGCCGCTGGTCGTGAAGCTGTCGCCGGTCCTTCCGGACCCGGCGCGCACCGCGGCGGCCGCGGCCGCGGCCGGAGCCGACGCGTTCACCGCGGTCAATACGCTCCCCGCCACGCTGTACGACGAGCACGGACGCTCGCGCCTGGGCGCGGCGCAGGGCGGCCTCAGCGGGCCTCCGCTGCTGCCCGTCGGGCTCAAGGTGACGCGGCTGGTGGCCAGCCGCACCGGCAAGCCGGTCATCGGCCTGGGGGGCGTGCGGACCGGGGCCGATGCCCTCCAGTACCTGCGCGCCGGCGCGTGCCTGGTCGGCGTGGGGACCGCGGCGCTGGCGGATCCACGGGCCCCGGAGCGCATCGCGCGGGAGCTCGGCGCGCTGCTCGAGGGCTGCGGGGCCACGGCCGTCGGCGACGTGGTGGGGACGGGAGCGCGGTGATGCCCGCGCGCTGCGGCTCGCGCGCCGCCCTCGCGGTGGAGACCGCCTAGGCGTGGCCGAGCTGGTGGTGGCCCTCGACCTCCCGAGCGCGCGCGAGGCGCTCGGGCTGGTGGACCGCCTCGGCGAGGCGGTGCGCTGGTACAAGGTCGGGCCGGTGCTCCACGTCGCGGACGGGCCGGTCGTCGTCCGCGAGCTGCGGCGGCGCGGCCGCGACGTCTTCCTCGACCTCAAGTGGCACGACATTCCGAACACGGTGGCGGGGGCCGTGGCGGCGGCGGGGGAGGCGGGCGTCGGCCTGGCGACCGTGCACCTGGCGGGCGGCGAGCGGATGGTGGAGGCCGCCGCGCGGGCGAGGGCCGGCGGGATCCGGCTGGTGGGCGTGGGGGTCCTCACGTCGCTCGACGCCGCGGCCTTCGGCGTGGTCGTGGGGCGCCCCGTGGCCGACGTCGCGGCCGAGCAGCAGCGGCTGGTGCGCCTGGGGATGGCCGCCGGCCTGGACGGCTACGTGACCGGTGCGGCGGAGGCGCGCGCGGTGCGGGCGGTGGCCGGCCCGCGGGCGGCGATCGTGGTGCCCGGCATCCGCCGGGCCGCGCAGGCGGCCGCGGACCAGGCCCGGACGGCGAGTCCGCGCGAGGCGGCCCGGGCCGGCGCCGACTACCTGGTCGTCGGGCGCCCGGTCACCGGGGCGGCGGATCCGCTCGCGGAGGCGCGGGCCATCGTCGCGGAGATGCAGGCGTGAGCTGGCTCGTCGCCTTCGCGCTGGCACTCGGGGCCGCGCCGCGAGGCCAGTCGGACTCGCTGATGGTCGCGGCGCAGCGGGCGGCGGCGCAATGGACGGCGCACGAATTCACCGCCCTGGTGGGCAGCGGCGAGGCGGTGATGGTGCACCTGCCGGGCGCCGAGCCGTCGTCCCCGCTGAGGCCGGCGCAGGCGGCGGCGCTGCTGGGCTCCTTCGCCGAGGGGACCCGGGAGCTGGACCTGGTGGTCCTCGTGGTCCGCAAGGTGGACCCCGACCGCGCCTACGTCGAGGCGCAGCGGGTCTTCGAGGTGCGGGGGACGGACGTCCGGCACGCCCAGACGCTGTACTTCGGGTTCCGGCGCGTCGGGGCGGCGTACCACCTGGTCGAGGTGCGGGCCCTGCCGTGAGGGGGCGGAGGCGGGCGGTCGGTGGGCCGTATCTGCTCCCTTGCATCTCCCGTTAGCCCCGGCTACGTTTTAAGTCTTGTTCCGAACCGACTTAGCGGATTCCAGGAGCGCGTTTGAAGGTCCGTACCAGCGTCAAGCCGATTTGTGAGCACTGCAGGGTCATCAAGCGCCGCGGCGTGATCCGGGTGATCTGCAAGCGTTCCCCCAAGCACAAGCAGCGGCAGGGTTAGCTCGTGGCACGCATAGCGGGCGTGGATCTTCCGCGCGACAAGCGCGTCGAAGTGGGTCTGACGGCGATCTTCGGGGTGGGGCGGTCGACGGCGACGACGATCCTGGAGCGGACGGGCATCAACCCCGCCACGCGCGTCCGGGACCTGAGCGACGCCGAGGTGTCGCGCCTCAGGCAGGTGATCGAGCGCGATCACAAGGTCGAGGGCGCGCTCCGCACCGAAGTCGCGATGAACATCAAGCGGCTGATGGACATCGGCTGCTACCGCGGGATCCGCCACCGGCGCGGCCTGCCGGTGCGCGGGCAGCGGACCCGCACCAACGCGCGGACCAAGAAGGGGCCGCGGCGGACCATCGCCGGGAAGAAGAAAGCGATCCTCAAGAAATAGCCCATGGCCGACCAGGAACAGCAGAAGCCGACGCCCGCGTCTGACGCGGCGCCCGCCGCGCCCGCCCCCGAAGGGGCCGGGGCGGCCGAGGGCGCGGCCGCGGAGGGCGCGCCCAAGAAGGTCGCGCGCAAGGCGAAGAAGGTGGTGGAGTCCGAGGGCGTGGTGCACATCATGGCCACGTTCAACAACACCATCGTCACGGTCGCCGACCTGAACGGCAACGTGGTCGCCTGGAGCACCGCCGGGAAGTCGGGGTTCAAGGGCTCGAAGAAGTCCACGCCGTTCGCCGCGACGGTCGCGGCGGAGCAGGCGGGCCGCGAGGCGTTCAACCTCGGCGTGCGGCGGGTGCACGTGCGGGTGCAGGGGCCGGGCGCCGGCCGGGAGTCGGCGATCCAGGCGCTGGCGAACGCGGGCCTCGTGGTGAAGTCCATCCGGGACGTGACGCCGATCCCGCACAACGGCTGTCGTCCCCCGAAGAAGCGCAGGGTGTAGTGTCCCGATACGTCGATTCGAACTGCAAGCTGTGCCGCCGCGAGGGCACCAAGCTCTTCCTCAAGGGCTCGCGCTGCCTCACCGAGAAGTGCGCGGTCGAGAAGCGCGCCTACGCCCCGGGCCAGCACGGCCAGGCGTCCGGGCGGCGCCGCAAGGCCTCGCAGTACGCGCGGCAGCTCCGCGAGAAGCAGAAGGTCAAGCGGATCTACGGCCTCTCGGAGCAGCAGTTCCGCAACACGTTCGAGCGGGTGCTGGGCGAGCCGGGGCGCACGGGCGAGAACCTGCTGATCGCGCTCGAGTCGCGGCTCGACAACGTCGTCTACCGGATGGGGCTGGCGGCGAGCCGGAAGGCCGCGCGCCAGTTGGTGCGTCACCGCCACGTCGAGGTCAACGGCCGCCCCGTCGACGTCCCGTCCTATCGGCTCCGCGCTGGCGACGAGATCCGCGTCGCCAAGGCGAGCCGGGAACTCGATGTCATCGCCGCCTCCCTCGAGCTGGCGTCCAAGGGACAGCCGGTGTCGTGGGTGGCGGTGGATCGCGGCGCCATGACCGGCAAGGTCACGGAGCGCCCGACCCGCGATGCCATCCCAATCGCGGCCGAGGAACAGTTGATCGTCGAGCTCTATTCCAAGTGAACATGACGATTGATTTGACCGGGCTCGTCCGCCCGCAGCTGGTCGAGATGACCAAGCGGGAGGACAATCCGAACGCCGCCGAGTTCCGGCTCCAGCCGCTGGAGCGCGGGTTCGGCTACACACTGGGCAACGGGCTCCGCCGCATGCTGCTGTCGTCGCTGCGCGGCTCGGCCGTGTGGGCGTTCCGCATGGACGGCGTGCAGCACGAGCACCAGACGGTGTCGGGCGTCGTCGAGGACGTGCACCAGATCATCCAGCACCTCAAGGCGCTGACGCTGGTCCTGGCGCCCGAGGTGGACGAGGCGACGCTGCACATCAAGCGCGGCGCCGCCGGCCCCGTCTACGCGCGCGACATCGAGGCGCACGGCTCGGTGACGATCGTCAACCCGGACCACCTGCTGTTCACGCTCCAGGACGACCGCGACCTCACGGTGGACCTGTACGTGAACAAGGGCCGCGGCTACGTCGACGCCGACCTCCACCCGGTGGACCGCGCGATGCCGGTGGACGTGGTGCGCATCGACAGCATCTACAGCCCGGTGCGGCGCGCCAACTTCACGGTCACCGAGACCCGCGTGGGGCAGCGCACGGACTTCGACCGGCTGACGGTGAACGTCGAGACCAACGGGGCGATCACCCCCGAGGACGCCGTCGCCTACGCCGCGGCGCTGGCCCAGCACCACTTCGCCTTCTTCATCTCCTTCGGCACCGTGCCGATGGTGCCGGCCGAGCAGCCGGCGGAGCCGGCGGGCGACCTCGAGCGGCTGCGCGGGCTCCTGGTGCGCTCGATCGACGACTGCGGCCTGTCGGTCCGCTCCATCAACTCGCTCAAGAACTCGAACATCCGGACCCTGGGCGACCTGGTGCGCAACACCGAGGAGCAGCTGCTCAAGGTGCGCAACGTCGGCGAGAAGGCCGTGGCCGAGATCGCCGAGCTGCTGCTCAAGGAAGGGCTCGCGTTCGGGATGCAGTGGGAGGAGGCCGAGGGCGGGATCCGCGTGCTGGACCCGGGCATCAAGCCCGTGATCCGGCCGCTGATCGCGGAGGCGGGGCGGGAGGTCTGATGCGGCACCGCGCCAAGGATCGCCAGCTCTCCCGCACCTCGTCGCACCGCCGGGCCATGCTCTCGAACATGGCGACCGAGCTGTTCCGGCACGGCGCCATCGTCACCACCGTCGCCAAGGCCAAGGAGCTGCGGCCGGTGGCCGAGAAGCTCATCACCCTGGCGCGGCGCGGCGACCTGCACGCGCGCCGGCTGGTCGAGCGGCGGGTCAAGGACAAGGGGATCAGCACCAAGCTGTTCAAGGAGCTCGGCCCGCGCTTCCAGGCCCGGCCCGGCGGCTACACCCGCATCCTCAAGCTCGGGCACCGGATCGGGGACGGCGGGGATACGGCGAGGATCGAGTTGCTGAAGGAATAAGACGGGGTGTAGGGTGTGAGGGTGTAGGGTGCAGAAACGACGCGGGGACCGGATTCCGGCCCCCGCTTTGATTTCCCACACCCTACACCCTACCCCCTACACCCAGCGTCTAATCACACCCCTGCCGCCTCGGGCTTCGCGACTCCCCGGGGTGCCTTGGTGATCTTCCCAGACTTCAGGCAGGCCGCGCAGACGCGGATACGCTTGGGCGCCCCGTCCACCAGCACCCGCACCGCCTGGAGGTTGGGGTACCAGCGCCGGGTGGTCCGGTTGTTCGCGTTGGAAACGTGATGCCCGAAGGACGGGCCCTTGCCGCACACCGCGCACACGCGCGCCATCCGTAAACCCTCGCTTCAAAAAGTCCGGTGCAGCCGCTAAGTTTAGCCGGCTGTGGCACTTGATTCAAGTGCCGGGGGGGCGGGGGGGCGGGGCCCTACACCCTCACACCCTATCACCCTACACCCATCTTCTGGGGTCTACATGCCGACCGCGCTCATCACCGGCGTCACCGGGCAGGACGGCTCCTATCTGGCGGAGCTGCTGCTCGCCAAGGGGTACCGGGTCGTGGGCGTGGTTCGGCGGACTTCGCACGACAGCTACGAGCGCATCCAGCACCTGGTGGGCCGGATGGAGATCGTGCCCGCCGACCTCCTGGACCAGCATTCCCTGATGACCGTGGTGCGCGCCGCCGCGCCGGACGAGGTCTACAACCTCGCGGCCCAGTCGTTCGTGCCCACCTCCTGGTCCCAGCCGGTCCTCACCGGCGAGTTCACGGCCCTGGGCGTGACCCGGCTCCTGGACGCGATCCGGCTGGTGAAGCCGGACGCGCGCTTCTACCAGGCCAGCTCCAGCGAGATGTTCGGCAAGGTGCGGGAGACCCCGCAGCGCGAGACCACCCCGTTCCACCCGCGCTCGCCGTACGGGGTCGCGAAGGTCTACGGGCACCACATCACGGTCAACTACCGCGAGTCGTACGGGCTGTACGCGGTGAGCGGCATCCTGTTCAACCACGAGAGCCCGCGCCGCGGACTCGAGTTCGTCACCCGGCGCATCTCCGACGGGGTCGCGCGCATCAAGCGCGGCCTGGCCACGGAGCTGCGGCTCGGCAATCTCGACGCCCGGCGCGACTGGGGCTTCGCGGGCGACTACGTGGACGCGATGTGGCGGATGCTGCAGCAGGACGGGCCGGACGACTACGTGGTGGGCACCGGGGTCCAGCACAGCGTGCGCGACTGCTGCGAGGTGGCCTTCGGGCACGCGGGCCTCGACTGGCGCCGGCACGTGGTGCACGACGCGGCGCAGGACCGTCCGGCGGAGGTCGAGACCCTGCTGGCCGATCCCTCCAAGGCGCGCGCCCGGCTCGACTGGTGCCCCACGGTGGACTTCGCGCACCTGATCACGATGATGGTGGACGCGGACCTCGACCGCGTGAAGCGCCCCGCATGAGGGTGCTGGTCACCGGGGCCGACGGGTTCGTCGGGCGGTGGGTGCTGCGCGCCCTCCTCGCGGCGGGGCACGAGGTCGTGGCGGGACGCCAACCGGGGCCGCCGCGCCCCGACGGCCTCACGGCCGCCGAGCGCGCGGCCGCGGCGTGGCTCCCGCTGGAGCTGGGCGACGCGGGCTCGGTGCGCCAGGCCCTCGTCCGGGACGTGGACGCGGTGATTCACCTCGCCGCGGTCGCGTCGGGCGGCGACGCGCTCAAGGACCCGGGGGTCGCCTGGTCCGTGAACGCGGCCGGCACCGCGCGGCTGCTGGGCGAGCTGGGGCGGCGCCGCCACGCGCAGGAGATCGATCCGGTCGTGGTCGTCGTCTCCACCGCCGAGGTCTACGGCGCGGGCCCGGCGCGGGCGCTGGTCGAGAGCGACCCCGTGGCGCCGCGCTCGCCCTACGCCGCGTCCAAGGCGGGCGCGGAGCTGGCGGCGGCCGAGACGCGGCTCCGGACCGGCCTCCGGGTGGTGGTGGCCCGCGCGTTCCCGCACACCGGGCCCGGCCAGGACGAGCGGTTCGTCGCGCCCGCGTTCGCGCGCCGGCTGCGGGGCGCGCGGCTCGCGCGCGCCCGGGTCGTGAAGGTGGGCAACCTCGAGCCGGTGCGCGATTTCCTCGACGTGCGCGACGTGGCCGACGCGTACGTGGCGCTGCTCGCGCGCGGCGTGGCGGGCGAGACCTACAACGTCGCGTCGGGGCGCGGCCTGGCGCTGCGCGAGCTGTTCGAGCGCCTCGCCGCCATCGTGGGCGTGGACGCGATCGCCGAGCCGGACCCCGAGTTCATGCGGCCGGCCGACATTCCGCGCCTGGTGGGCGACGCCGGCAAGCTCGGCGCCGCCACCGGCTGGGCGCCGCGGATCCCCCTGGAGCGCACCCTCACCGACCTGGTCCATGCCCAAGCGGACTGACCTCAAGCGGATCCTGCTGGTGGGCTCCGGGCCGATCATCATCGGGCAGGCCGCGGAGTTCGACTACTCCGGCACCCAGGCGGTGAAGGCCCTCAAGGAGGAGGGCTACGAGGTCGTGCTGGTGAATTCGAACCCGGCCACCATCATGACGGACCCCGAGCTGGCCGACCGCACCTACATCGAGCCGGTCACGCCGGAGTGGGTGGAGCGGGTGATCGCCCGCGAGCGCCCCGACGCGCTGCTGCCCACCATGGGCGGGCAGACCGCGCTCAACGTGGCGATGGCGCTCCACAAGAGCGGCGCGCTCGAGCGCCACGGCGTGGAGCTGATCGGCGCCAACGCCCGCGCCATCGAGATGGCCGAGGACCGCGAGGCGTTCGCCGCGGCCATGCGGCGCATCGGGCTCGCGGTCGCGGTGGGCGGATTCGCCACCTCGGCCGAGCAGGCCGGGGCGATCGTCGAGCGCACCGGGTACCCGGCCATCATCCGGCCGTCGTTCACGCTGGGCGGCACCGGCGGCGGCATCGCCTACAACCCGGAGGAGCTGGACGAGCTGGTGCGGCGCGGGCTGGAGACGTCCCCGGTGCACCAGGTGCTGATCGAGCAGAGCGTGGTGGGCTGGAAGGAGTTCGAGCTGGAGGTGATGCGCGACGGGCGGGACAACGTCGTGATCGTCTGCTCGATCGAGAACCTGGACCCGATGGGGGTGCACACCGGCGACAGCATCACCGTGGCGCCGGCGATGACCCTGACCGACCGGGAGTACCAGGTGATGCGCGACGCCGCGATCGCCATCATCCGCGAGGTGGGCGTCGAGGCCGGGGGCTGCAACATCCAGTTCGCCGTGAACCC
>DASPSV010000046.1:0-30614 GCA_035623755.1 Gemmatimonadales bacterium
GCGGCACCAGCAGCGCGAGCAGCACCGTCGTCGCCAGCGCGGCCGTGCCCACGACCGCCGAGAGCGGCGTCCAGGTCTTCAGCGTCTGCGCCTCGCTCACGCCGCCCGCGCGGCTGAACACCCAGAAGCCGGCGTCGTTCATCCACGAGCCCACCAGCGACCCGCCGGCGATCGCCGTCGCCACGTACACGGGGTGGAACGGCAGCGCGACGCCGCGCAGCACCGCGGCCATCATCCCCGCCGTGGTGATCATCGCCACCGTGGCCGAGCCCTGCGCGGTGCGGATCACCACCGACGCGCCGAACGCGACCACCAGCAGCTCGAGGCCGCGGCCCGTGGCGCCGAACCCGGTGCCCGCGAACGCGGCCTGGAGCGCCGCCCCGAACGCGCCGCCGGCCCCGACGATCAGGACGATCACCCCGGCCCCGAGCAGCGACGACTCCACCAGCGCCGACAGCGCGGCGCGGGTGGGGCGCTGCGCCCGCCAGTACAGCGCCAGTGCGAAGCACGTCGCGAGGAACAGCGCCACGTTCGGGTTGCCGAGCGTCGCGGTCCACGGCGCGAGCGCGTCCCAGGCCGCGGCGCCCCCGGGGGCGAGCGTCCGCAGCGTGGTGACCAGGGTGTTGGCCGAGATGAGCGTCACCGGCAGCAGCACGGGCACCAGCGCCGGCACCAGCGCGGGCGGCGCGGGCGGCGGGGCCGCCTCGGGGACGCCGGCCGCCACCGGGCGCGGCTCGACGGTCATGCGCCGGCCGGCCCACCGCGCGAACGCGAGGCCGGCCGCAGCGGAGGGTAGCGCGACCACCACGCCCACCGCCACCATGGTGCCCAGGTCCACGCCGAGCGCGGCCGCCATGGCCAGCGGCCCGGGGTGCGGCGGCACCAGCGCGTGGGTCGCGACCGCGCCGGCCGAGACGGCCAGGAGGTACTTGAGGTAGTCGCGACCGGTGGTGCGGTACATGGACCGCGCCAGCGGGGCCAGCAGGAAGAAGATCGTGTCGAAGAACACCGGCAGCGACAGCACCCAGGCGGTGGCGCCCAGCGCGAGGGCCGCCCGCCGCTCGCCCAGGAGGTCCAGAAAGCAGCGCACGATCCGGTCGGAGGCGCCGCTGCCCGCCATCGCCCCGCCGATGGTCGCGGCCAGGGCGACGATGACCCCCAGCTGGCCCGCCGTGCGACCGAAGCCCTCCGCCACCGCGGCCAGCTTGACGGCGGGCTCGCCGGGCGAGAGGATAGCCACCACGATGGCGCCGCCCACCAGCGCCAGGAACGCGTTCACCCGCAGGACGACGATGCCCCCCAGGACGACCGCGAACCCGGCCAGGAGAATCAGGAGCGGATGCATCGGCTAAGCGGGAGCGGGCCGGCGAGGGGGGGTATGGACACGGTGATAAGATGATAGTATGAATTGCGGCGGCCGTTCAACGGGAGACCGGTTCCTCGCGGCCGAAGGTCGGACTGTCGTCGCCGCGCCGTGGCGCGCGGTCGCCGCTCGGGTCACGCGAGGCTTGCTCCATCTCATGGGAGGTCGGGACATGCGTCACCACCGTCTACCGCTGGTCGCTGGCGTGGTCGCAGTGGGCCTCGCGCTCGCCGTGGCCTCCTGCGACGTCTCCACCAGCGTCGGCAGCTACAACGTCACCTACCGCGCGTCGGGCCTCACCGGCATCGCCACGATCGACTCGGTCCTCTACAGCCCGGGCACGGGCAAGTGCACGACCACGTGCAATGCGGACTCGAGCCTGATCAAGGTGACGAACCCGGCGATCAACGCCCAGGGGCTCTACTCCATCGAGCTGTTCCTGCCGGCCGGCGCGACGGTTCAGGCGACGATGTACGGCAACGGCACGGCCGCCGGCACCGCGCAGTTCACGGTGATCTGGATGACGGCCAGCGGCACCATCCGCGGTGACAGCACCACGGCCACCACGGCGGCGGCGACGAAGTTCTCGCTCGCCATCCCGAAGTTCACGCTGTAGCACCCGCCGGCTCCGGCCGGACGCGGGTGACGCCGTAGACGACGATCGGTGACACGGGGCCGGCCCGCCAGCGGGCGGGGCCGGCCCCTTCCTTTTTCCCGCTCGCGCCCGCCCCCGCCCCTCCCGACGCCCTAGAAAGCACCCCGCCACCCCGCTAGCTTCGGCGCATGCCGCCGCACACCGTCACGCTCGGCCTGGTGCAGATGGCGATGCGCCCCGACAAGGCCTCCAACGTCGCGAAGGCGCGCGCCGCGATCGCCGACGCCGCCGGGCGCGGCGCCACGATCGTCTGCCTCCCGGAGCTGTTCGCCTCGCCGTACTTCTGCCAGACCGAGGATGCCGCCAACTTCGAGCTGGCCGAGCCGCTGGGCGGCCCCACGGAGGCGGCCATCGCCGCGGCGGCGCGCGAGCACCGCGTGGTCGTGGTGACGCCGGTGTTCGAGCGGCGCGCCGCGGGCGTCTACCACAACAGCCTCGTGGTGCACGGGCCGGGCGGCGAGACGCTCGGCACCTACCGCAAGATGCACATCCCGGACGACCCGCTGTACTACGAGAAGTACTACTTCACGCCGGGGGACCTCGGCTTCGTGGCCGTGCGCACCCCGGCGGCGACGCTGGGGCCGCTCATCTGCTGGGACCAGTGGTACCCGGAGGCCGCGCGGCTCGTGGCGCTCCAGGGCGCGCAGATCCTCTGCTACCCGACCGCCATCGGCTGGCACCCGAAGGAGAAGGGCGAGTTCGGCGCCGCGCAGCTCGCGGCGTGGCAGACCGTCCAGCGGTCGCACGCCATCGCCAACGGCGTGTTCGTCGCCGCGGTGAACCGGGTCGGCCACGAGGGGCCGGCCGGCGGCGGGCTCGACTTCTGGGGCCACTCGTTCGTCGCCGACCCTTTCGGCGTCGTCCTCGCCGAGGCGGGCGAGGGCGAGGAGACGCTGGTGGTGCCGCTCGATCTCTCGCGCCTCGAGGAGGTGCGCCGCAACTGGCCGTTCCTGCGCGACCGCCGCATCGACGCGTACGGGGGCCTCGCCGCCCGGTTCCTCGGCGGGGCCGGGGGCTGATGGCGCGCCGCCGCGCCGGCGGCCGTCGCTCCGGCACCCTCGCGACCCCGGCCGCGGCGGGGTGGCGGATGCCCGCCGAGTGGGAGCCGCACGCCGCCACCTGGCTCGCCTGGCCGCACGAGCCGAGCGACTGGCCGGGTAAGTTCGAGGCCGTGCCGTGGGTCGTGGCCGAGATCGCCCGCCACCTCCAGGACGCCGAGCGCATCCGGCTGATCGTCCGCCACCGCGCCGAGCGCGCGCGCGCGTCCGCCGCGCTGTCGAGCGCCGGCGTGTCGCTCGGCCGCGTGGACTTCGTCACCGCCCGGACCGACCGCTCGTGGACGCGCGACTTCCTCCCGCTCGGCGTCGTCCGACGCCGTGCCGGCCGCCGCGAGCTGGGCGTGGTGAAGTGGCGGTTCAACGGGTGGGCGCGCTACCGGAACCACGCGGCCGACGAGGCGGCCGGGCGGCGCGTCGCGCGGCGGCTCGGCGTCCCCACGTTCTTCCCCGAGGTCGCCCGCCGCCGCGTGGTGCTCGAAGGCGGCGCGATCGACGTGGACGGCCAGGGCACGCTGCTCGCGACCGAGCAGTGCCTGCTCACCGGCCGCCAGGCGCGCAATCGCGCCCTCGGCCGCGCCGGGATGGAGGCGGTGCTGCGCGAGTTCCTGGGCGTCGAGCAGGTGATCTGGCTCGGGGACGGCATCGCCGGCGACGACACCGGCGGACACGTGGACGACTTCGCGCGCTTCGTCGCGCCCGGCCGCGTCGTGCTCGCGCGGGAGACGGACCGCCGCGACCCCAACTGGCGGCCGCTCCACGAGGCGCGCGAGCGGCTCGGCGGCGCCCGCGACGCGCGCGGCCGGCGGCTCGAGGTCGTCCCGCTCCCGATGCCGCGCCCGGTGCGATTCGCCGGCGAGCGGCTGCCCGCCAGCTACGCGAACTTCTACGTCGGCACCGGCGCCGTGCTGGTGCCCACCTTCAACGACCCCGCCGACCGGCTCGCGCTCGGCATCCTGGCCGAGCTGTTCCCGGGCCGCACCGTGGTCGGCATTCACGCGACCGACTTCGTGCTCGGCCTGGGCACCATCCACTGCAGCACGCAGCAGGAGCCGCTGGTCTAGCGCCTCACCGGGAGGCTCACCACCGGTCCCTCACCAGCGGTCGGTCCGGAACGGCGCCGCGGGCAGGCCCGCGCCGTTGTAGAGGCTCGCCCCCAGCGGGAAGTCCGCCCACGCGTAGCGCACCGCCACGGGCCGCGGCACCCGGTCGCTCCAGACCACCACCCGACCGCCCTCGATCCGCGCCTCGGCGCGGACGAACGTCCGGTCCGCGCCCGCGACGGTGAAGCCCGTCACCGGTCCGCCGGGTGCGCGCGAGACCAGTCCGCCGCCCGCGTGGTCGAAGACGATGGTCGCGCGGCCGCCCCGCACCTCGAGGCGCCGGTACGTCGGGCCCGCGCTGGTGAGCCGCTCCCCGTACGCGACGGCGCGGGCGACGAGCGCGAGCCGCCGCCCCACCTCCTGCTTGTTGCGCGGATGGATGTTGTCGCTCTCGCCGAGGTCGATCGCCACGGCCTGGCCGGTGCGAGGCAGCGCCAGCGCCGCGGCCTGCGACTCGCGGAGCGCCGCCCACGCCGGCCGGTCCACGGGGACGGTGTCCGGCGCGCCGAAGCCCGGCAGCTGGACCCACAGGAACGGCAGCGTCCCGCGCGCGCCGCTCCACTCGCGGCGCCACGAGCGGATCAGCTCCGCGAACAGCGCGCGGTACGCGACGGCCTGCGCCCAGTCGTTCGCGTTCGACTCGCCCTGGTACCAGATCACGCCGCGGACCGGGAAGGGCAGCAGCGGGTGCACCATCCGGTTGTACAGCACGGTCGGGATCTTGTTGATGCGCTGCCCGTCGGCCAGGAAGGACACCGCGCCCACCCGGAACCTCCACGTGCCGGCGAGCGGCCGCCGCACGCCGCCGGCCTCGACGTAGACGAGCGCGGGCTCTCCCCAGATGCCGCCGTAGCCGCCGGTGTCCTCCACCCTGACCGCGACGACGTTGCGCCCGGCGCGGAGCGCGGACGGCGGCACGTCGTAGGCGCGGACGCGGTTGTACCCGTCGGTGCGGCCCACCTCGGTCCCGTTCACCCAGCTGATGTCGTTGTCGTCGATCCTCCCCAGGCCGAGCCGGACGCCCTGCGCCGCCTCCGCGTCGGTCAGCACGAAGGAGGTGCGGTACCACGCGATGCCGTCGAGGCCGTCGTAGCCGGACGCCTCCCACCAGCGGGGGACGGGGATCGTGTCCCAGCGGGAGTCGTCGAGCGCGGGGTCGGCCCAGGCGGCGCGGCCCGCCACCAGGCCGCTGTCCGTTGCGGGCAGCCCGCCGATCCGGGCGCGCAGCGCCTCGCGGCGCGCGCTGTCCTCGGCCTGCCGGCGCGCCGCCGCCGCGGCCAGCGCGGAGTCCGTGAGGCCCAGCGCGCGGCGGCTCATCCACGTCTCGACGTTGCTGCCGCCCCACGTCGTGTTGACGATCCCGACCGGCACCCGCGCGGCGCGCCGGAGGTCGCGCGCGAAGTAGTAGCCGACCGCCGTGAAGGCGCCGGCGTGCGCGGAGTCGGCGGGCGCCCAGGCGCCGCCGGCCAGGTCGGCCGTGGGCGCGTCGGCCCAGGTGAGCGGCACCTTGAACTGGCGGAGGAGCGAGTCGTGCGCCGCCGCGATCTCCTGCGGCGCGCTGTCCGCCGCCGCCACGGTCAGCTCCATGTTCGACTGGCCGGACGCGACCCAGACGTCGCCGACCAAGACGTCGCGGACCGCGATCCGCCGTCCGCCGGACTCGACGGCCAGCGCGTAGGGCCCGCCGGCGCGCACCGCGGGCAGCGCGACCCGCCACGCGCCCGCGGCGTCGGCCGTCGTCCGCGCGGTGCGCCGGCCGAGCGTGACGGCGACGCGGGCGCGCGGCGCCGCCCAGCCCCACACCGCGACCGGGACGCCGCGCTGCAGCACCATCCCGTCGCCGAAGATGCGCGGCAGCCGGAGCGCGGCGGCGGACGCGTCCGCCTGCGCGTCGAGACGTGCGGCGGAGGCCGCGAGCAGCAGGAGCAGCGCGCCGATCCGGCGCGCTGCGGGAACGGGCGCGAGGCCGCGATGGGCCGAGGGACGGGTCGCCATGCCCGTAGAATAGTGATAAGATGACCGCGTGGCACGGGCCTCCAGACCCAACGCCGCGGTGGACGCCGCCGCCGGGGAGCACGCGCCGCTGCGCTGGGGCGTGCTGGGCGTCGCGAACATCGCCGTGCGGCAGGTGATCCCCGCCATGCAGCGCACCCGCGCGGCCCGCGTCGAGGCGATCGCGTCCCGCGACCTGGCGAAGGCGGAGTCGGCCGCGCGCGCGCTCGGCATCCGCCACGCCCACGGCTCGTACGAGGCGCTGCTCGCCGACCCGGACGTGGACGCCGTCTACATCCCGCTCCCCAACCACCTGCACGTCCCGTGGACCGTCCGCGCCGCCGAGGCCGGCAAGCACGTGCTGTGCGAGAAGCCGATGGGCATGAACGCCGCCGAAGTGCGCTCGCTGCTGGCGGTGCGGGAGCGGACCGGCGTGGTGATCGGCGAGGCGTTCATGACGCGCACCCACCCGCAATGGGCGCGGGTGCGCGAGCTGATCGCGGCCGGCCGCATCGGCGAGCTGCGGCTGGTGACGGGCCACTTCAGCTACTACCGCCGCGACCCGCAGGACGTGCGCAGCAAGGTCGAGTGGGGCGGCGGCGTGCTGCTCGACATCGGCTGCTATCCCGTCACCATGGCGCGCTGGCTGTTCGGCGCCGAGCCGCTCGCGGTCGCCGCGGTCCTCGAGCGCGACCCCGACTTCAGGGTGGACCGGCTGGTGTCGGGACTGCTGCGCTTCCCCACGGGCCAGGCCGCGTTCACCGTGGGCGGCCAGGCGGCGCTGCACCAGCAGATGCAGATCTACGGCACCACGGGCCGCATCGGCCTCGACGTCCCCTTCAACCCGCCGCCGGACCACCGCTGCCGCATCCTGGTGGACGACGGCCGCGACCTCGTGGGCGGCGGCGTCGAGGCGATCGGGTTCGACGCCGTGGACCAGTACACCCTGCAGGCCGAGCGCTTCGCCGACGCGGTGCGGGGGCGCGGCGCCGTGCCGGTGGGCGTCGAGGACGCGATCGGGAACATGGCGGCGCTCGACGCGCTGTTCCGCGCGGCCGAGAGCGGGCGGTGGGAGACGCCGTGAGCGGCGTGCTCGAGACGCTGCGCCGGCTGCGCCTCCTGCCGCTGGTGGTGATCGACGACCCCGGGCGCGCCGACGGCCTCGCGCGCGCGCTCGCCGACGGCGGACTGCCCGTCGCCGAGATCGCGTTCCGGACGCCGGCTGCGGTCGAGGCGCTGCGCCGCGTCGCGGCCGGCCACCCCGACGTGCTGGTGGGCGCGGGCACGGTGCTGACGCCCGACCAGGCGGCGACGGCGCGCGGCGCGGGCGCCCGGTTCGTCGTCTCGCCCGGCCTCGACCGCCGGGTGGTGGACTGGTGCCGCGCCCACGACCTCGCCGTGTTCCCGGGCGTGTGCACGCCCACCGAGATCGCCGCCGCCGTGGCGATGGGCCTGGAGGTCCTGAAGTTCTTCCCCGCCGAGCCGATGGGCGGGCTGCCGTTCCTCCAGGCGGTGGCGGCGCCGTTCGCCGGCGTCGAGTTCATCCCCACCGGCGGCCTGGCCGCGAGCCACCTGCCCGCCTACCTCGGCTGCCGCCGGGTCGTGGCCTGCGGCGGCTCGTGGATGGCGCCCCAGGCGTGGATCGCCGAGGGCCAGTTCGACCGCATCCGCCGCGCGGTGGAGGACTCCGTGCGGCTCGCCGCCACCCCGCCCGCAGGAGCCTGACTGATGGCGCCGCGCGTCGTGACGCTCGGGGAGATCATGCTGCGCCTCAAGCCGCCCGGCGCGGAGCGGCTGTTCCAGTCCCCGTCCCTCGAGGCCACCTTCGGCGGCGCCGAGAGCAACGTCGCCGTCGCGCTCGCCCAGTGGGGGATCGACGCCGCGTTCGTCACCGTGCTCCCCGCGAACCCGGTGGGCGACGCCGCCCTCGCGGAGCTGCGGCGCTTCGGCGTCGACACGTCGCTGGTGCGGCGCGCCGGCGCGCGGGTGGGGATCTACTACCTCGAGGCCGGCGCGGCGCAGCGGCCGAGCCGCGTGGTCTACGACCGCGCCGGCTCCGCGATGGCCGCCGCGCGCGCGGCCGATTTCGACTGGGACCGCGTGTTCGCCGGCGCGACCTGGCTCCACCTGAGCGGCGTCACGCCGGCGCTCAGCGCCGCGGCCGCCGAGCTGTCGCTCGCCGCCGTGCGGGAGGCCCGCGCGCGGGGCGTGACGGTCTCGTGCGACTACAACCACCGCGCCAGCCTGTGGGCCTGGGGCACGCCCGCCCCCGAGGTGATGCGCGAGCTGGTGCGGCAGGTGCAGGTCGGCATCGCGAACGAGGAGGACTGCCAGCGGGCGCTCGGCATCGCGGCCGACCTCGACGTGCGCTCCGGCCGGCTCGAGGAGGCCGGCGTGCGCGCGCTCGCCGAGCGGGTGCTGCGCGAGTTCCCCGGCCTCGAGAAGCAGGCGATCACCCTGCGCGAGAGTCACGGCGCGGACCACAACGGCTGGAGCGCGTGCCTGCACGACCGCCGGCGCCTGCTGACCAGCCGGCGCTACGACATCCCGCGCATCGTGGACCGCGTCGGCAGCGGCGACGCGTTCGCCGCCGGGCTCATCTACGGCCTGCTGACCCTGGGCGACGACGCGCGCGCGCTGGAGTTCGCCGCCGCGGCCGGGTGCCTCAAGCACTCCGTGCCGGGCGACTTCCACCGGGCGAGCGTCGCCGAGATCGAAACGCTCCTGAAGGGAGATGCGAGTGGCCGGGTCCAACGTTGACGTGACGGCGGCGCCGGCGGGGCGGCGCTCCCGGTACCGGTGGACGATCGCCGCGCTGCTGTTCGGCGCGATGACGGTCAACTACGTGGACCGCCAGGTCCTCGGCCTGCTCGCGCCGACGCTCGCGCGCGACCTGCACTGGAGCGAGACCGACTACGCGACGATCGTCTCGATGTGGACGGCCGCCTACGGCCTCGGCCTGCTGTTCATGGGCAACCTGATGGACCGGATCGGCGTGCGCCGCGGCCTCGCCGCCGCCGTGACCGGCTGGAGCCTGGCGGCCATCGCGCACGCGCTGGTGCGCACGGTCACCGGCTTCTCGATCGTGCGCGCCCTGCTCGGCCTGGGCGAGTCGGGCAACTTCCCGGCCGCCAACCGCGCCGTCGCCGAGTGGTTTCCCAAGAAGGAGCGGGCCTTCGCCACCGGCATCTTCAACTCCGGCCCCAACGTGGCGGTGGCGCTGGCGGCGTTGTTCGTCCCGTGGATCGCGCTCGCCCTCGGCTGGCGGTGGGCGTTCGTCGCGACCGGCACGCTGGACCTGGTGTGGCTGGCGGCGTGGCTCGCCATCTACCGCGAGCCGGCGGCCCACCCGCGGGTCTCGCCCGCCGAGCTCGCGTACATCCGCAGCGACCCCGGCGAGAGCACGGCCGCGCTGCCGTGGCGCAGCCTGTGGGGCTACCGCCAGACCTGGGCGTACGCCGCCGGCAAGGCGCTGACCGACCCGGTGTGGCTGTTCTATCTGTTCTGGCTGCCCAAGTTCCTCGACGCGCGCTTCGGGGTGAAGCTCGCGGGGCTCCCCCTGCCGCTGATCGTGATCTATTCGGCCGCCACCGCGGGCTCGCTGCTGGGGGGCTGGGCCTCCGGCGCGCTCATCGCGCGCGGCTGGACCGTGAACCGGGCGCGCAAGATCACCATGCTCGTGGCGGCGGTGGCGATCCTGCCGACGGTGCTGGCGCCCCGGGCCACGAGCCTCGCGCTGGTGGTGGCCATCGTCAGCGTGGCGGCGGCGGCCCACCAGTGGTGGTCCACCACGCTGCTCACCACCCCGGGCGACCTGTTCCCCAAGCGGGCCGTGGCCTCGGCGACCGGCATCGGCGGGTTCGCCGGGATGGCCGCCTCGTTCCTGTTCCAGCGCGCCACCGGCGACATCCTCCAGATGACCCACGGCGACTACGCGCCCGTGTTCGCGGTGCTCGGCTTTCTCTACCTCGCGGCCCTGGGCCTGATCCACCTGCTGGTGCCGCGGATGGAGCCGGCGCGCCTGCCGGCCGCTTGACAGCCCCCCGCCGCCGGCCCACCTTGGCGGCGGCAGGTGATAAGATCAGCTGATCACTGCCCGCCGGGGCGCCCTGCCCCGCGGACCGAGCGTGCGAGCGTACGATGAAGATCGCCGACATCCGGGCCACCCCGGTCAGCGTCCCCCTCCAGGCGCCCCTGCGCCACGCCAACGGCTGCCACTGGGGCCGGTTCGTGCGGACCATCGTCGAGCTGGAGACCGACGACGGGCGCCTCGGCCTCGGCGAGCTGGGCGGCGGCGGCGAGAGCGCCTCCGCCGCGGTGCTGGGGCTCAAGCCGTACCTGCTCGGCCGCGACCCGGCCCGGCTGGAGGAGCTGCGGTTCCTGATCGCCAACCCCACCGCCTCCCTCTACAACAACCGCACCCAGCTGCTGGCGGCGATCGAGTTCGCCTGCCTCGACGTGCTGGGCCAGAAGTGGGGGGCCCCGGTCAGCGAGATGCTCGGCGGGCGGCTCCGCGACCGCGTGCCGTTCGCCTCGTACCTCTTCTTCCGCTACGCCAACGCCCGCGACGGCTCGGGCGAGGTCCGTACCGTCGAGCAGCTGGTCGCGGAGGCGCGGGCCCTCAAGCAGCGGCACGGGTTCCGGACCCACAAGGTCAAGGGCGGCGTGTTCCCGCCGGAGTACGAGCTGCGCTGCTACCGCGCCCTGGCCGAGGCGCTGCCCGACGACCACCTGCGCTTCGACCCCAACGGCGTGTGGTCCACCGAACAGGCGGTGTGGTTCGGCCGGGCCATCGGCGACCTCCGCAACGACTACCTCGAGGACCCGGTGTTCGGCCTGCACGGGATGCGGCGCACCCGGCAGTACATCCACGTGCCGCTCGCGACCAACACCGTGATCGTCGGCTTCGAGCAGCTCGCCGCCAACGTCCCGGACACCGCGGTGGACGTGGTGCTGCTCGACACCACCTTCTGGGGCGGCATCCGCGCCTGCGTGCGGGCCGCGGGCATCTGCGAGGCGTTCCAGTTCGGCGTCGGCGTCCACTCCTCGGGCGAGCTGGGGATCCAGCTGGCCACGATGCTGCACCTCGGCGCGGTCATCCCCAACCTGACCTTCGACGCCGACGCGCACTACCACCACCTGGTGGACGACGTGATCTGCGGCGGGAAGCTGCCCTACGAGGCCGGCGCCATCGCCGTCCCCACCGCGCCGGGCCTCGGCGTGACGCTCGACCGCGGCAAGGTGGCCGAGTACCACGAGGCGTTCCGGCGCCTCGGCGCGTACCCGTACGACCAGGACCCGCTGCGCCCCGGATGGGCGCCCCTCATCCCCAACCAGCGCTGGGCGGACCCCGACGACGCGCGCGTCCCCCAGGTGCCCGCGTGAGGGAGGCGCCGGTGATGCGACGGCTCGCCCCGCTGCTGCCCGTCCTGCTCGGCTGCGCCCTGCTCGCGGACGCGGGTCCGCGGCCGCCGGCCGAGGACGGCTACGAGCTGTGGCTCCGCTACCGCACGGTGGACGACACCGCGCGGCTGCGGGAGTACCGCGGCGAGATCACGGCGCTGGTGGCCGGCGGCGACTCGCCCACACTGCGCGCCGCCGGCGACGAGCTGGCGCGCGGGCTCCGCGGCCTGCTGGGGCGCGCCGTGCCGCGCGCGCGCACCGCGGCGCGCGACGGCGCCGTGCTGTTCGGCACCCCGTCCGGCTCGCGCGCGGTCGCCGCCCTCGGCCTGGGCGCGGAGCTGGCCCGCGCCGGCGACGAGGGCTACGTGCTGAAGGCCACGACGCTCGGCGGCCGGCGCGTGATCGCGGTCGCCGCCAACCGCGACGCCGGCGTGCTGTACGGCGCGTTCGCCCTGCTCCGCCTGCTGCAGACGCAGCGGAGCCTCGACGGACTCGCCGTCACCAGCGCGCCGAAGGTCCGGCTGCGGATGCTGGACCACTGGGACAACCTCGACCGCTCGGTGGAGCGCGGCTACGCCGGCGCCTCGCTGTGGGCCTGGGACAGCCTGCCCGGCACGCTGTCGCCGCGCTACCGCGACTACGCCCGCGCCGACGCGTCGCTGGGGATCAACGGCGTCGTGCTGACCAACGTCAACGCGCCCGCGCGGATCCTCACCGCGCCCTCCCTGGCCAAGGCGGCGGCGCTGGCCGGCGTGTTCCGGCCCTGGGGCATCCGCGTCTGGCTCACCGCGCGGTTCAGCGCGCCGGTCGAGATCGGCGGCCTCGCGACCGCGGATCCGCTGGACACCGCGGTGCAGGCGTGGTGGAAGGCGAAGGCGGACGAGATCTACCGCGCCATCCCGGACTTCGGCGGCTTCCTGGTCAAGGCGAACTCGGAGGGCCAGCCTGGCCCGCGCGACTACCGCCGCACCCACGCCGACGGCGCCAACCTGCTCGCCGACGCGCTCGCGCCCCACGGCGGCGCGGTGATCTGGCGCGCGTTCGTGTACTCGGCCGACGTCCCCACCGACCGCGTGATGCAGGCGTACGACGAGTTCGTGCCGCTCGACGGCCGGTTCCGCGCCAACGTCCTGATCCAGGTGAAGAACGGCCCGCTCGACTTCCAGCCGCGGGAGCCGTTCCACCCGCTGTTCGGCGCGATGCCGAAGACGCCGCTGATGCTCGAGCTGCAGATCACCAAGGAGTACCTCGGCCAGGACACGCACCTGGCCTACCTGGGCACGATGTGGCAGGAGGTGCTGGACGCCGACACGTACGCCCGCGGCCCGGGCTCCACCGTGGCGCGGGTGGTGGACGGCTCGCTGTTCGGCCAGGCGACGACCGGGATCGCGGGCGTGGCGAACACCGGCACCGACCGCGACTGGTGCGGCTCGATCATGAACCAGGCGAACTGGTACGCGTTCGGGCGGCTGGCGTGGGATCCGGACCTCGACGCGGCCGCGGTCGCGGAGGAGTGGGTCCGCCAGACGTTCTCGAACGACACCGCCGTCGTGCGGCCGGTGACGGCGATGATGATGGCCTCGCGCGAGGCGGTGGTGAACTACATGACGCCGCTCGGCCTCGCCCACCAGATGGCCCGCGATCACCACTACGGCCCGGCGCCCTGGGACGCCGGCGCGCGGCCCGACTGGATGCCGGTCTACTACAACCGCGCCGACAGCGCCGGCCTCGGCTTCGACCGCACGCCGGCCGGCAGCGACGCGGTGCGGCAGTACTTCCCGCCGCTGCGGCAGGAGTTCGCCAGCCTCGACTCGGTTCCGGAGCGGTTCCTGCTGTGGTTCCACCACGTCGGCTGGACCGCGCGCTTGCGCACGGGCCGCACGCTGTGGGAGGAGCTGGTGCGCCACTACCAGATGGGCATCGACACGGTCCGCTGGATGGGCGCCGCGTGGGACTCGCTGGCCGGACGCATCGACCCTGCGCGGTTCGACGCGGTGCGCGCGGACCTCCGGATCCAGGCCGCCGAGGCGCGCTGGTGGCGCGACGCCTCGCTCGCCTACTGGGAGACGTTCAGCCACCAGCCGGTCCCGGCGCCGTACCCGCCGGTCCTGCATCCCCTGGAGTTCTACGAGCGGCTCGGCTGCCCGGCCGATCGCACCAAGCCGCGCTGCCCCGCCATCGAGGAGACGCCATGAGTCCGAAGGTCCCGCAGGACGCGTTCACGCCCCGCCCCGAGCACCATTTCACCTTCGGCCTGTGGACGGTGGGCAACACCGGTCGCGACCCGTTCGGCGACCCGGTGCGGCCGCCGCTCGCGCCGGTGCGCATCGTGGAGAAGCTGGCCGAGCTCGGCGCCTACGGCGTCAACCTGCACGACAACGACCTCGTGCCGCGGGACGCGACGGCGGCGGAGCGCGACCGGATCGTGCGGGAGTTCCAGGCGGCGCTCGCGGCCTCCGGGATGAAGGTGCCCATGGCGACCACCAACCTGTTCGGCGATCCGGTGTTCCGGGACGGCGCGTTCACCAGCAACGACGCGAAGGTGCGCGCCTACGCGCTGCAGAAGACGATGGCGGCGATGGACCTGGGGGTGGAGCTCGGCGCCACGACCTACGTGTTCTGGGGCGGCCGGGAGGGCGCGGAGACCAACGCGGCCAAGGACCTGCGGGCGGCGCTGGGCTGGTTCCGCGACGCGCTCAACTTCCTGTGCGAGTACGCCCGCGCCCAGAAGTACGACCTGAAGTTCGCGCTGGAGGCGAAGCCCAACGAGCCGCGCGGCGACATCTTCCTGCCGACCACCGGGCACATGCTCGCCTTCCTCTACACGCTCGACCACCCGGAGATGGTGGGTCTCAACCCCGAGGTGGCGCATGAGCAGATGGCGGGGCTGGACTTCTCGCACGGCGTGGCGCAGGCGCTCGAGGCGGGCAAGCTGTTCCACATCGACCTCAACGGGCAGAAGCCCGGCCGCTTCGACCAGGACCTGCGGTTCGGGAGCGACGACCCCCGGGCGGCGTTCTTCCTGGTGAAGCTGCTCGAGGACGCGCAGTGGGCGGGGATGCGGCACTTCGACAGCCACGCCTACCGCACCGAGGACGAGGCGGGCGTGTGGGACTTCGCCCTCGGCTCGATGCGGACCTACCTGATCCTCAAGGACCGGGCCGCGCGGTTCGCACGGGACGCGGAGATCCAGCAGCTGCTGGGCGAGCTCAAGGCGCGCGCGGGCGCGCCCCGGCCCGCGTTCACGCCGGAGCGGGCGGCGGCGCTCAAGGCCGAGCGGTTCGACCTGCCGGCGCTGCGCGCGCGCGGCTACGCCTACGAGCGGCTCGACCAGCTGACCACCGAGCTGCTGCTCGGCGTGCGCTGAGCGGCGGGGCCGGACCCCGCGCCGGCCAGGCCCGGCGCGGGGTCCCGGCCTTACCCGACCGGCGTCCTCGGGCTTGCGCCGGGGCGCCGGCCGCGGGGGGGGCCGGAGTTTCTTGACAGCCGCCCTGCCGCGCGTAGTATGGTGGCCCGTATGGTGATCTTATCACCCGATAACTGGCACGATCCGGTGTTCGCGTAGATCGGGCCGTGGCGGGTCCGCCGCGCCGGAGCAGGTCGCGGCACGCGCCATCGCCCATCGTGACGTCCCTCGGGAGGGTCCCTAGATGAAACAATGGATACTGGTCCTGGCCGCTTTGAGCGTGGGGGCCAACGCCAGAGCGCAGAACACCGGCCGGCTCACCGGCACCGTGACGGCGGCCGAGGACGGCCGCGCGCTCGCCGGCGCGGTCGTCAGCGTGCTGGGCACCAACCGCAGCGGCTTCAGCAACGCCAGCGGCACGTACGTGATCGAGCAGGTGCCCGCCGGCGCGCGGCTGGTGCGTGTGCGCTTCCTCGGCTACGCCCCGCTGCAGCAGTCGGTCACCGTCGCCGCCGACCGCACCGACACGCTGAACTTCCAGATGGTGGCGGCGCCGGTGCAGCTCGAGGGCATCGTGGCGACCGCCTACGGCGAGCAGGAGCGGCGCGAGCTGACCGGCTCCATCGCCCAGCTGAACCTCGGCGACGTGAAGGACGTGCCGCTTCCCAGCCCGGCGCAGCTGCTGCAGGCCCGCGTGCCGGGCGTGGACGTGGTGAGCTCCGGGTACCGTCCCGGCGCGCCCATGAACGTCACCATCCGCGGCGTCCGGTCGATCACGGCGGGCAATGACCCGCTGTACGTGATCGACGGCGTGCCGCTGGTGGGCGGCGGCATCGAGGACTTCAATCCGGCGCAGATCGCCTCGATCGAGGTCCTGAAGGACGCCTCGGCCACGGCGCCCTACGGCTCGCGCGGCGCCAACGGCGTGATCCTGATCACGACCAACCGCGGCTCGGCCGCGGCGTCGGGGGGCACGTCGAGCTTCAGCTACGACGTCCAGTACGGCACCCAGACGGCGTTGCACCTGGTGGACCTGATGAACGGTCCGCAGCTGGCCCAGGAGCGCATCGACGCGTCGCGTCTGGCCGGCCAGGGAACGATCCCGACGTATGCGTACGACAACAAGCTGGTCGCCTACTGCGCCCTGAACGTGAAGACCAACCCGGTCACCGGGCTGCCCGACACGTCCGCGGCGGGCACGAGCACGTGGCAGGCCCTGCATCCGGGCTGCACCACCGGGACGGACTGGCAGCGGATGGTGTACCGCGCCGGCAGCCAGCAGCAGCACCGCCTCAGCTACAACTCGGTGTCCGGGACCGCGCGGCTGTCGCTGTCCGGCACCTACTTCAACCAGGACGGCATCACGATCGGGCAGGGGTACAAGCAGTACTCCGGCACGATCAGCTTCGAGAACACCTATGGCCGCCTGCGCCTCGGCGCCACGGCCACGGGGTCGCGGTCCATCGCGGACATCGGCGGCGACGCCTCGCTGTGGGCCGAAGCGAACGCCAACAGCTCGCTCGGCGCGCCGTACGACAGCGCCGGGTCGCCGTCCGCGTCGCTGTGCAGCATCTGCACCCTCAACCAGCTGCCGACCGGCGACCCGCTGCGCGTGAATCCGCTGCGGGAAGCCCAGGCCTTCATCCGCCAGGACATCAGCGACCGGCTGTTCGGCTCCCTGTTCGCCGAGCTGACGCTGCCGGCCGGGTTCACGTACCGGCTGAACTTCGGGCCGGACCTGCAGAACTTCAGCGACGGGCAGTTCCAGGGCGCGAACACGACGGTCAACGGCGGCAACCCGGTGGGCAACGCCCAGGCGGGGCTCGCGACCCGGGAGAACTTCCGCCTCACCCTGGACAACATCGTGACGTGGAACTACGCGACCGGAGAGCACAAGATCGACGTCACGGGCCTGTACAGCATCACGACCACCCGCTTCCAGTCCGACTCCGCGTCCTCCAAGACCCTGCCCTACGACTATCAGCTCTGGTACAACCTCGGCACGGGCTCGGCGCCGCAGCCGCCGATCAGCAACTACGCCACGACGGCGACGCGGTCGTACATGGGGCGCGCGAACTACACGTTCCGGAACCGGTACAGCCTCACGGTGACGGGGCGGCAGGACTGCGCCAGCGTGCTGGCGCCCGGGCACCAGTGCGCGTTCTTCCCGTCGGGCGGCCTGAGCTGGCAGCTCGGCGACGAGCCGTTCATGAAGGGGCTGCCGATGTTCTCGGATCTGGTCTCGGGCCTGAAGCTGCGGGCCAGCCTCGGCAAGACCGGCAACTCGTCGATCAGCCCGTACCAGACCGAAGGCAGCCTCAGCCAGACGTTCTACAACTTCGGGAGCGCCACGGCGAACGGCTACGTGCCGGGCCAGATCCCGAATCCGAACCTGGTGTGGGAGAAGACGACCCAGTTCGACTTCGGCGTCGACTTCGGCATCCTGGCGAACCGGGTCAGCGGCACGTTCGACGTGTACCGGGAGAAGACCAGCGACCTGCTGCTCACGCGGTCGCTGCCCGCCTCCACGGGCTTCACCTCGACGCTCCAGAACGTCGGCAAGACGGGGAACGCGGGCTGGGAGCTGAGCGTCACGACCGTCAACCTGACGGGCAGCCACGGCGGCCCGCGGTGGACGACGGACTTCAGCTTCTCGCACAACCACAACTACATCATCAGCCTCACGGGCGGCGTCGGCGACGACGTCGCGGACCGCTGGTTCGTCGGCCAGCCGGTCAGCCTGGGAACCATCGCTTCCGGCGACCCGCTCCACCAGGTGTTCTACGACGTCAAGATGCTCGGCATCTGGCAGCTCGCCGACTCGGCCCTCGCCCGGCAGTACGGGGAGAAGCCGGGCGACATCCGGGTGGCCGACCTCAACGGCGACGGCAAGATCGACGGGTTCGACCGCGTCATCACGGGCACCACGTACCCGCGGCTGCTGGCCAGCGTGTACAACCGGCTGTCCTGGGGCCCCTTCGACCTCTCGTTCCTGTTCCAGGGCCGCATCGGGTACACCTTCCGCGACGGGTTCCGGATCGGCGCGAACCTGTTCGACCGCTACAACAACATCAACGTCCAGTACTGGACGCCGGAGCGGTGCGACGGCGGCCCCGACCCGACGAAGCTCGATCCGCCGGCGGGCATCACCGGCGCGCAGCAGGCCGCCATCCCGGGCTGCAACGTGTGGTGGTCCCCCAGCGCCGGACGGCAGCAGCCGACCTTCGACGACGCCAACAACGGCGGCGCGTACGCCGCGCCCGGGTACCGCATCGGCACCCACTGGCGGGTGCGCAACATCACCCTCGGCTACTCGCTCCCGCCGGCGATCGTGCACAAGGTGCGGGGCGTGTCGTCGATGCGCCTCTACGTCGAGGCGCAGGATCCGTTCGTGTTCACCAGCTACTACGGGTACGATCCGGAAAACGGAAGCGCCAACGGCCCGCCGAGCTACCGCACGGTGCTCGTCGGCCTGACGCTGGGCTTCTAGAGCGCGAGACCACCTGAACCGAGGCTGACCATGAAGAAAGCGACATACATGCTCTTGGGGCTGGCTCTCGCGGGGCTCACGGCCTGTGTGGATCTCCACGAGAAGCTGGTCGGGAACGTCACCACGCAATACTTCGCGTCGGGGGCCGGTCTGGACGCCGCCGTGATGGGGGACTACTCGCTGCAGCGCGGGTTCTGGGGACGCGAGGAAGCCCTGACCACGACGGAGTACGGCACGGACCTCGGCACCACGGGCGACCAGCCCAACTACAAGTACATCGACACCTACGCCGGCGGGTTGAGCGCCGCGGAGCCGATCTTCTCGTATCCGTGGAACGCGTTCTTCCGCGCCATCAACAGCTCCAACGCGGTCATCGGCCGGGCCCCGGGCGTCACCGACATGGCGCCCGCGACGAAGGCGCAGCGGGTCGGCGAAGCCAAGTTCCTCCGGGCGCTGGACTACTTCATGCTCGTCCGGTGGTACGGGCCGGTGCCGCTGTCGACGGTCGAGGCGCAGGGCGCCTCAACGGCGGCCCACCGCTCGCCGGTGGACTCGATCTACCTGCAGATCGTCCAGGACCTGCGGGACGCCATCAGCGTCCTGCCGGCCACGCAGAACAACCAGGGCCGGGCGACGAAGGGCGCGGCCCAGGCGCTGCTGGCGAAGGTCCTGCTGACCCGCGCGTACCATCCGTACCCCTACGAGCTGGCCAGCGGCGTCGTCCAGTTCCTGGCCAGCCCCACGTTCCTGCGCGAGACGGGCGCGACGTCCGCGACCGACTTCGCGGGAGCCAAGGCCGAGGCCGACAGCGTCATCGCGAGCGGGACGTTCTCGCTCCTGCCGGTCTACGAGGACAACTTCTGCACCCGGATGGGCGCCCGGGGGCCGGGGTCGTACTGCAACCTCCCGAGCAACGAGAACAACTCGGAGCTCATCTGGTCGGTGCAGTTCTCGACGGTCGCCGGCCAGTTCGCGATCAACAACGGCAACACCGACTTCGTGTATTTCCTCTCCTTCTACGACGACCGCCAGGGCATGGAGCGTGACTGCAACAACGGCCGCGCGTTCCGCCGCGGCCGCCCCACGCTGTACGCCCGGAACCTGTGGCAGCGCTGGACGGACTCGACCCACTCGGTCGTGCTCGACTCGCGCTACGACGGCACGTTCCAGAGCGTGTGGTACGCCAACGCCACGACCACCGGGGCCTGCTACCAGGTCCAGGGCGCCGGCCGGCTGGCGCACTACACGGTCGCCGGGAACAACTGCTCCTTCCTGCCGACCTGGGGCGGCACGGGCTGCACGCTGAACACCGGCGGCAACTTCGCCCTCGGCGACACCGCGATGTTCCAGCCCGGCTACACCGTGAACGGCGCGGCGTCCTGCACCGGGGCCGGCGGCGCCTGCTCGCAGGCGTTCCGCCAGTCCAAGTTCTACGCGGTGGTCGAACCCTGTGTGGCGGAACCGTGCCCGCAACAGACCACGATCGGGCAGTACGACTGGTTCCGCTACCCGACGATCAAGAAATTCCAGGACGACCAGCGCCCGGACTTCAACAACCAGGACGGCGGCCGGGACATCATCGTGATGCGGCTCGCCGACGTCTACTTGACCGCGGCCGAGGCGGCCTGCGCGGCCGGCTACAACAGCGCATCCTGCACCGGCTCGCAGGCGGCGATCCTGGCCGAAGTGACGCCGGTGCGCCAGCGCGCCGCGGACTGCCAGATCGCCTATGGCTGCTCGGCCGCGACCGAGGCCGCCAACAAGATCATGATCCTCGACGCCACCCACATGCCGGCCACGATCGACCTCGAGTGGATTCTGGACGAGCGCGGTCGCGAGCTGCTCGGCGAGTACCAGCGCTGGTTCGACCTCGCCCGCACCGGCTTGTGGCACCGCGTCTCCGACTACAACTGGGAAGCCTCGCCGGCGCACGGCGGCTTCTTCAACCCGGCCAAGCACGACCTGCGGCCCATCCCGCAGACCCAGATCGACAACACGGCCGGCGGCGTCTCGTCGTTCCCGCAGAACCCGGGGTACTGACGCTGACCCCGCGGATCGACCCAGCCACCGGGTGACCGGTGTCTGAGCGCAGGAAGAGACCTCCGGCTGCGACGAAGGTGTCGCAGCCGGAGCGTTTCCGGCCCCCGCGAAAGGCCTCCTCCGTGCCCCGCTACCGTGACCCGAAGGCGCCGCCCGCGGCGCGCGTCCGCGACCTGCTCGCCCGCATGACGCTGGAGGAGAAGGCCGCCCAGATGGTCTGCGTCTGGAACGGCAAGGCCGAGACGCTGGTGGACCGGTCCGGCGCGTTCGACCCGGCCAAGGCCGCCGCGGCGTACGCGGACGGCCGGGGCCTCGGCCAGGTGGGCCGGCCGAGCGACGCGGGCGGGCCGCCGGGCCTCGACGCCCGCGCGAACGCCGAGCTCACCAACGCCGTGCAGCGGTTCTTCGTCGAGCACGGCCGCCTCGGCATCCCCGTCCTCTTCCACGAGGAATGCCTCCACGGCCACGCGGCGAAGGACGCCACCAGCTTCGCACAGCCGATCGGCCTCGCCGCCACCTTCGACCCCGCCCTGGTGGAGTCGCTGTACGCCATGGCGGCGCTGGAGGCGCGCGTGCGGGGGACCCACCAGGCGCTGACGCCCGTGGTGGACGTGGCCCGCGACCCGCGCTGGGGCCGCGTCGAGGAAACGTTCGGCGAGGACCCCTGGCTCGTCTCGCGCATGGGCGTCGCCGCGGTGCGCGGGTTCCAGGGCGACGGCGCGTTCCGGGGCCGGGAGCGCCGCCGCCGCGTGATCGCCACCCTCAAGCACTTCGCCGCGCACGGCGCCCCCGAGTCGGGCCTCAACTGCGCGCCCGCCGAGGTCTCGCCGCACACGCTGCGCGACGTCATCCTGCCGTCGTTCCGGGCGGCGATCGTCGAGGGCGGCGCGCTGAGCGTGATGCCGTCCTACAACGAGGTGGACGGCGTCCCGTCGCACGCCAACCGCTGGCTGCTCCGGGACGTCCTGCGCCAGGAGTGGGGCTTCCGCGGCTTCACCGTCTCCGACTACTACGCCATCTGGGAGATGGCCGACCGCCCGGACACCCACGGCCACCACGTCGCGCACGACAAGAAGGAGGCCGCGCTCCTGGCGGTGCGCGCCGGCGTCAACATCGAGCTGCCCGAGCCCGACTGCTACCGCCACCTGGTGGAGCTGGTGCGCGAGCGGAAGCTCCGGGAGTCCGAGCTGGACGAGCTGGTCGCGCCGATGCTGCACGCGAAGTTCCTGCTGGGCCTGTTCGACGACCCGTACGTGGACCCGGACGAGGCCGAGCGGGTGGTGGGCTGCGAGGCGCACCGTCGGCTGGCGCTCCGGGCCGCGCGCGAGACCATCACGCTCCTCAAGAACGAGGGCGGCGTGCTCCCCCTCGACCCCGCGAAGCTGCGCACGCTCGCGGTGATCGGCCCCAACGCGCACCGCGCGATGCTCGGCGGGTACAGCGGCGTGCCGAAGCGCGTGGTGACCGTGCTCGAGGGCATCCAGGCGGCGCTCGGGAGCCGCGTGGACGTGCTCTACGCCGAGGGCTGCAAGATCACGATCGGCGGCTCGTGGACGCAGGACGAGGTGACCCCCAGCGACCCGGCCGAGGACCGGCGCCGGATCGCCGAGGCGGTCGAGCTGGCGAAGGCCGCCGACGCGGTGGTGCTGTGCATCGGCGACAACGAGCAGACCTCGCGCGAGGGCTGGGGCAAGAAGCACCTCGGCGACCGCGCGAGCCTCGACCTGGTGGGCCGGCAGGAGGAGCTGGCCCGGGCGCTGGTCGCCACGGGCAGGCCGGTGGTGGTGGTCCTGTTCAGCGGCCGGCCCGCCTCGATCCCGTGGCTGGCCGGGCACGCCGCGGCGATCCTGGAGTGCTGGTACCTGGGCCAGGAGGGCGGCACGGCGATCGCCGAGGTGCTGTTCGGCGCGGTGAACCCGGGCGGCAAGCTCCCGATCACGATCCCGCGCTCGGCCGGCCACCTGCCCGCCTTCTACAACTACAAGCCCTCGGCGCGGCGGGGCTACCTGTTCGACGACGTGACGCCGCTGTGGCCGTTCGGCTTCGGGCTGAGCTACACCACGTTCGCGGTCGAGCGCGTCCGGCTCACCCGTCCTCGGATTCGCCGCACGGGCACGACCCGGGTGCTGGCCGACGTGACCAACACCGGCGCGCGCGCCGGCCACGAGGTCGTGCAGCTGTACGTGCGCGACCGGGTCAGCTCGGTCACCCGGCCGGTGAAGGAGCTGAAGGGCTTCGCCAAGGTGTTCCTGCAGCCCGGCGAGACGGCGCAGGTCGCCTTCGACCTCGGGCCCGCGGCGCTGGCGTTCCACGACGTCCGGATGCGCGAGACGGTCGAGCCGGGCGAGTTCACGATCCTGGTCGGCACCTCGTCGAGGGACGAGGACCTGCGGACCCTCACGCTCACGGTCCAGGCCTGACGGAAGGATGCGGTGATGGCCGAGCCCCGCCGGAAGCTCTCGTTCGTCGAAAAAGCCGGGTACAGCCTGGGAGACGCGGCCGCGAACTTCGTCTTCATGACGATGATCCTCTTCCAGCTGAGCTTCTACACCGACACCATGGGCATCGCGGCGGCCGCCGCGGGCACCCTGCTCCTGGTCGGCCGGCTGTGGGACGCGTTCTTCGACCCGATGATGGGCGTGCTGGCGGACCGCACCCAGACCCGCTGGGGCAAGTTCCGCCCCTGGGTGCTGTGGACCGCGATCCCGTGGGCCGTGGTCCTGGTGCTGGCCTACACGGTGCCGGGCTTCAAGGGCACCAGCCGGCTGGCATACGCCATCGTCACCAACATCCTGCTGATGACGCTGTACTCGGCGAACAACACGCCGTACTCCGCCATGACCGGCGTGATGACCGGCGACGTGAACGAGCGCACCGCGCTGTCGAGCTACCGGTTCTTCGCCGCGATGTTCGCCCAGCTCATCGTGGGCGGCTTCACCCTCTCCCTGGTGGCGAAGTTCGGGCACGGCGACAACGCGCGCGGCTGGCAGCTGACGATGGGCCTGTGGGCGGTGCTGTGCGTGGTGTTCTTCCTGATCACATTCCTCACCACCCGCGAGCGCATCCAGCCACCGCCGCAGCAGCAGTCGTCGCCGAAGGAGGACTTCGGCAACCTGCTCAAGAACGGCCCCTGGATCGCGATGTTCGTGCTGACGCTGTCGCACTTCGTCTACGTCGCCCTGCGCGGCGGGTCGATGTACTACTACTTCACCTACTACGTGGACAAGGGCCGGCTGTTCGAGTTCCTCGACCGGCTCGGCCTCGGGGGCGCCGCCGGCAGCGGCGGGGGGGCGTGGCACGGCGTGCTCGACGCGTTCGGCCTGATCGTCAACCAGGCCCACAGCAACGTCTCGTCGGTCGGCTTCAGCCTGTTCCAGATGTCCAGCCAGGCGGTGACCATCGTCGGCGTGGTGGCCGCGACGTTCCTCGCCATCCGGTTCGGCAAGAAGGCCGTGGCCCTGGTGGGGTTCTCGCTGGCCACGATCTTCGTCGCCGCCTTCATCCTCCTGCCGGCCGACCGGATCGGCGCCACCTACCTGCTGGAGTACGTGCGCGCCCTCAGCTACGCGCCGACCATCCCGCTCATCTGGGCGATGTTCGCCGACGTGGCCGACTATGCGGAGTGGACGACCGGCCGGCGCATCACCGGCATCGTGTTCGCGACCATCCTGTTCGCGCTCAAGGCGGGCCTCAGCCTCGGCGGCGCGATCGCCGGCTGGCTGCTCTCGGGCTACGGGTACGTGGCCAACGCCCCGCAGACCGAGCATGCGCTGCGCGGCATCCGGCTCTCGGCGAGCCTCTTTCCCGCGATGTTCCTCGCCGTCGTGGTGGTGTGCGTCCTGTTCTACAGGATCACCAAGGCGATGAACCTGCAGATCCAGGACGAGCTCGCCGAGCGGCGCAAGGCGTACGCGCCCGCCGGGGCCGCGTGAGGGCCGCCCGGGTCGCCGCCGCCCCCGCCCTCGCCGCGCTGGCGCTCGCCGGCTGCGCGCCGAGCCGCGCGCGTCCGCCCGCGCCCGTGCCCGCCACGCTGAAGGCGGCGCTGGGCGGCCGGTTCCTGGTCGGCGCCGCGGTCAACGCGGAGGTGTTCTCCGGCCGCGACACGGCCGGGGCCCGCCTGGTGCGCGAGCAGTTCGGCTCGGTCACGCCCGAGAACGCGCTGAAGTGGGAGTCGCTGCACCCGCGGCCCGCGGTCTACGACTTCGACGCCGCCGACCGCTACGTGGCGTTCGGCCGGGACGCCGGGATGTTCGTCGTGGGCCACACGCTGGTGTGGCACAACCAGACGCCGCGGTGGGTGTTCGAGGATTCCGCCGGGCGGCCGGCGAGCCGCGACACGCTGATCGCCCGGATGCGCGACCACATCCTCACCGTGGTCGGCCGCTACCGGGGGCGCGTCGGCGGCTGGGACGTGGTGAACGAGGCCCTCGCCGACGACGGCACGATGCGACGCTCGCCCTGGCAGCAGATCATCGGCGACGACTTCGTCGAGCTGGCCTTCCGGTACGCCCACGAGGCGGATCCCGCCGCCGAGCTGTACTACAACGACTACGGGCTGGAGAACGCCGCCAAGCGCGCGGGCGCCGTCGCCCTGGCGCGGCGGCTCCTGGCGGCCGGGATCCCGCTGGCCGGGATCGGGAGCCAGGAGCACGACGGGCTGGACTATCCGGACCTGGCGGCGATGGACAGCACGATCGCGGCGTTCGGAGCGCTGGGCGTGAAGGTGATGATCACGGAGCTGGACGTGGACGTGCTGCCGCGCGCCGTCCGGCAGACCGGGGCCGACGTGACGCTCCGGGCGGCCGCGCGCGCGGAGTTGAACCCCTGGCCGGACGCCCTGCCGGACTCGGTGCAGCAGGCGCTGGCGCGCCGCTACGCGGACCTGTTCCGCGTCTTCCTCCGCCACCGCGGCGACGTGGCGCGCGTGACGTTCTGGGGCGTCACCGACCGCGACTCGTGGAAGAACAACTGGCCCGTTCCCGGGCGGACCAACTACCCGTTACTGTTCGACCGGCAGGGCCGGCCCAAGCCCGCGTTCGACGCCGTGCTCGACGTCGCGCGCGCCGCGGCCGGTCCCTAGGAGCCGGCGCCTCCCGGGCGCGGCCCGGGGACGGCGCCACGACGCTCGGCTCGAGACACTGGGAGAGGACATGATCACGGCGAAGAGGACGCTCCGGCCGATGGCGAAGCAGAGCCTGGCGGACCGGGTCGCCCTCCGCATCAAGGAGACGATCCGGGAGGGCGGCTACGGACTCGGCGACCGCCTGCCCGCGATCATGGAAATGGCCCGCAGCTTCGGCGTCGGGCATCCCACGGTCCGCGAAGCCCTGACCAAGCTCGAGGCGGTCGGCGTGGTGGAGATCCGCCACGGCTCGGGCGTGTACGTGAGCCGGCGCGAGGACGCGCTGCTGGTCACGAGCCCGGGGTATGCCCCGGTCGTCACCCGCAAGCTGCTGTCGGACCTGCTCCGCTCGCGGATGTCGCTCGAGATGCAGTCCGCGGCCGAAGCGGTCGAGCACCTCACGGCGCGCCACCTGAAGGAGATGCGGCGCCTGCTCGACACGGCCGGCCAGCACCTCGAGGACGACGCGATTCTGAACAAGGTGAACATGGCGTTCCACCGCCAGATCGCCGTCGCCTCCGGCAACACGGTGCTGCTCCAGCTGCTCGACGTCCTGCGCGAGCTGTTCGCGCACGAGCAGCTGATGATCCTCGACATCTTCGGCTCGCGCGAGGCCGACCACCGCGGGCACCTGGCGATCCTCGAAGCCCTCGAGAACCGGGACGCGGCGCTCGCCATCTCCCGGATGCGCAAGCATCTCCAGGGCGTCCTCGACGCCGTGCAGCGGTGGGACGCCGCGAAGCACCCGGTCGCCTGACGGTTCCCCGGGGCCCCGGCGGGCCGGCGCGCCCCTCCCGGCTCGCCACGCTGCTCGCCCTCCTCGTCGCCGCTGCGCCTTCGTGGGCGGTCGCGCAGGCCGCGCCCCCGGGCGAGGCGGCCCCCTGGATCGCCTTCCGCGCGGGGCCGGGCCGCTTCCCGGTCGCGGCCGGCGGCCGATCCGCTCCCCTCGCCGTCGATTCCTCCGACTGGCCCGGCGTGATCCGCGCGGTGCGCGACCTCGCCCGGGACATCGGCCGCGTCACCGGGCGCGAGCCGGGCGTCGCCGTCGGCGCGCTGCCCGCCGCCCGCGAGGTCGTGGTCGTCGGCACCCTCGGGCGCGGCGGCCGCGTGGACGCGCTGGTGCGGGCCGGCGCGATCGACACGGCCGGCGTGGGCGGCCGCTGGGAGGCCACGCTGGTGCAGGTGGTCGAGCGCCCCTGGCCGGGCGTGGACCGCGCGCTGGTGATCGCGGGCAGCGACAAGCGCGGCACCATCTACGGCGTGTACGGCCTGTCGGCGCGGATCGGCGTCTCGCCCTGGACCTGGTGGGCCGACGTGCCGCCGGCCCGCCACGCCGCGCTGTACGCCCTGCCGGGCCGCCGCACCGAGGGGCCTCCGGCGGTGAGGTACCGCGGCATCTTCCTCAACGACGAGGCCCCGGCGCTCGCCGGCTGGGCGCGGGCGACGTTCGGCGGGCTCGACCACCGCTTCTACGAGAAGGTGTTCGAGCTGATCCTGCGGCTCAAGGGCAACTACCTCTGGCCGGCGATGTGGGACAACGCCTTCAACGAGGACGACTCGCTCAATCCCCGCCTGGCGGATGAAGTCGGGATCGTGATGGGCACCTCGCACCACGAGCCGATGCTGCGCGCCCAGCAGGAGTGGAAGCGGCACGGCACCGGGCCGTGGAACTACCAGACCAACGACTCGGTCCTCCGGGCCTTCTGGCGCCAGGGGATCCGCACCATGGATTCCCACGAGAGCATCGTGACCGTCGGGATGCGCGGCGACGGCGACCTGCCGATGAGCGACAGCGCGAACATCGGCCTGCTCGAGCACATCGTCACGGACCAGCGCGCGATCATCGCCCAGGTGACCGGGCGGCCGGCGCGCGAGACGCCGCAGGACTGGGCGCTGTACAAGGAGGTGCAGGACTACTACGACCGCGGGATGCGGGTCCCGGACGACGTCACGCTCCTCTTCTCCGACGACAACTGGGGCGACCTGCGGCGGCTCCCGGCGGCCGGCAGTGCGCCGCGCGCGGGCGGCTACGGCCTCTACTACCACTTCGACTACGTGGGCGGGCCGCGGAACTACAAGTGGATCAACACCAACGCGGTACCGCGGGTGTGGGAGCAGCTGCACCTCGCGTACGCGTACGGCGTGGACCGCATCTGGATCGTCAACGTCGGCGACCTGAAGCCGATGGAGCTGCCGATCTCGTTCTTCCTCGACTACGCCTGGGACCCCGGCCGCTGGCCGGTGGAACGTCTCCCCTCGTACGCCCGGGCGTGGGCCGCGCAGCAGTTCGGCCCCGCGCACGCGGCCGAGATCGGCGCCGTGCTGGACGACTACGGGCGCTACAGCGCGCGGCGGAAGCCGGAGCTGCTCGACGCCGGCACCTTCTCGCTCGACGACGGGGAGTGGGACCGGGTGGTGGGCGGGTTCGACGCGCTCGAGGCCCGGGCGCGGCGCCTCGAGCGCCTGCTGCCGTCCGCGTCGAGGGCGGCGTACGGCGAGCTGGTGCTGCACCCCGTGCTGGCGCTCGGCAACCTCTACCGGCTGTACGAGGCGGTGGCCCGGAACCGGCTCTACGCCGGCCAGGGCCGCGCGTCGGCCAACGCCTGGGCGGCGCGGGCGCGGGACCTGTTCGCGCGCGACGCCGCGATCACCGCCTGGTACAACGACACGCTGGCCGGCGGCAAGTGGCGCCACATGATGGACCAGACGCACATCGGCTACACCACCTGGCAGCAGCCGCCCGAGAACGTGATGCCCGAGGTGCAGGAGATCCCGGTCGTCGCCGCCCCCGACATGGGTGTCGCCGTCGCCGGCTCGGGCTCGTGGTGGCCCGCGGACACGGCGCCGGCGGCGCTGCGGGAGCTGAGCGCGTGCGGCGCGGTCTCCGGCGTCGAGCTGTTCAACCGCGGCGCCACGCCGTTCGCGTTCACCGCCGCCTCGAGCGCGCCGTGGCTCGTGGTGACGCCGGACCGCGGCACGGTGGAGCAGGACCGCCGGCTCCGGGTGAGTGTGGATTGGCGGCGCGCTCCGGCCGGGGCGGGCCTGCACGAGGCCACGATCGCGATCCGCGGCGCCGGCCGCTCCGTGGTCGTGCACGCGCGGCTGCGCATCCTCGGCGGACCGCGCCCGCGAGGCTTCGTGGAGAGCGACGGCGTGGTCGCCATGGAGGCGGAGCACGACGCGCGCGCGGTGGCGGCGCCGCCGATCGCGTGGGTTCGCATTCCGGGCCTCGGCCGGACGCGGTCGGGCATGACCGCGTTCCCCGTCACCGCCCCGGGCCGGACGGCGGGCGGCGACGGCCCGCGTCTGGAGTACCGCGTGCGGCTCCTCGACTCGGGCGAGGTCGCCGTGCGCGCGACCTTCTCGCCCACGCTCGACTTCCACGCGACCGGCCTCCGCTACGCCGTGTCGTTCGACGACCAGGCGCCGCAGGTCGTGAACCTGGCCGCCGACACCACCCTGCGCGCGTGGGAGCGGTGGGTGAGCGACAACGCCAACGTGTCCCTCACGCACCACCGCGTCGCGGCCGGCGACCACGTCCTGCGTTACTGGCTGGTGGACCCCGGCGTCGTGCTCCAGCGCCTGGAGGTGGACCGGGGGAGGACGCCGCCCGACTACCTCGGCGCGCCCGAGAACGCGTGCGCGCCGCAGGGGCGCGCCGGCCCGCGGCACCCGTCGGAGACCGAATGAGCCCACGCCTCGCGTCCCTCGCCTGCGCGGCCGCGCTCCTGGTGGCCGGCGGCCGCCGGCTCGCCTCGCAGGACGCCCCGCTCGCGCCCGGCGCCGAAGCGCGGTTCGACTGGTTCGAGTACGCGGGCGACGACTCGATCTACAAGGTGGTGCACGCCGGGGGCGGCGAGTACCTGAACCCGATCCTGGCCGGCTTCTACCCGGATCCGACCGTCTGCCGGCAGGGGAGCGACTACTACCTCGCGACCTCGAGCTTCGCCTACTACCCGGGCGTGCCGCTGTTCACCAGCCGCGACCTGGTGCACTGGCGCCAGATCCGCTCCATCCTCGACCGGCCGTCGCAGCTCGACCTCGACAGCGCCGGCGTCTCGCGCGGCATCTTCGCTCCCAGCCTGAGCTGCCGGCCCGGCAGGCTGTGGATGATCACGACCCTGGTGGACCGGGGCGGCAACTTCCTGGTGACGGCGACCGACCCCCCCGGCCCGTGGTCGGACCCGGTGTGGCTGGGGTTCGACGGGATCGACCCGTCGCTGTTCTTCGACGACGACGGCAAGGTGTACATCGTCAACAACGGCCTGCCGGAGGGACCGCAGCTCTACGGGCAGGGCCACCGTGCCATCTGGATCCAGGAGTACGACACGACCGCGCAGCGGCTCACCGGCCCGCGGCGGATGATCGTGAACGGCGGCGTGGACCTCGCGCGCCACCCGATCTGGATCGAGGCGCCGCACCTGTTCAAGAAGGACGGCTGGTACTACCTGATCTGCGCGGAAGGCGGCACGGCCGAGCAGCACTCCGAGGTCGTCTTCCGCAGCCGCGCGGTGCTCGGGCCGTACCAGCCGGGCCCCGTCGAGCCGATCCTCACCCAGCGCCACCTGGATCCCACGCGGCCGTTCCCCGTGTGGGCCACCGGCCACGCCGACTTCGTCGCCACCCAGAACGGCGAGTGGTGGGCCGTCTTCCTCGGCACGCGGCCGTACCAGGGCTACACGTTCAACACCGGGCGCGAGACGTTCCTGCTGCCGGTCACCTGGAAGGACGGGTGGCCGGTCATCCTCGCGGACACGGCGACGGTGCCCTACGTGGTGCGCGCGCCGAAGCTGTCGTCCGACCACCGCCGGTCACCACCGCTGACGGGCAACTTCACGCTGCGGGACGAGTTCGACGCGCCGGCGCTCGACCCCGCGTGGGTCTTCCTGCGCACGGTGCGGGAGCCGTTCGCCGACCTGATCTCGCACCCGGGGTGGCTCACGCTCCGCGCGCGCGCCGACGCGATCGAGGGCCGGGGGCAGCCC
>DASPSV010000072.1:0-8330 GCA_035623755.1 Gemmatimonadales bacterium
CGCGACGCCGCCCGACACGGCGAACCGCAGCGCCCGCCGCTGCAGGCTGTCGGTCTGGACGCCGTCGCGGAACAGCAGCACGCCGGTCGTCCCGGCCTCGCCGTTCGTCGTCAGCGCCGCCGGCGCCGACGTCTCGTAGAAGGGGACGCCGTACGCCCAGTAGGCGGCGCGGCCGTCGGACAGGTCGAGCAGCCACAGGTCGAGGCTGGCGCGCCGCGCCACGAGGCCCGGCGAGTGCAGGATCAGCTCCCACTCGCTGCGGTCCGGCGTCTTCTGGTACAGGGCCTGCACGGCGTTGGCGGTGCCGAGCAGGTTCTTCTCGACCAGGCCCAGGTTCCAGGTGACCGAGCCGGCGGTGGAGGAGAAGCCGCCCTGCGGCCGGGTGCTCCACCCGTCCGCCGTCGTCACCCCGAGGCCGAGCCGCCCGTCCACCCGCAGCGTGTCCAGCTCCACGTCGCGGAACACGCCCAGCCCGCGCAGCGCGCGGGCGCTCTCGACCACCTTGGCGGAGTCGTAGGGATCGCCCGGGTCGAGGAACAGGGTGCGGCGGATCACCCACGGGCGCGTCTTCACGTGGAGCGCGTCGCCCACGCGCGCCAGCAGGCCCGGCGTGTCGCCGAGCGGCTCGAAGATGTTGCGGTTGGTGACGACGACGGTGTCGATGGTCTGCGCGGCGAGCGGCGCCGCGAGGGCGGCCGCGAGCGCCGCGGCCGCGAGCGTCCGGCGGATCAAAGACCGGTCATGCCGGTCACCAGCAGACTGCGCGGCGCGCCCTGGTTCCGCTCCAGCACGTCCACGTACCGGGCCTGGAGCAGGTTGGAGACCTTGGCGAGGAACACGATCCCCTTGACCCGCAGGCCCACGCGGAGATCGACCAGCGTGATGTCGCCCCGCGGATCGAGCGGGTACAGCAGCACCTGCTCGAGCCGGCTGCGGTAGCGGACGTCGATGCCGGCCAGCCCGCCCAGCACGTCCACCGACGCGGTGACCGTGTGCCGCGAGCGGTACGGGAGCGGCAGGCCGGTGGAGTCGTCGCGCGTGTCGAGGTACAGGTAGTTGAGCGTCAGGTCCACGCGGCGCGCCGCCACGCTCACCTTCGCCGTCGCGTCCACGCCGCGCACGATCGCCCGCTCGACGTTCTGGAAGCTGAACGCCAGCAGCTGCCCCGGCACCGCGGCGGGCCCGATGAGGTCGCGGTACCAGGACTGGAACACCGAGCCGTCGAGCCACAGCCGCCCGAGGTCCGCCGTCCCGCCGATCTCGCCCGACCACGCCGTCTCGCCGTGCAGGGAGGGGTTGGGCAGCACCTGGACCCCCTGCTGCGCCGTCCGGACGAACTGCTCGATGGCGCTCGGCGCGCGGTAGCCGCGGCCGAACGACGCGCGCAGCGCGAACGGGCCCTCGGGGCTGAAGGCGAGGCCGAGCTTCGGGTTCACCGTCTGCTCCGCCTTGCCGCCGTCCACGTGGTGGTAGTCCACCCGCACGCCCGCGGTGGCGTGCAGCACGGGCGCGAGCGCCCACTCCTCCTGCGCGTAGGGCGCCCCGTCGGTGGACCACTTCTTCCCGTAGTACGACGAGCTGAGCGCGGTGCCCGAGACGTCCAGCCCCACCTTCACCGCGTGCTCCGAGCCCGGGTTGAAGGTCAGCAGCGTGTTGACGCCGGTGCGGGCCGCGTTGTGCCAGTTGTTGCTGTCGTGCATGTGGTCGCGCACGGCGGTGTAGGTCAGCGACGGCTCGACCTGCAGCATCGCCTGGCTGCCCGACAGCGCGGCGTACCGGCCGCCCACCAGCACGTGCACGTTGTGGTTCCAGTCGCCGAGCGCGGTGTCCGGGACCTCGTACGGCTGGGTGGACGAGAGCCAGCTGCTGAACTGCCCCTGGTCCAGGTCCGACATGATCAGGTAGCCGTCCCAGGGGTGCGTGCTGCCCGGCATGGACGACACCTTGGCGCGGAGCAGCCAGCGGGAGAACTCGCCGTTCTGGTGGTAGCCGTCCGACTGCTCCGTCCCCAGGGCCAGCCGCACCCCCACCGACCCCACCTGCCGCGAGTGCTGGACGTCCAGCCCGTACATGTCGGGCCGGGTGCCGCCGTAGCGGAACTCGGTGGGCAGATCGTACAGGCCATAGTAGAGCTTGAGTGCGCTGGTCGGCCGCTCGTCGATCGGGGTGGTGATCAGGTTCACCACGCCGCCCATCGCCGCGCTGCCGTACAGCGCTGACTGGGCGCCCTTCACCACCTCGACCCGGTCGAGGTCCAGGATCGGCAGGGCCTCGTAGTCGATCTCGCCGCCGTCGCCGGTCAGCACGGGGTGGCCGTCGAGCAGCATCAGGACCCGGCTCCCCACGCCCTCCGACACGCCCGACGCCCCGCGGATGTCCACCTCGCCGTGGTTCATGTCCACGCCGGAGACGAACGGCAGCGCGTCCTGCACCTCGATCGAGCTGTGCGAGATGATGTCCGTGCGGTCCTGCACCACGACGCTCACCGGCGACTCGCTGGCGTTCTCCGCGCCGCCCGAGGCGGTGACGTTGATGCCGGAGAGCTGCAGGGCGACGGCGGTGAGCGCGATCCGCAGCTCCAGCGTGCCGCCCGCCGTCACGGCGAAAGGCGGCTCGACCGCGGGCGCGTAGCCCAGCGACACGACCCGCAGGGTGTAGCGGCCCGGCGAGACGCCGACCAGCGCGAACTGGCCGCTCTCGTCGGTCCGCGCCGACAGCGGCGTGCCCACCAGCAGCACGTGCGCGCCGGCCACCACGCTGTCGCTCGCGCGGTCGGTGACGACGCCGTGGATGGTCCCGCTGGCCGCCGGCTCCTGGGCCGGCAGGCGGGGAGCCCCGCCGGCGAGCGCCGCGGCGAGGGCCGCCAGGAGGGCGTGGCGCGCCGCCATCAGGCTACGAGGTCTTGGTCCAGACGCTCGCGACCGCCTGGTTGCTCTGCGCCCCGGACACGGTGAGCGTGGTGCCGCTCAGGTTGAAGGTCCCGGTGAACTGGTACAGCCCGTTCTCGGCGATGCACGAGCTTCCCGTGACGGTGTAGTTGCCGGTGTCCGCCTGCGCCAGCGCCCCCGCCAGCGCGATCGCGTAGGTCGAGGCGTGGAAGCGCAGCGTCCCGGTCTCGGCCGGCGGGGTCAGCGGGGTCGCCGCGCCGATGGTGAGCGACTGCAGCGCGTACGTACCCACCAGCGACGGCGGAGTGCCGCTGCCGCAGTTGCTGCTGGTGGAGGACGAGCAGGCGATGGCGATCGCGAGCGCGCCGGCCGAGCAGCCGGCGGCCAACAGGACGTTCAGGCGCATGAGGCCTCCCGTAGCGAAGAGGGCGGGTCGAAGGGTCGGCGTCGCCTAGCATACTCGCGCCGGCCGTGTGCCGCCAAGGTCACCCGGGCCCTACTGCTTGGTCCAGACGAAGCCGACCGGGTTCGTGCCGTCGCTGCCGGTCTCGCCCAGCTGGGTGATGCCCCCCGTCGTGGTCACGGCGAAGGAGCCCGCGAAGTGCGTCGTGTCCAGCAGCGACGTCTGGATGATGCACGTCAAGCCGACGAACTCGTACGTCCCGGAGTCCCGGACGACCGTGGGCGGCGACGGCGTGTTCGAGAGGGTGATGGTGTACGAGTACGTGAACGACGACAGCTGCAGGCCGCCGCTCGAGGGCGGCGCGGTCCAGTGCTTCGTGCCGAGCGTGTAGGAGGCCAGCACGTACGAGCCGGACAGGTCGGCCGGCGTGCCGGTGCCGCATCCGTTGGTGTGCGTCGGATTGCCGCACGCGAATCCGAGCGCGACCGCGCCCAGGACGGCAGCCGTCCCCAGCAGCCTCGTGTGCATCGCCCCTCCGTGTCACGGCCGGCGACCGGAGGTCGGTCGCTCACCAACGATATGCGGCGCGGGCGGCGCCCGCCACGTCTCCCCCGGCCGACGCCCTGGCCGCGCCGCGGCGCCCCCGCTAAGCTACCCGGCGGCCCCCCTTTCAACCTGCACCGGAGCATCCGATGGCGATGGCGGACCTGCTGCTGCCCGAGTTCGACGAGGAGATGGCCGCCACGCGGCGCATGCTCGAGCGCGTCCCCGACGGGCACACGACGTGGCAGCCGCACCCGAGGTCGATGACCCTCGGCCGGCTCGCCACGCACGTCGCGGAGGTGCCGAGCTGGGTCGTCCGGTCGCTGACGCAGGACGGGCACGATACCGCGCCGCCCGGATCGCCCCCGTACCAGCCGCTGATCCTCGACTCCACCGCCGAGATCCTGCAGCGGTTCGACCACAACGTCGTCGAGGCGCGCCGCGCGCTCGCGGCGGCGGCGGACGCCGAGTTCGCGAAGCCGTGGACGTTCAGGCGCGCGGGCCAGGTGATCTGGACCAAGCCCAAGCACGACGTGTTCCGCCGCATGGGGATGAGCCACATGGTGCACCACCGCGCGCAGCTCGGCGTGTACCTCCGGCTCCGGGAGATCGCCATCCCCGGGATGTACGGCCCCTCGGCCGACGAACAGGCGAGGCGCTGACCCATGGACACGCGCGCGCTGGGAAGCCAGGGCCTGGTGGTCTCGGCCCTCGGGCTCGGCTGCATGGGGATGTCGGAGTTCTACGCGGGGTTCGACGACGCGGAATCGGTCGCCACCATCCACCGCGCCATCGACCTCGGCTGCACGTTCCTCGACACGGCGGACGTGTACGGCCCCTACATCAACGAGGAGCTGGTCGGGCGCGCGATCCGGGACCGCCGCGACCGGGTGGTGCTCGCCACCAAGTTCGGGAACCTGCGCGGGCCGGACAAGTCGTGGGCCGGGGTCGACGGGCGGCCCGCGTACGTGAAGCAGGCGTGCGACGCCTCGCTGAAGCGGCTGGGCGTGGACCACGTGGACCTCTACCAGCAGCACCGCGTGGACCGCACCGTGCCGATCGAGGACACCGTGGGCGCGATGGCGGACCTGGTGGCCGCCGGCAAGGTGCGCTACCTCGGCCTCTCGGAGGCGTCCGCGGCCACGATCCGGCGGGCGCACCGTGCGCACCCGATCACGTCGCTCCAGACCGAATACTCGCTGTGGAGCCGCGACCCCGAGGCCGAGATCCTCCCGGCCTGCCGGGAGCTGGGCATCGGCTTCGTCGCCTACAGCCCGCTCGGCCGCGGGTTCCTGTCGGGGCGGTTCCGCACCGCCGGCGACATCGCGCCCGACGACTACCGCCGCTTCCACCCCCGCTTCCAGGGCGACAACCTCGACAAGAACCAGGCGCTGGTGCGCCGGCTCGAGGCGCTCGCGGCGGAGAAGCGGTGCACGGCGAGCCAGCTCGCGCTCGCGTGGCTGCTCGCGAAGGGCCGGGAGATCGTGCCGATCCCCGGCACCAAGCGCCGCCGCTACCTCGAGGAGAATCTCGGCGCGGTGGGGCTCGCGCTCTCGGCCGCCGACCTCGCGCGCATCGAGGACGCGGCGCCGCCCGGCGTCGCCGCCGGCCCCCGCTACAACGAGCAGGCGATGCGCTCGATCAACGGGTGAGCTCCGCCCCGCCGCCGCTCGCGCGCGCGGAGCGGTTCGCGGCGCGCACGGCCGTGATCGCACCACCCCCCGACGGCACCTTCTCGTACGGCCGGCTGCTCGACGCCTCGGCCGGCGTCGCCGCCCGCCTGCTCGGCGGCCGCGCCGACCTCGCTGAGGCGCGCGTGGCCTTCCTGGTGCCGCCGGGCTTCGACTGGGTCGCCGTCCAGTGGGGCATCTGGCGCGCGGGCGGCGTCGCCGTGCCGCTGGCCGTCTCCCACCCGCCGCCCGAGCTGGACCACGTGCTGCGCGACAGCGGGGCCGAGACGGTCGTGGCGTCGCCCGGCCTCGAGGAGCGGGTGCGCCCGCTCGCCGAGCCCGCGCGCTGCCGCGCGGTGACGACGGAGGAGCTGCTCGCGCCCGCCGCGCGCGCGGCGCCGCCCTCGGGGCTGCCGGGCGTCGCGGAATCGCGGCGCGCGATGATCGTCTACACCAGCGGCACGACCGGAAGACCCAAGGGCGTGGTCACGACCCACGCCAACCTGCGCGCGCAGATCGAGTCGCTGGTCGAGGCGTGGGGCTGGACCGCCGACGACCGCACGCTGCTCGTGCTCCCGCTGCACCATGTCCACGGCATCGTGAACGTGGTCGCCTGCGCCCTGTGGGCGGGCGCCGCCTGCGAGATGCTGCCGCAGTTCGACGCCGAGGCCACCTGGGAGCGCCTCGGCTCCGGCCGGCTCACCGTGTTCATGGCGGTGCCGACGGTGTACCGCCGCCTCATCACGGCGTGGGAGGCGATGCCGCCGGCGCGCCGGCGGGCGCTGGGCGACGCGTGCCGGCAGCTGCGGCTCATGGTCTCGGGCTCCGCGGCGCTGCCGGTGCCGACGCTCGAGCGGTGGCGCGAGATCACGGGACACACGCTGCTCGAGCGCTACGGCATGACGGAGATGGGGATGGCGCTCTCCAACCCGCTCGCCGGCGAGCGGCGGCCCGGCTTCGTGGGCGCGCCGCTGCCCGGCGTCGAGGTGCGCCTGGTGGACGGCGAGGGGCGCCCGGTGGCGCCCGGCACGACGGGCGAGGTCGAGGTGCGCGGGCCGACCGTGTTCCGCGAGTACTGGGGCCGGCCGGACGCGACGCGCGACGCGTTCCGCGACGGCTGGTTCCGCACCGGCGACACCGCGGTCGTCGAGAGCGGCGCGTACCGGCTCCTGGGCCGCACCAGCGTGGACATCATCAAGTCGGGCGGCTACAAGGTCTCGGCGCTCGAGATCGAGGACGCGCTGCGCGCGCATCCCGCCGTCGCCGAGTGCGCCGTGGTGGGCACGCTCGACCCGGAGTGGGGCGAGCGGGTGTGCATCGCGGTGGAGCTCGCGCCGGGCGCCGAGCTGGCGCTGCCGGCGCTGCAGGCGTGGGCGCGCGAGCGGCTGGCGCCCTACAAGGTCCCGCGCGCCCTGGCGTGCGTGCCGGCGCTGCCGCGCAACGCGATGGGCAAGGTGGTGAAGCCGGAGGTGGCGAAGCTGTTCGGCGCGGGCGGTGAGCGCTAGGGGACTGGCTCCGGCTGGACCTGGCGGTGCCGGACCCACTGCTGCCTGGGATTCAGGTCGGTCGGCGCGCCGAAGGCGATGAACACCGTGCACTCCAGGGCCGCCGCCAGGCGGGCCAGCGTCTCCAGCCGCAGATTCTCGAGCCCCCGTTCGATGCGAGCCACCTTCGCCTGCTGCGTCCCCATCCGGCGGGCAAGCTCGGCCTGCGTCAGCCCGAGGCTGGCGCGGATCTCGCTGACCTCGGCCACGACGTCAGCTCTCAGGTCCTGGAACAACTCGGCGGACGTCAGCGGTCGGTCCATCGGGATATGACGTATACGTCATACCCGACCAAGGACCCGGAGTAGGCTTGCGCGTCGCGTGCCCTTCCATTGCGTAACGACCGATCGGGGCTGTTCGGCTCCGGCAGTGGTTTGGCTCGTGGAACCGCAGGTTGGGACGCGCCTCGTGGAATCGACGAGGCCCCGCGTCCCATATGACGTATACGTCATAGTCGGGTCGGGCACCCCTCGGCGCCCGTCTGCGAGCGGCCTTGGCTCGCCCGGCGCGCAACTCCCCCGCTACCGCACCAGCGGCGGCGGGCCGATGGGATGCCGGCGCTCGACCAGCGCCGCGAGCGCCAGCACCGCTTCCTCGCCCTCCGGCCGGCCGACGATCTGGAGGCCCACCGGCATCCCTTCCCCGTCGAGGCCGCACGGCACCGAGCACACCGGCAGTCCCGTGAGGCTCAAGACGAAGGTGGGCCGCAGCCAGTCGATGTAGGTCTCCATCTTCCGGCCGGCGACGGTCTCCGGGTAGTTCTGCTCGACCGGGAACGGCGGCACCGCCATCGTCGGCGTGAGCAGGTGGTCGAAGCGCTCGAACAGCTCGCGGAACCGGTGCCACAGCGCGCCGCGCACCGTCTCCGCGACGCCGAGGTCCTTCACCTTCGCTTCCAGGCCCGCCTTCGTGTTGGCCTTCACGTTGACGCCGAACTCGTCGAGCCTTCCGAGCCGCGCCTGCATCCACGACACGAACCACAGGCCGCGCAGCGCGAGGTACGGATCGCGTGCGGCCGAGAGATCGAACGCGACCTCCTCGACCTCGACGCCGTCGCCGGCGAGGCCGAGCGCCGCGCCGCGGCACGCCGACGCCACGGCGGGCTCGACGCCGATGCCCGCGATGTCGGCGCAGTACGCGACCCGGAGCCCCCGCCGCGGGCCGGCGCGCACCGCCGCCACGAAGTCGCGCCCCGCCGTCGGCTGCCGCAGCGGCGCGTAGGGGCTCGGGCCCGCGACGGCCTGGAGCATCAGCGCCACGTCCTCGGCGGTGCGCGCCATCG
>DASPSV010000073.1:0-8770 GCA_035623755.1 Gemmatimonadales bacterium
CGGCCCCGTGACGGTCGGCGGCTGGCTGCGCTTCAGCCGCGGCAGCGCCGCGGCGTTCCAGGGGACCTTCACCGGGACCGCGCCGCTCGAGCTCGCCGGGGGAGCGTTCATCCAGACCGGCAACGTGCAGGTCGGCGGCACCCTGCTCGTGAGCGGCGGCGTCCTGGCCCCGAGCGGCCACGCGCTCGGCGTCGCCGGCAGCCTCACGACCTCCGCGAGCGGCGCGCTCCAGATGACCGTGCCGACGGACTCGGTGGACATCGCGGGCAGCGCCGCCTTCGGCGGCGGCCTGGGCGTGATGAACGCGGGCGTGATCCGCCTGGCGGGGAACTTCGCACAGACGGGGACCGCCAACTTCCAGGGCCAGGCGCAGTCGGCGGCGGTGGCGCACCGGGTCGTGCTGAGCGGGCCGAGCGGGACACAGACCATCAGCTTCACGGATCCCACGACGAGCTTCTTCCGGCGGCTGTGGATCGCGAAGGGCGCGGGGTCCGGCGTCACGATCCTGACGGACGTGCGCACGACGTACTTCGGGCAGGCCACGCCGACGACGGGGTTCACGGGCGTCGCGGGCCCGCCGATCACCCGGCTCATCGCGGACACCATCGCCGGCATCGGTGGCGGCAGCAACCTCACCTCGCCCCTGGTGGTCGTGCTCGGCGGCGTCTCCAGCGGCGCCGGCGTCTTCACCGACTCGGGCACCGTCGCGGTCGACACCGTGGTCTACGCGGGTACCGGCGAGGCGATATCGACCTCGACGGGCCCGGGCAGCATCGTCTACAAGAGCATCCGGGTGAGCGGCACGGCGGCCTTCGTCTTCGGCATGGCCCTCGCCAACGACCTCGTGGTGGACGGCGCCGGCGCCGACGCCACGCTGAACGGCAACGCCGTCACCGTGACCGGGAACCTGGTCACCCGGAACGGCGGCGTGCTGACGATGAACAACGCGAAGGACGTCCTGAACGTCTCGGGGAGCACGACGTTCGGCGGCGGCGCCAGCGTGCTCACCGCGGGCAACATGAGCCTGTCCGGGAACTTCACCCAGAACGGCGTGCCCAACGCGTTCGCGCCGACGGGGACCTTCGTCACGCTGAGCGGTGGCGCCGCGGCCCAGGTCCTGGCGTTCACCGACGCCGCCAACAGCTTCTTCCGGCGGCTCACGGTCAGCAAGACCGCGGGCGGCGTCGTGCTGGCGACGAACGTGCGGGCCAGCTTCTTCCGGATCGTGAGCGCCACGGCGGTCACGGGTCCGACCGCGCGGCTGCTCACGGACACGGTGTACAGTCCCTCGGGGGCGTCGAGCATCACACCGCTCGCGGTCGAGATCACGTCGGTGCTGGGCGACTCGGCCGGGGCCGGCTTCTCCCCGGATACGACGGTGTACACCGGCGTGAGCCAGGCGATCTCGCAGAACAACACCTTCTTCACGCCGTACGCCTTCAAGAGCATCCGGATCGCGCAATCGGCCGGCACCGCGAGCGCGGCGGGGCCGTTGACCATCGCGAACGACCTGGTCGTCTCGAGCGGCGCCTTCAGCCTCGCGCGGTTCCCCGTGCTCGTGACCGGCAACTTCCGGACGGAGGCCGGCGGCATCCTGGTGATGACGTCGCCCACCGACAGCCTCGCGGTCGCGGGCAACGTGACCTTCGCCGGCGCTCCCACGGCCGGCACGCTCACGACGGGCGTGATCAGCCTCGGCGGGAACTTCGTCCAGGCCGGCCTCGGCCCGATCTTCGCGCCCAGCGGCTCGCACCGGGTGCGGTTCGGCCGCCCGAACGGAGGGGTGCAGACCGCCCTGTTCGCGGACTCGGTCAACAGCTTCTTCCACGACCTCGTGCTGAGCGGGACGGCCCCGGACACACTGCGGATGCTCTCGAACGTGCAGGTGCAGGACTCGGCGGTCCTGGCGGGCACGTCGGTGCTGGTGAGCAATGCGGCGGAGGCGATCAAGCTCCCGCTGGCCGGCATCCTCCGGGTGCACTCGCAGGCGGTGCTCACGCCGTTCCGCGCCGAGGCGGGGACGTGGGTGCTCGACAGCACGTTCATCGGCGGCACCGCGGTGCGGTTCAGCCCGGATACCGCGGTGCTCCTCAACGCGAGCAACTTCTACGGCACCGGCACCATTGGCGTGGCCGGGATCGCGTCCACGCCCTCGCCCCTGTTCGCCTGGAAGAGCCTGCGGATGACGGCAGGGACGCTGCCGTCGAGCGGCACCATCTACAACGGCAGCCTGATCGTCCAGGGCGGCACGTACACGGAGAACACCTTTGGCGTGACGGACTCGATCAACGGCTTCCTGGCCACGCAGGGTACCGGCATCCTGCAGATGCCGCTCGGCACCTTCGGGGCCACGATCGTGGTGCGCGACAGCGCGGTCTTCGCCGGCGGCGACGAGACGGGCCAGCTGGTCGATGGGTGGCTGCGCATCAACGGCGGCTTCGCCCAGCGCGGCCCGACCGCGACCTCCTTCACCGCCACGAGCGGCCACACGACGGTCTTCGGCGGGGCGGGGCCGCAGGCCGTGACGTTCGCCAACCCGGGCGCGTCGGCCTCCACGTTCGGCAACCTGGCGATCGAGCGCGCCGTCGGCGGGCTCTCCCAGTCGGACGGCATCCAGCTGGGCAGCAACATCTTCGTGGCCGGGACGCTGCAGGACACGGCGACGGCCTCCGGCGTGACGGACTCGATCGCCGGGAACGGGTTCACCGTCAACGCGGGCGGCATCCAGACCGGCTCGCGGTTCGTGCTGGACGACGCGCTGCTGGTGACGCACACCAACACGCTCTCGAGCACCGGGCTCACCTTCGTGAACACGCCCACGGCGGCCACGCAGTGGACGATGAACCTGACGCCTGGAGCCTCGATCGCGTTGTCCGGACTGAGCTTCCAGACGGCGCCCGCTTCGGGCGGCCAGTACTTCGCCGCCCTGCTCGGGAGCTCCGGCTCCGCTACGCTGACGGTGACGGGCGGGACGCCGGCCGCGGCGTCGTCCCTGACCGGGTTCTACACCCGCATCAACGGCAATTTCGTGGTGACCGTCAGCTGGAACGGCACACCCCTGCCCTGACCGCGGCGCCCGGCGGCGGGCGCCGAGCTCACCGGACCGTCCTGGCGCGTCATCCGCCGGCCCTCCGGCCTGGAGCCGCCCGCACCACCTTTCGTCTGTGACCTTGGTCATTTGCGTTGTCCGGGCTTCCCACGCACATTTCCCGCCGGTCTACACCCGACACATATCAGCCACCTGACGGCCTCACGCGGTAGGAACGACCCGGCGCCCGCACTGCTGGGCGCTGCACGGCTCGCCGCGCTCCTGGCGGCGATCGCCGTCCTCGGCTGCCAGGGCGACACCTCGTCGCCCGGCGTGCCGAGGCCTGCGGCGTTCGCGGTCCTGCCCCAGTTCCCGAGTCACGCCGCGGCGGGGGTCTCGTTCAACCGGGTGCGGGTCATGCTGCGCCGCACGGCCTCCACCGCCCTCGACACCACGATCGCCTTCCCGCCCACCGCGGACAGTCTCGTCGTGCGGCTCGAGACCCAGATCTTCGGCGTGTCCGAGACGTTGTCGCTCACGATGGCGATGATCGACGCGGCGAACGACACGGTGTACCGCGGCGGCCCGGTGCCGGTCACGCTCACGGCGACGACGAGCCAGCCGGCCGCCCTGCCGATCGTGCTCCGCTACGTGGGCATCGGGGCCAACGCGAAGAGCGTCGTCATCGCGCCGCACGCGACCAGCGTCTTCTTCCGCGACTCGGTGACGCTCGCCGCGACGGCCTACGACAGCTCGGGCCTGCCGATTCCCGGCACGCCGATCGCCTGGCACTCGCTCGACACCGGGCTGGCGAAGGTGCCGGCCGACACGCTCGGCAAGGTGCTCGTGGGCATCGCGCGGGGCACCGCGCGCGTCCAGGCGCTGCTGCCGACCGGGGTCGCCGACACGGCGCAGGTCACCGCGCAGCCCGTGCCGGTCGCGATCGGCCTGTTCTCGGGCGGCGGGCAGACGGGCGGCGTCGGCGCCCCGCTCGGCCAGCCGGTGGTGGTGCGCGTGAAGGCCGCCGACAGCCTCGGCGTCCAGGGCATCCCCGTGACGTTCGCGGTGGTGAGCGGCGGCGGCGTGGTCAGCAAGACCACCGACACGACCGACGCCACCGGGAACGCCTCGACGGTCTGGACGCTGGGCGGCGTGCTCGGCGTGCAGTCGGTGAAGGCGACGGTGGCCGGGATCCCGGCGCTCAACACGACCGTCGTGGCGAGCGGGATCGTCGGAGCTGCCAGGAAGCTGGTCTTCCAGACGCAGCCGCCGGCCGGCGTAGTGAACGGGGCGCTCGCGCCCGCCATCCAGGTCGCGGCGCAGGACACGTTCGGCAACAAGGTGACCGGGTTCACCGGGCAGGTCACGGTCGCCCTCGGCGCGAACCCCGGCGGGGCGACGCTGACCGGCACCCTGACGCAGGCCGCGGTCGCCGGCGTCGCGACGTTCGCGAACCTCGCGCTGACTGCGCCCGACACGGGCTACACGCTGGTCGCGAGCGCCACGGGCCTGGTGAACGCGACCAGCACGTCGTTCACGGTCGCCGCCGTCAACCTGAACGCGTGGACCAACGCCGCGGGCGGCAACTGGTCGGTCGCGACCAACTGGAGCAAGGGCACCGTGCCGGTCGCCACCGACTCGGTGACCATCACCGTGCCGGGCACCTACACGGTCAACGTGGACGTGGCGGCGACCGTGGCGCGGCTCACCGTCGGCGCGGCCTCGGGAACCCAGACGCTGTCGGTGGCGGCGAACGCGCTCTCGACGCTCGGCGGCGCCTTCGCCGCCAACACGGTGCTCAACCTCTCGGGCACGGGGAACGTCACCGGCGCCGGGACGATCACCACCGCGGGCGCGTTCAACTGGACGGGCGGCAGCCTCGGGGGCGTGACCGGGGCGGGCGGCGGCATCCAGGTCCTGGCCGGGGGCACGCTGAGCATCGCGCCCGCGGCGACCGCGAGCCTCCAGGGCTACACGCTGCAGGTGGCGGGCACGGGCACCTGGACGGGCACCGCGACCGTGCAGACCGGCGGCGGCGCGGTGCTGCGCGTGGCGTCGGGCGGCTCGCTGGCGATCCAGGGCGACCCGACGTTCACCTTCGCGCTCGGCGGAGCGGCCCCGGCGCTCAACGTGGTCGGCACGCTGACCCGCACCACCAGCGCGAATCCCGCGGTCCTCAACGTCGCCCTCAACGACAGCGGCACGGTGAGCGTCGCGAGCGGCACGCTGCGCCTCACCGGCGGCGGCAGCAGCAGCGGCGCCTTCACGGTGGCCTCCGGGGCCACGCTCGACTTCAACGGCGGGACGCACGCGCTGTCGTCGGCCTCGAGCGTCGGCGGCGCCGGCACGGTGCGCTTCACGGGCGCCACCGCGACGCTGGGCGGCGGCTACGCGGTCACGGGCCCGACGCTGGTGAGCGGCGGCACGGCGAGCTTCAACGGCAGCGCCGGCTCGGCCGCCTCGCTGGCGCTGTCGGGCGGCACGTTGACGGGCACCGGGCTGCTGACCGTGAGCGGCGCGATGAGCTGGACGAACGGCAGCATCGGCGCCGCGAGCGGCGCCGGCGGCACCACGCGCGTGTTGTCGGGCGGCACGCTCGCCATCGCGCCGGTCGTGCAGGACAGCTTCCAGAACTACGTGCTGGAGCTGGCGGGCACCGGCACCTGGACGGGCACCGACACCGTCAACACCGGCAACGGGGCCATCCTGCGGATCGCCTCCGGCGGCAGCCTCACCATCCAGAGCGCGCAGACGCTCATCTGGAGCCTCGGCGGCGCGGCACCGGCCGTGAACGTGGTCGGGACGCTCACTTCCAGCAGCGCGGCCGGCACGTTCGCCAGCCTGCTGCTGCCGGTGAACGACAGCGGCACCGTCAACGTGACGAGCGGCCTGCTCATCCTGGCCGTGGGCGGGACGAGCACCGGCGCCTTCACCATCCAGAACGGCGCGTTCCTCCTGCTGGGCGGCGGCACGCACACGCTGACTGCCTCCTCGAGCGTCACCGGCACGGGCAGCGTCGACGTGATCAGCGGCACCGTGAACAGCGCCGGCACCTGGAACATGACCAGCAACACGTTCGTCGCCGGCGGCACGCTGAACTTCAACGCGGCCACGGCCTTCACCAACAACCTGGGGCTGACGAGCGGGGCGGTCGGCGGATCCGGGCTGGTGACGGTCGGCTTCACGCTGGTCTGGAAGGGCGGCAACTTCGGCCCCGGCGGGGGCACGGTGAAACTCAACGCGGGCGCCACCGACACCATCGCCCCCGCGGCGGCGGTCCAGCTGGCGGGCTACACGCTGGAGCTGGCGGGCAACGGGGTCTGGAGCACGTCGCAGACCATCGCGATGGGGAGCGGCGCCGTGCTGCGCGTGGATGCGGGCGCCACCCAGACGATCACCGCCGATCCGACCCTCGCGTTCTCGCTCGGCGGCGCGGCGCCGCTGCTCGACCTCCAGGGCACGCTCGTCCGCTCGACCAGCGCGAACACGGTCACCGTGGCGGTGCCGTTCAACCTCGCCGGCGCGGTCAGCCAGCTGACCGGCACGATCAACGTCGCGGGCGGCGGCACGATGTCGGGGACCGTGACGCAGGCGGCGGGCACGGTGCTGCTGTACAGCGCGGGCACGACGACCCTGGCCAACAAGTTCGCGGTCACGGGCTCCAGCGCGCTCACCGAGATCGTCGGCGGGACCGTGGGCGGCCTGGCCGCCACCGACACGGCGTTCTTCGACAACCTGACCCTCGTGGGCGGGACGATCGGTCTCGCGGGCGGCACGATCAAGACGCCGTTCGAGATGCTGTGGACGGGCCCGGCCGCCGTGAGCGGCGGCACGCTCTTCGTGCCGGCGACCGCCGGCCTGACGATGAGCTTCACGACGGGCGCGCCGAGCCTGCAGAACGCGAAGCTCGTCATCGCGGGCTCCGGCGGGTGGACGGCGACGACGCCGCTGAGCTCGGGCTCCGGGGACACGATCCGGGTCGTCGCCGGCGGCAACCTGTCCATCACCGGCACCGGCGCGGGCGGCGGCTTCCTCTACAACCTGGGCGGTGCGCCGTCCGTGCTCGACAACCGCGGCACGGTGATCAGCGCCGCGACGCCCGGCACCACGTTCACCATCAGCGCCGCGTACGCCCAGCAGGGCGGCACCCTCGACGTGACCAGCGGGCGGCTGACCCTCGCCGGGGGCCGCACGCCGCCGTTCATGGGCACGGCCACGGTCAACGCCGGCGACACGCTCGAGCTCGCGGGCGGCACCTTCCAGATGGACGGTCCGCTGGCGATCGGCGGCGGCGGGACCCTGCTCGTGAGCGGCGGCACGCTGGTGCCGAACGGCGTCGGCCTCGGGCTCACCGGCAACCTCACGACCTCGGGCACCGGCGCGCTGGTGATGAACAACCCGTTCGACTCGCTGGAGATCAGCGGCAACGCGACCTTCGGCGGCGCCACCGGCACCATCAGCAACGGGGTCATCCGGGTCGGCGGCAACTTCACCCAGCTGGGCGGCGCGAGCTTCGCGCCCGGCCCCAACACCAGCCCGCAGCGGGTGGTGCTGACCGGCAGCGGCACGCAGACGATCAGCTTCGCCAACCCGGTGGCGAGCTTCTTCCGCCGCCTGCAGGCGTCGCAGGGCGTGAACGGCATCATCGCCATCGCCGACACGACCCGCGCGAGCTGGTTCCAGTGGACCACCAACACCACCATGCCCGGGCCGAAGGGCCACTTCATCGCCGACACGATCACCGGCGTGGCCACCGGCTCCAGCATCACGGTCAACAAGGTCGAGGTCACCAGCCAGCTGAACACCTCGGGCGCCTTCGCGCCCGACACGGCGATGTTCACCGGCTCGGGCCAGACGATCCCGAACCTGTACGCCTATCACACCGTCCGCGTCGCCCAGAGCGCGGGCACGGCGACCTTCGCGGCCAACCCCGCGACGCCGCTGGCCAACCTGATCGTCTCGAGCGGGACGCTCGACCTCACCGGCCGCCAGGTGGGCGTCACCGGCTTCTTCCAGACCACGGGCGCGGGCGCGCTGCGGATGACCGGCGCGACCGACAGCCTCGGCGTGGGCGGCAACGTCACCTTCGGCGGCGGCTCGACCACCGGCCTGCTGACGGCCGGCGTGATCTCCGTGGGCGGGAACTTCGCCCAGAGCGGCGGCGCCGTGGACGCGTTCGCCCCCAGCACGGCCGAGCGGGTGCTGATCAACAACGGCGCGGGCGCGCTGCAGACGGTCTCCATCGCCAGCGCGCAGTCGTTCTTCGACTCGCTGGTCGTGGACCGCGGCGTCGGCGTGCGCGGCACGGTGCAGCTGCTCAGCAACGTCCGGGTCAACCGCGGCATGCAGATCCGGAACTCGAGCGACGTCACGGGCCCGGCCGCGCGCGCCCAGATCATCGCCGGGACGCTGCAGGCGGTGCTGAGCACCACCAGCCCGACGATGACCAACCTGGCGATCGAGGTGCAGACCGCGCCGCTCATCGGGACCAGCCCGGTCCTCGTCTCGCCCGACACGATGGTCTACGACGGCACCATCACCACGGTGCCGACGGGCAGCGGCCTCGTGTACAAGAACGCCCGCATGAACACCACGGGCGCCATCACCTCGCCGGGGAACATCACGTACAACGGCGACCTGATCGTCTCGCAGGGGACCTATACGATCGGCTCGGGGCTGGACTCGATCGCCGGGTTCCTCCGCACCGAGGGGACGGGCGCGCTCTCCATGGTGGCGATCGTG
>DASPSV010000111.1:0-12642 GCA_035623755.1 Gemmatimonadales bacterium
GGCGGATCCCCTTTCCATATACGAGATGGTCGTCGCGGGCAATTCGACGATGCGGGACCTGTTCTTCCGGCTTGACGTCTACTCGATCGGCCAGAATCCGTACCGGTCCGTCACCGAGGTCGAGGCGCGCGACGGGCGGCGCGCGGGGACCGCGGTCGCCGCGACACCCGCGCGGCTCCGCCTGCCGATCCACCCCAGGGCGCGGGTGTACGGGCTCCCGATCGTGAGCGGGCACGTGGGGGCCGACGCGGCGGCCTGCATGCTGGCGGTGGACATCGGGCGCGAGGAGCGCCTGGTGGCGGTGATGGACATCGGCACCAACACCGAGCTGATCGTCGGCAACCGGCACCGCATCCTCGCGGCGTCCTGCCCGGCGGGACCGGCGTTCGAGGGCGGGAAGATCCTGTGCGGGATGCCGGGCCTGCCGGGCGCGATCGAGGAGGTGCGGATCCAGGGCGACGGATCCGTGTGGACGAAGACCATCGGCGGCGGTCCCGCCGAGGGCATCTGCGGGTCGGGCCTCGTGGACGCGCTGGGCGAGCTGCTCCGGACCGGGCGGATGAACGCGCTCGGCCGGCTCGAGAGCGGCGAGAGCGAGGTGCGGCTCGACGCGGGCGGCGAGCGCCCGGTGGTGCTGCGCGAGGCGGACATCAACGAGCTGGCGCAGGCCAAGGGCGCGAACGTCGCGGGGCTGTACATCGTGATGGAGCGCTACGGGATCCGGTTCGAGGACCTCGACGTGTTCTACCTTGCGGGCGGGTTCGGCCGGCACGTCGACGTGGATTCGGCCCGGCGCATCGGCCTGATCCCCAACCTCGCCGACGGCCGGATCCGGCAGGTGGGCAACGCCGCGATCGAGGGCGCGAGCGTCGCGCTGCTCTCGCGCGCGCGGCGCGCGGAGCTGGAGGCGCTGGTGGCGCGGGTGGAGCACGTCCGGCTGGAGACGCACCCGGACTTCTTCCACTTCTTCGTGGAGGGGTGCCAGTTCCAGCCCGTGGAGACGCCGGCGCGCCCGCCGTCGCCGTCGTCGCCGCCCGCGGGAGCCGCCACGGCGCCGTGAGCGCGGCACTGCTCGAGCTGGCCGACCCCGCGCCCGCCGTCGCGGTGCAGGAGCCGGAGTACCGCCGCCTGCTCGGCTGGCCGCGCGGCCACGAGGTCACCGGCCGGTCGCTGGAGCTGGCGGCGTGGGCGCGGGCCTGGTACGCCGAGCACGGCCGGCCGTGGTGGTTCGCGCGCCAGGCGGCGAGCCTCGCGCTGGAGCCGGGGGGGGGGCGCGTCGAGATCGAGCGGACGCCGCTCGCCGCGCCGCGCCTCGCCGAGATGCTGGCGCAGGCGGAGGCCACCGGCGCGATGCTGGTGGCGGTGGGCGCGGGCAGCGCCTGCGAGGAGCATGCGCGCGCGCTGTGGGAGGAAGGCAAGCCCGACGAGTACTTCTTCCTCGAGGTGTACGGCTCGGCGGTGGTCGAGGCGCTGGTGGCGGCGGCGGCGTTCCGGCTCTGCGAGTGGGCGGACCGGCACGGCCTGGCCGTGCTGCCGCACTACAGCCCCGGCTACCCGGACTGGGACATCGCCGACCAGGAGAAGCTGCTCGGGCTCACGGGCCTCGCGAGGCGCCCCGACCTGCCCGAGGGCGTGCGCGCGCTGGCGACCGGCATGCTGCGGCCCAAGAAGTCGCTGCTGGCGGTGTTCGGCCTCACGCCGCACCTCGACCGGGTGCAGCGGATCACCACCCTGGTGCCGTGCGCCAATTGCGCGCTGGCCTCGTGCCGCTACCGGCGCGCGCCCTACCGGCATCCGCTCCGCCAGCTCGAGTCGGTGCACCCGTCGCGGGCCGGCGCGGAGGCGGAAGGCGGGGACGGCCGGGCCGGCGGCGGCGCGCCGCCGCCGCTCACGGCGGGCGCGCGCTACTCGGTCGCGGCCGCGGTGCTGCGGCGCTGGGCGAAGGAGCGGCTCACGGTCCACGCCCTCGCCGACGGCAGCGTCGAGGCGGCGTTCCGCTACGACGGCACCACCTGCTCCAACATGGGGCAGGCGCTGGCGTTCGAGTACACGATCCGGCTCTCGTCCCGGGAGGAGGGCTACCGGATCGAGGACCTGTCCTGCCGTCCGGTGCCGGGCGACATCGGGCACAAGTTCATGTGCGAGTACCTCGAGGACGGCGAGGCGCTGATGCGCGCGATCGCCGCCGAGCGGCCGCTGCTCGGCCACCGGCTGGACGCGGTGGTGGGGTGGCGGCGCGGCACCGGCGCGGCGGGCTGCTACTGCACGGCCTCGAGCCGCGAGCACAAGTGGGGACTGGCGCTGGAGGTGCTGCACTTCGCGCTGGCGAGCGGCGAGGCGCCGGCGGCGGCGTGAGCCGGGCGGCGCGCGGCCGCGTGCCGGCGCGCCATGGTCGAACGGTCGATGGATCGAGGGGGGCGACGATGAAGAAGCTGTGCGACGTCAACCGGGCGGCGGCCGAGAAGCTCCCGCCGCAGTTCGCGGACAAGTCGGGCGTGGGCGTGCACTACGTGGATGCCTTCGTCAAGCCGATGAACGTCACGCTCGAGGACGGCACCCGCGTGGCGTGCAAGCGCCGCGGGCTCAAGGTCACGCTCACGGTGGGGACGAAGAAGGGCGAGGGGCTGCTGCGCCGCCTCGAGGTGAGCCGGGACCCGGTCGTGATGCTGAAGGCCGCGCTCGCCGAGGCCGCCAAGGCGGCCGGCGTGGAGCTGCAGGTGACGGACACGGAGATCCTGGTAGGGGCCTAGCACCGCCGACGACTTCAGCGGAGGAACGCATGAACACGCGCCGCCAGTTCCTCATCCAGGCGCCGGTCGCGATGCTCGCGGTCGCCGCCGCCTGCCGCAGGGGCGGGAAGGCCCAGGCGCCCGCGGCCGGCGCCGGGACGCCTGCGCCCGGCGCGCCGCCCACCTGGGCGACGGCGGCCGGCGCCGGCCCGCCGGTGACGGAGGCGACGTTCGCCGAAGCGGAGAAGCTGGCGCAGGTGACGATGTCGCCGGCGCACCGGAAGCAGGCCGCGCTCTCGTGGCGCCGGACGCTGGCGCCCTACCTCGAGCGGCGGGCGGGTCCGCGCACGCTGGCGCTGGCCGCGACCGACGCGCCGGCGGCGCTCTGGAATCCGGCGCTGCCGGGCGTCGCCGCCGGCCCGTCGCGCGACCGCTTCGTCCGCAGCGCTGGCGCCGCGCCGCTCCCCGCGAGCGACGACGACATCGCCTTCGCGCCGGTCGTCCAGCTCTCCCGCTGGATCGAGTCGCGCAAGCTGACCTCGACCCGGCTCACCCGCATCTACCTCGGCCGCATCGAGCGCCTCAACCCGAAGATCAACGCCATCATCACCCTCACCAGCGACCCCGCGCTCGCCCAGGCGGCGCAGGCGGACCACGAGATCGCGGCCGGGAAGTACCGCGGCCCGTTGCACGGCATCCCATACGGGGTCAAGGACCTGCTGGACACCGAGGGCATCCCCACGACCTGGGGCGCGGAGCCGTTCCGGAACCGCCTGCCGGCCGCGGACGCCGCGGTGGTGCGGCGGCTCGACGACGCCGGCGCGGTGCTCCTCGCCAAGCTCTCCCTCGGCGCGCTGGCGCTCAACGACATCTGGTTCGGCGGCCAGACGATGAACCCGTGGCTCCTGGAGGAGGGCGCGTCCGGCTCGAGCTGCGGCCCCGGCGCCGCCACCGCGGCGGGCCTGGTGGCGTTCGCGATCGGCAGCGAGACCGACGGCAGCATCGTGAGCCCCTCGATGCGCTGCGGGCTCGCCGGGCTGCGGCCCACCTTCGGCCGCGTGGCGCGCACCGGCGCCATGACGCTGTGCTGGTCGCTCGACAAGCTCGGCCCGATGGCGCGGTCGGTCGAGGACACGATGCTGGTGCTGCGGGCCATCGGCGGCCCGGACGCGGGAGATCCGTCCAGCGTGCCCGCCCGCCTCGACTTCGACGCGGGCGCGCCGGTGCGGGGCCTCAAGGTCGGCTACATCGAGCCGTGGATGCGCGAGAGCCCGGCCACGGACGTGGACCGCGCCGCGGTGGAGACGATCCGGTCGCTCGGCATGACGCCGACGCCCGTGACCCTGCCGGACTGGCCCTACTCGTCGCTGATGCCGGTCCTGTTCGCCGAAGCGGCGGCGTCCTTCGAGGAGCTGACGCTCACCGGCCAGGACGACACGCTGCGGATGCAGCCGGACGACGCCTGGCCCAACCTGTTCCGCCAGACGCGGTTCCTCTCGGCGGTGGACCTGGTGCAGGCCGACCGGATGCGGCGGCGCGTGGCGGCGGAGATGGCACGCCTCTTCTCGCAGGTGGACGTGCTGCTGGTGCCCTCGCTCCGCGACGAGCAGCTCACCATCACCAACTTCACCGGCCATCCCTCGCTGACGCTGCGGGCGGGCTTCGTGCAGGTCGCGGAGGCGCGGAGCGACTGGGCGCCGGATCCGGCGCATCCGCTCCCGCGGTTCTCGCCGCCGCGGCGCGTGCCGCACGGCATCACGCTGGTGGGGCGATTGTTCGACGAGGGCACGCTGGCCCGCGCCGGCCTCGCGCTCGAGGGCGCGTTCCGGGTGGCGGCGGAGCGGCCGCCGGGGTTCTGAGGCGCGTGGGCGCGCTCGTCGTGGTGGCGGGGGCGACGGGCAGCCTCGGCGGGCGCATCGCCGGGGCCCTGCGCGAGCGCGGCGCGTGCGTGGTGGCGCTGGCGCGCCCCGCGACGGCACCGGAGCGGCTCGAGCCGCTGCGGGCGCTCGGCGCCACCGTCGCGCCGGTGGACCTGGGCGACGCCTCCGGGCTGGCGCGGGCGGTCTCGGGCGCCGAGTGCGTCGTCTCGGCGCTGAACGGCCTGCGCGACGTGGTCGTCGACGCGCAGACCGCCCTGCTCGACGCCGCGGTCACGGCCGGCGTGCCGCGGTTCATCCCGTCCGATTACTCGATCGACTTCACCGGGCTCCCGCCGGGCCGGAACCGCAACCTCGACCTGCGCCGCGAATTCCACGTGCGCCTCGCGGAGCGCCCGATCGGGGCCACGACGGTCTTCTGCGGCGCGTTCGCCGAGCTGCTCGGCGGCCGGATGCCGCTGGTGCTGTTGAAGCGCAGGCGGGTCGTCTACTGGGGCGACGCGGACCAGCGCATGGACTTCACGACGGAGGACGACGCGGCGGCGTTCACGGCGTGCGCGGCGCTCGACCCGTCCGCGCCGCGCTTCCTGCGGATCGCGGGCGACCGGCTCAGCGCGCGGGAGCTGGCGACGGTCGCGGGCGAGGTGACCGGAGCGAAGTTCCGCCTGGTGAGGGCCGGGGGCCTGGGCATGCTCGGCGCGCTGATCGTGGTCGCGCGCGCCGTCGCCCCCGGCGGTCGGGAGCCGTTCCCGGCGTGGCAGGGCATGCAGTACATGCGCGACATGTTCGACGGACGGGGCCTGCCGGCACCGCTGGACAACGATCGCTATCCCGGGCTTCGCTGGACGGGCGCGAGAGACGTGCTGGCGGCGCGCGCTGCCGCGCCCGGGCGTCGCGGCTAGGGGCCGCCGCGCCTCACTCCGCCTCGTGCTCGACGCCGACGACGTGGCCGTCGAGGGCGTCCACGTTCACCTCCTCGATGCCGGGCTTCCCCGCGAGCGTCAGCTCCCAGGACCAGATCAGCCGGCCGTGCTCGTTCTCGAGCTCCAGCGCCCGGATGCGGGCGCCGGGCATCCGGGCGAGCGCGATGACGCGCGCCGAGTCCTCGCTGACCTTCGCGCGGGCGAGGAGCCGGCGGGGCACCTCGCGCTTGTAGGCCGGAGCCGCCTGGCCGGACCCGGACGCCGGGGCCTGGGCCCGCCCGGCGACCGGCGCGCCGGCCGCGAGGAGTGTCAGGGCGGCGAAGGCGATGGTGGCGCGCACGCATCCTCCGTGGTAGGCGTGGCGCTCCAAGCTACGGTGGGAAGCTGTCGCGGCGATGACAGCGGGCGGCCTAGCTCCAGATCGCGAGCACGCCCTCGGCCTGGCGGAAGCCGGCCGTCTCCCGGGACTCGCCCGGCTGCGCGCGGCCGGCGTCGAGCGCCTGCTGCAGCCGCCGCACGGTCTCGTGGCCCTCGGGCAGCGGAACGGTCCCGCTCTCGGGATTGGCGATCGAGAAGTCGAGCCCCGCGTCGGTCGCGATCCGCAGGTAGGCCTTCTCGAGGTCGCCGCGGATCTGCTTCGGCGTCCCCCAGGCGAAGTTCGAGAGGCCCACCGAGATGTGCGTGCCCGCCAGGTCCCGGTCCGCGCGGATCAGCTTCATCGCGTCGAGCCCCATGTTCACCAGGCCGTAGGTGTCCGCGCCGACCGGCGCGAGGCCGGGGTCGAGCAGGATCTGGTCGGGCCGGCGGCCGCCCTGCGTCGCCAGCCGCTCCACGAAGTGCCGTGCCGACCAGTGCACGTCCTCGGGGCTGAAGCACTGCGACGTCCCGCCCTCCACGAACCGCTCCGACACCACGACGACCACCATCGCGTCGTAGGCCTTCACCAGCTCGATCATCTCGTCCAGCCGCTCGCGCGAGGCGGCGATCGAGTTGACGATCGGCGGCTTGCCGCCGGCGCGCGCCCGGTCGTAGTGCTCGAGCGCGACGCGCTGGTAGTGGATGGAGGGGTTGTCGATGCACAACGGCAGCGGCGACGCCTCCTGCAGCGCCGGGACCAGGTCGGGCAGGAACGCGAGCATCTCCTCGGGCCGGACCTGGATCTGCTGCGTGCCGTCGATGTTCACGTCCAGCCACTCGCACCCCAGGCCGGTCTGGCCGCGCGCGAGCGCCTGGTAGCCCTCGAGGCTGCGGGCGGCGAAGGCCTTGCGGGCGCGACCGTAGGCGTTGTTGATCAGGTCGCCGATGATGTGGAGCCGCGGCTGGGTCATGGCTGGCGCAGGGCCGGGGTTTGGGCCTGTTCTGGCAACGTGGCGTCTGGCAACTGGAAACTGGGTGTAGGGTGTGAGGGTGTAGGGTGTAGGGCGGCGGCCGCGTGGTCCCGCCCCAGCCACGTGTTCGCCCAGCTCGACGTGCCGCGCAGGGCCTGGTTCTGCACCACCGGCGCGTGGTCGAGGAGCTGGAGCTCCCGCCCGCCGGCCTTGAGCCGCTCGTAGGCGCGGAGCCAGATGCACTCGCCGAAGCCGTCCACCTCGCAGCGTCCCTCGCGCGTGCCGCCGCACGGGCCGTTGCGCTGGTTCTTCGCGCACTGTGACTCCGGGCACAGGAACGCCACGTCGGGCAGCGAGCAGTCGCCGCAGTCCTTGCAGCGGAACAGCACCGCCTTGGAGGCGTTCTCGGTCAGCCGCAGCGGGCGCGGGCCCTGCATCGGGTCGCGGGCGCGCGCGACGATCCATGCGCCCAGGCGGAAGAGCGGCCGCCCCGGCGTGAACATCAGCGCGTGCGTCCAGCGGGAGAGGCGGTAGCCGAGCCCCGCGCGCGCCTTCCGCGGCGCCCGCGCGGCGCCGCCCGGCACCGCGGCCCCGGCCTCCTCCGGGTACGCGAAGTACTCGCCGGGGCGCCCGAAGGCGATCTCCCGCGCGAAGGCCTTCCAGTCGCCCGGCGCGAACCCGCGCTCGATCTCGAGCACCCGCTCCACCGTCGCCAGGTCGTGGATCCCGCCCAGGTACGCGCCGCGGTAGCCGAGGCCCCGGTAGACCGCCAGCTGCTTCGCGGCGAGCTCGCGGAAGAACACCTTGCCGCCGTCGGGCGAGCGCCCGTGCCGCTCGCACAGCTCCAGCAGCTCGGGCGTCACCACCACCCCGGCGACCCGCCCGCTCGCGAACAGCCGCGCCGCCCGCGCCGTGAGCACGTAGACGTTGCCCACCAGCGGCGTGCGCCCGACGCCGTGGCGGTCCATCCACAGCCGGAGCTCGCGCGATTTCCGGGCGTCGAAGCCCACCTGGGTGATGATGAAGTGCGCGCCGCACGCGATCTTCTTCTGCAGCTTGAGGTACTGCGGGACGACCTCGCCTTCGCGCAGCTTGGTGTTGCTCGTCACCGCCCCGATGCAGAACGACGTCTTGAGGTGCTTGTCGTCGAACCCGCGGTTCATCCGGTCGAGCATCGCGATCAGGCCGACCGAGTCGAGGTCGAACACCGGCTTGGCGCGGCCGCCGCTCCCGCCCACCGGGTAGTCGCCCGTCATCGCCAGCACGTTGTGGAAGCCCTCGCTGTCGAGCTGCCACGCCGCGCTCTCGAGCGCGTTGCGGTTCAGGTCCTTGCAGGTGAGGTGGATCACCACCTCCTTACCCGCGTACAGGATCGGCTTGCCGAGCGCCTGCGGGTGGAGCTGCGGGTTGCCGCCGGCGTTGTCGGTGATGGAGATCCAGTCCACCTCCGGCCGGTCCACGAGCTGGGTGGCGAGCGAGCGCACCCGGACCGCGGTCGCCTCCGACATGGAGCCGCGGATCGAGACCAGCTCGACCCCGATCAGGAACCGCGGGCCCGCGAGCTTCTCCCGCAGCGTGTCCATGGGCCTAGCGGGCCGCCGCGCGGCGACGGTTGAACTCGTCCACCGCCGAGCGGATCGCCGCCGTGTGCGCCGGCGTGCTGCCGCAGCACGAGCCGACGATCCCCGCGCCCGCCTCCAGCGCCGCCGCCACGCCGGCCCCCATCTCGGCGGGCGTCTGCCGCCACACGGCGCGGCCGTGCTCGAGCACCGGGTTGCCGGCGTTCGGCTGCCCCATCACCGGGAGCGGGACGGCGGCGCGGTAGCTCCGCACCACCGCCGCCACGCCCGCCATGTCGAGGCTGGTCCCGCAGTTGAGGCCGACGATGTCCGCGCCGCGCTCGGCCGCGAAGGCGGCCGCGCGCTCCGGCAGCACGCCCATCATCGTGACCCAGAACGTGCCGTCGGCCGAGCGGTCGTAGGAGAGCGAGGCGATGACCGAGGGCGCGCGCGCCGCGCGCGCCGCGTCGATCCCGATCCCCAGCTCCTCGAGCGAGGTCTGCGTCTCGAGGATCAGCGCGTCGGCGCCCGCCTCGACCAGCGCGGACGCCTGCTCCTCGTAGGCGGCGCGCGCCCGGTCCGCGGGCAGGTCGCCGTACGGCTCGAGGATCGCGCCCAGCGGGCCGAGATCCCCGAGCACCCAGCCGGGCCGGCCGGCGAACGCCTCCCGCGCCAGCCGCACCCCGGCGCGGTTGATCGCCCGCACCTCGTCGGCGTGGCCGTGCCGGGCCAGCATGAGGCGGCTCCCGCCGAACGTGTTGGTGATCAGGCAGTCGGCGCCCGCCTCGGCGTAGCGCCGCTGGATGGCGAGCACGCGGTCGGGATGGGTGAGGTTCCAGGCCTCGCCGCAGCCGCCGCCCTCGAGGCCGGCGGCCATCAGCTCGGTCCCCATGGCGCCGTCGGCGACCAGGCGCCGCTCGAGGACCGCTTCGTGGAGGAGCTTCACGGCCGGCCGCACCCGCCGGGCGGGCTCAGCCGGCGACTTCCAGCTCGCGCCGGACGGCCTCGGCCACCGTCGCGGCCGTGCCCTGGCGCTCCAGCGTCTCGCCCCAGCGCCACTGCGCGAGGTAGTCGTCGGTGCCGGTGAGGCCCTGCGCCGTCGCGGCCGCGTCGATCCGCGCCACGAACCGCGGGGACAGCTCGATCTTCACCTCGTCGAAGTCGTCCCACGCCTTCACCTGCGAGGGGATGTCCTGCCAGTACAGGACCTGGACCTGCGTCACGCCTTGGCCGCCTTCTCCTTGACCAGCCGCAGGAACAGGTCCACCGCGCTCGACGCGTCGGCGCCGTAGCCGTCGGCGCCGATCTCCTCGGCGTACATCTGGCTGATCGGCGCGCCGCCGATCGCCATCCTGATGTGGCCCAGGCCGCGCTCCTTGTAGCCGTCGATCACCGTCTTCATGTACGTCATCGTCGTCGTGAGGAGCGCGCTCATCCCGATGATGTCGGGCTTGAACTGCTCGGTCGCGGCCAGGAACTTCTCGATGCTCTGGTCCACGCCGATGTCGTGCACCTCGAACCCGGCGCCCTCGGCCATCATGCACACCAGGTTCTTGCCGATGTCGTGCAGGTCCCCGCGCACGGTGCCCATCAGCAGCACGCCGGCCGGCTCGACGTTCGATTCCTTGGAGGTCAGGAGCGGCTTCAGAACCGCCATCCCGGCCTTCATCGCCCGCGCCGCGATCAGCACCTCGGGCACGTACAGGATGTTGTGCTTGAAGTCCTCGCCGACGACGCTCATCCCCGCGATGAGGCCCTCGCTCAGCACCTCCTGCACGGGCCGCCCTTCCGCCAGCGCCTCCTTCGTCATCCGCTCCACGTCGGCGGCCTTGCCCTCGTAGAGGCACTGGTTCATCAGCGCGTAGTCCGGCATCCCCGCTCCCTCAGGCGTGCGCCGGCGCCGCGCGCCGGCTGCCGTTGAACTCCTCCAGCGCGCGCTGCATCGCGACGATGTTGGCCCGCGGCATGCCGGGGCTGGTGCCGCCGCCCACCGAGAGGATGATGCCCTCGCCGCCGCTCTTCTCCAGCACCTCCAGCGTGGCGGCCCGCACCTCCTGCGGCGTGCCGCGCACGCCGACCTCGAGCGGGTTCACGTTGCCCATCAGGCACATCCGGTCGCCGACCCGCGCCTTCACGTCCGCGATGTCCGTCTGCTTGCCCCAGTTCAGCACGTTGAACCCGCAGTCGGGCAGGTGGTCGAGGCACGCGTTGATGTCGGCGTCGTTGTGGTACAGCTTCACCCAGTCCTTCGGGAACGCGTCGCAGATCCGCTTCAGGCACGGGTGCGCGAACTCGAGGTAGTGCTCCTCGTTCACGAACCCGACGATGTCGTCGAGGATGAAGATCCCCTCCACCGTCGGGCCCATCGCCTTCGCCTGCGCCTTCAGCCAGTCGATGATCAGGCTGGTGCAGCGGTCCAGCAGCTTGTGCGCCCAGTCCGGCTTCTCCACCAGGTCGATCATGAAGTCGGTGGTGCTGCGCACGAAGCCGGCGGTGCACATCGGGCCGCGCGAGGTGGCGAACGGCAGGATCTCGCCGGTGTCCAGGATCCGCTGCCGCTGCATCCGGATGCGGTGCAGCGTCATCCCCATGAACGCGTCGGCCTCGACCTCGTAGTCCGGCCACAGCTCGAGGTCCTCGATGTGGTAGAGCGTGTGGTACTCGCTCGGCGTGTTGTCCTGCCAGAACTTGATCTTCGCGCCCAGCGCCGAGGGCTCCGCCGCCATCCCGTACTCCATCCACCACGACGGGACGAAGGTGACGTCGGGGAACTCCCGGTGGATCTTGAGGTGCGACTGGAACCACAGCTCGGGGTCGAGGAAGAAGTCCATGTGGTTCAGGCCGAGGTAGCCCGGGATCCACGGACTGTCGATGATCAGCGCCATCGGGACGCGGTCGAGCTTCTCCAGCCGCGCGGCCCTCTTGAACGTCGCCCACTGCTCGGGGCGCATGCGACCTCTCCTTCGCGGAACGGCGGGCGCCGGTGCGCCGCGGGCCGGAAGGGCGGCGGCGTCCGGAGACACATCTCGCTGACTGTGGTTATCGCCTCCCGGGCCCAAAGTCAACAGATGACTTGGTTATCGGATATCTTTGCCTCCGGCCCGCCCGCGGTCCGCCGCGAGGACTCCCGCCGGCCGCTCTCTTACCATAGACGTGATCCTCCGGTTCCGGGCCGGGCGCGGCCGTCCGTGACCGGATCGTGACCCCCCCCCGGCGGCGCGGGCGGGGGTGGAGGCCGCAATCCCGCGCCCCCGGGTCGGCCTTGGGGACGCGCCACGGGCTGCGGGTGGTTCTGGCGACGGAAACGGTTGTCGTGCGGGTCGAGCGGGGTGCTAGATCCCCGCGGCGTGCGCCGCGGCCATCGTCCCCAGCAGGAGCGGCAGGTAGCCCAGCGTGGCGAGGAACAGCCGCCGCGCCCGCGCGGGCGTGGGCCGGGCGGCCCACAGCGCGCCGTCCACCACCAGCCACGCGCCGAGCGCGAGCGCGACGGCGAAGTACGCGCGGCCCGCCACGCCCAGCGGCACTACGACCAGGCTCGCCGCCACCAGCGCGAGCGCCCACGCGGCGCTCTTGAGGGCGGTGCGCCGGCCCGCGTCGTCGTCGGCGCCCGGCATCACCAGGCCGCCGGCGCGGTAGTCGCGGCGGTGCAGCCACACCAGCGAGAGCGTGTGGGGCAGCTGCCAGAGGAACAGCACGGCGAACAGCGCCCAGCCCGCCGGTGCGGCCCGGCCGGTGGCCGCGGTCCACCCGCCGAGGATGGGCAGCGCGCCGGGCACGCACCCCACCAGGGTGTTGAGCGTGGTGCGGCGCTTGAGCGGCGTGTAGACCAGCACGTAGCTGGCGAGCGTGAACGTGGCGAGCGCGGCGGTGAGGAGGTTGGCGCGCCAGGCGAGCAGGGCGACGCCCGCCACGCCGATCGCGAGCCCGAAGGCGAGCGCGGCCGGCGGCGCCACGCGGCCCGCCGGGATCGGGCGGCTCCGCGTGCGCGGCATCCGCCCGTCCACCTCCCGCTCCCACCACTGGTTGAGCGCGTTCGTGCCGCCCGAGACCAGCGCGGTGCCCGCGAGGAACGCGGCCACGCGCGGCCAGTCGGGCCGGCCGGCGGCGCCGAGGTAGTACCCGGCCGCCGCCGTCACCAGGACGTGCCGCGTGATGCCGGGCTTGGTGAGCGCGGCCCAGTCCCGCCACGGCGCGCGGGTGCGGGCCGCCCGGCGGGAACCGGCGGG
>DASPSV010000151.1:0-2569 GCA_035623755.1 Gemmatimonadales bacterium
CGGGGTGGGCCGCGACGTCGAGCAACAACGCGACCACGAAGACCTGCGGGATCTTCGTCGGCAGCGCCACGCCGCCGGTCACGGGGCAGAACGAAGGCGCCCCGCAGTGCCAGTAGCCATCCGCAGCGCGCAGGCACCCGCACTCTGAGCAGACCGCGAGGCCCGGGCCGTCCCGGGCCTCGCTGTTTTCGGCGGACTCTTGCGAAACGTGTGGCAAAGGTGCAAATCGCCACGGGCGGATGGGGCGGTCCCCGGGCGGCTGTTCGGCACGCGGCGGCACCGCAACCTCCGTCGCCGTAACGGGGTAGGCCGCGCGCGAGGGGCGGGTGGACCGGCTGGTGCCTTCCTTGCGTTGCATTCGTCCACTACGGCCCCGCGCGGGCGCCGCCGGTCCCGTCCCGGGACCCGACAGGTCCGCGTCCACGCGCCCACTTTGCACGGAGTCGGCGTTGGCGAAGCGTAACCGCGGCTTCACCCTGATCGAGCTGCTGATGGTCATCGTGATCATCGGCATCCTCGTCACGGTGCTCATTCCGCGGTGGGCGGCGGCGCGGGACAAGGCGTCGGTCGCGGCGATGACGTCCGATCTGCGCAACCTGGCCACGGCGGAAGAGGCGTACTTCGACGACTACGCGACCTACGCGCCGGCGCTGGGCTCGCTGACGCTCTACAACGTGTCGTCGGGCACCGCCGTGACCATCATCGAGGCGGGCGGCGACGGGTGGTCGGCGTCGGCCACGAGCACGTGGACCGTTCGGCAGTGCTACGTCTTCTACGGCAACGCGGTGCCGGTCGGGCCGGCGTCGCAGGAAGGCCTCATCGCCTGCAACTAGGCGCGCCCGGCGCGAAGGGGCGGCGCCGAGCGACGGCCCGGCCCGCCGCGCCTCAGCGCCCCGGAACCCGGCAGTCGGTGCAGCGGCTCATCGTCTCGGGCGCGCCCACGACGCCGGGCCGCCGGACGTAGGCGCGCAGGAACGCCTGCAGGTCGGCCGGCCCGGCCTCGAGCACGACCCCGGCCGTGAGCGTGTCGGCGCGCACCGCGCCCGGGTGCGCGATCAGGTACTTCCGCAGCGAGTCCGGCTCCAGGATGCTGAAGCGCGGGTGCTCCCCCAGCGAGTCGATGAACACGAACGCGTGGAGCGGCTGCAGCATGCCGCTGTACGTGGCCGGGACGGGGAGCCGGGTGACGTCGGGCTGGACGTCGAGGACCAGCCGGCCGTCGAGCCTGCCGAGCAGGCCGCCGAAGGCTCCCATCCTGCCGGAGTCGTCGCGCACCAGGATGCGGTAGGTGAAGGGCCCGGTGGCGGCGACGTCCACCCAGCCCGTCGAGCCGGGCTCGTGCCACGTGCCGACGATGCGCGCGTCGGCGATCATGTCCGGCCCTTTCCACAGCGGGTAGAGCGAGCCCACGCAGCCGGCGAGCGAGGCGGCGGACGCGAGCAGCACGAGCGTGAGCGGCCTGCTCATGGCGTTCCCCTCCCTCAGCCGACGTGCTGGATGACGACCGCCGTGCCGTAGCAGAGCACTTCGGTGGCGCCGGCCTGGCGGCCCACCTCCGACGACTCGTAGCGCACGCCGAGGACGGCGTTGGCGCCGACGCCCGTCGCGTGCTCGACCAGGCGGTCGTACGCCTGCTGGCGCGCCTGCTCGCACATCTCGGTGTAGGCGCCGATCTGTCCGCCGACGATGGACTTCAGCCCGCCCATGATGCCCTGGCCGATGGTGGGGGCGCGCACGACGATGCCGCGCACCAGCCCCTTGTACTCGGCGATCCGGTAGCCTTCGATCGAGAACGTGGTCGAGACCTGCATGGGGACTCCCGGGTCGGAGTGCGGCGCGCGGAGCCCGGACCGCGGCGCGGCGGGCGCGCGCTCCCGGGCAACGATGGCACGCCGCGCCCCGGGAGGCTAGGGGTGCAGCTCGAGATCGATCAGCAGCCCGAAGTTGTGCTGCACCTCGCCCCGGTAGCCCAGCTGGGTGCAGGTGCCGGCGCCGCAGTTCACCGGAAGCGTCTCGCTGGGAAGGAACGCCAGTTGGTCCACCAGGGAGCCGACGAGGGACAGCCCCGGCGCAAGCGAGTACCGCCATCCCGCCCCGAGGTCCACCGCGGGCGACGACCTGAAAGGGCTCCTGAACAGCCAGCCCGCTCCGAAGCGCAGGAACGCCTGCCCGTCCTGGATGGTCCGGATCCGGAGCGCCGGCTCCCAGTCCAGCATCACGAACGTGCGCGCGTTGTTCAGGTCCTGGCCCTCGTTGCGATCGCGGCTCTGGCGCACGACCTGCAGCGCGAACGCCCCGACGGGCGTGCCGACGCCGGCGGCGGCGCCGTACGCCAGCGTGGTGTAGAACGGGTCGTCAGGATTCAAAGCGCCCGCCCCGACCCGGAGGAACGCGCGCGGCGGCATCTGGCCGCGGAGCGCGAGCGGCGCGGCGGCGAGCAGGAGCGCGGCGGCGAGCGCGGCCGACGTGCGTGACGGGCGCGAGGCGCGCGGCGGGCGGGAGGTCAGTACACCCATCGGATGCCTGCCATGAAGCGGTCGGTGTCGAGGTTGTCGGTGGTGTTGGTGTG
>DASPSV010000033.1:0-53867 GCA_035623755.1 Gemmatimonadales bacterium
GCTCTCGGCCAGCGACACCCGCGCGGCCCAGTACGCGTACAACACGGGGACGCTCAACGTCACCGTGCAGACGCCGTCGCTCAACTTCGACTGGGGCACCCAGTCGCTCGGCATCGGGCAGTACAACAACCTGTACGTGTACACGCCGGACAACGCGACGTCGCCCATCAACGTCACGCTGTCGCACTCGGGCACGCCGCGCACCAGCATCATCCTGAACGACACCGCGCGGACGTTCGTCACGATTCCGACCGGCACCTACTACGTGTACTTCCACGTGGTGGGCGCGACGACCGGCATGGACACGCTGGTGGCGACCACCACGTCGCCGGTCGAGAGCCCGGCCACGGCCTACACCGGGGTCAGCCTCGGCCAGGTCAGCCCGATCGGCGGCTGGCCCACGACGCTGTCCCTCGCCAACGGGGACTCCGCCCTGATCACGATGTACGCCTACGATTCGGCGCAGGTCGCGCACTACGTGCAGGCCGCGACGACCTTCACGCTCGCGCCGAGCGGCAGCATCGAGTTCGTCTCGGGCGGCGCGAACAGCGCGGTCATCACCAGCGTGGTGATCCCGAAGGACGCGTACTACGTCCAGTTCTACGTGAAGGGCGTGTCCACGGGCACGGGCCAGGCGACGATCACCGCGACGAACTACGTCGCGTACAACACCCCAACGATCACGGTGTCGCCATGACGACCTCCCTCCCGTTCGCCGCCACGCGCCGCGCGCGCTCGAAGGCCGCGGGGACGGCAGGGCTCGCCCTGGCGCTCGCCCTCTGCGCCGCCGCGCGGCCGCTCGCCGCCCAGGCGCCGTCGAACCCGCCGCCTCCGGCGCCCGTCGGCACCCGCGCGCCGACGCTGCCGCCGCCGCCGGCGTCGGTCGCGCCGCCTCGCGCCGGCGCACCGTCAGCCACCGCGGTCAGCCCCGCTTCGGTGACGCCGGCCCTGCGCCCGGCTCCGGCGCCGATCGGCCTGCCGCTGGACTCGACCCGTCCCGCGGCGAGCGCGGTCGCCCTGGCGCCGCCCGCCAACGCGGTGGCGCAGTGCAACGACGGCACCTTCATCGTGCCGCCCGCGGCGGTCGCGGCCTGCTCGAGCCACCGCGGCCTGCTGGCCGTGCTGCCGCAGCGCACGCCGCCGCCCGCGGTCGGACGCGTCGGCGCGACGCCGGCAGCCATGACGACGGCCGCGGCCGCCAATACGCCGCCGCCGGCGGGCGCGACGATGCGCTGCAAGGACGGCACGTACCTCGGCGGCACGCCGAGCGAGGCGGCCTGCGCGGGGCGCGGAGGCCTGGCCATGGCCATCCCGGCCGCGCCCGCGCCGCCGCCAGCCCGACCCGGCAGCGCGCGACCCGCGGCCCGCGCCTCGAGCCCGCCGGCACGTCCGTAGCCGGCAGGCGCCAGCGAGTGCCAGGAGGGCCGCCTGATCGCCGGGCGGCCCTTCGTGTCTCCGGGTACATTCCGTCCATGTCCCGCGCGTTCGTCGGCGAGCACGAGTCCTGGGGAGACCCCGGCTACCGGGTGTCCCTCCCGCCCCGGGACGATCCCGGATTCGACGCCGCCGCAGCCGAGGCGCTCCTCGAGGCCGCGCGCGCCGGCCAGACCGGCAGCGCCGAGATGGCGACGGGTTACTACTGGGGCGAGAAGCGTCTCTTTCCGGCCGTGCGTGCCATCCTCGAGCGCGCGCGGGCGCAGAACGACGAGCGCCTCGTGGAGCTGTCCGAGCGGTACCTGCAGATCTGACCAAGCCGCCGGGGCCGGGCGATCTTCCCCGGCCCGCTCCATCGACCTCCCTGGCCGACGCCGTCGGCAACGACGGCCTTCGCGTGCTCAACCGAGCAGCGCGCTGGCTCCCGACCAGACCTGCCAGCATCCGAAGCAGGCGAGGCCCGCGGCCGACACGCCGACCAACGCGCGCGCGATCCGCTCACCCAGGCTTCTCGTCGCGGCGAACATCGCGATGATCGCGGCCGACGCGGCTACCATCGTGCCGTAGAAGGCCGCGAGCAGGGCGAGGCCGTCGCCGGGGCTCGCGCGCCACGCGCCGAGCAGCAGCGGTCCCATCACCAGCGACCATCCCAGCCAGGGATTGGGGTTGAGGAAGTTCACCGCCGCCCCCGCGAGGAGGCTGCGGCTACCGGCCGGCGCGCCCTCGACCGGGAGCCGGTACCGCCGCCACGCGCCGAGCGCGCGCCAGGCGAGGACGAGCAGGAACGCGCCGCCCGCGCAACGCAGCCCCTCCGAGAGGCCGCGTGGCACCCGGCTCAGCACGAGGACGACCACCAGGATGATGGGGGCGTCGCTCACCAGCGGCGCGAGCGCCGCGGGCAGGGTGCGCCGCCAGCCGTGGCGCACCGCCTGGGAGACCAGGTACGTCTGGAAGGGACCCGGCTGCACCGCCGCTGCGAAGGCGTAGGTGCAGCCCAGGATCAGGTAGGCGCGGAGATCAGGGGACGGACTCGAGGCTCCGGGCGTAGTACAGCTCCGACTCGACTTTCAGCCGGTCGAACAGCAGGTCGGCGACGAAGGCCCGCAGCTCGTCGTCGGTGACGCACTCGCGGTCACACAGCGTGAAGAACGGCTTCATCCGCGCCGTGATGGCGGTGATGGCCGCGCCCTCCGCGCCCGTGAACGCCAGGATGTCGTGGATGCAGCGCTCGATCCGCCGCCAATCGCGCACGTTCTCGGCGGGAAACTGCGCGCAGACGGTCATGACCACCCCCGTGTCTGCGGCCCGGACGGCCGCGCGGCGGGAGCCGGCCCTCTCCCGTCTCCCGCCGCCTCAAGACTCGCCCGCGCCGCGCCGGTGCGCCACCCTCGTAGTTCTTCGGAAGCCGTGCCGTCACTCGGCGGCCCGCGCAATCCGGACGAAACTCGTCAGCAATGGGGCCGCACCTGCGCGCCCGCGGCCCGCGGTATGCACTACATTGGCTTCGGGAATGGAGGGGAGCTTCCCATGCTGCATCTCGCGCTGTGGGCCGTGCTCGCCGTCTGGGTGGGGATCGCGCTCGTCATCCTCGTCGCCATCGTTTCGACCATCGCCATTTCGACCGCGCACATGCTGCTCGACCGGCGCGGCGTCGCCGGCACCGTGTGGTGCCCGGTGCTGCAGCACTCGATGAAGGTCCTGGGCGTGCCGGCGAGCTTCGTGGGCACGGTAACCGGTTTCGACGAGGTGCGCCGCTGCGAGCGGTTCGGCGACGGCCGGATCGAGTGCCACCGGTGGTGCGTGAAGGCCGGCGAGTACGCCGAGGCGGCGAGGACGAACTAGAGATCGCGGCGGGCGAAGACGACGAAGGCCGCGAGCAGCGCCGCCGCGCCGACGGCGGCCTGCACCCCGAGGTCGTGCCGCGCGAGCCCCACGCTGACCACCTGCTGGGGCTCGTAGTACATGAACAGCGAGGCGGGCCGGAGCGACGCGATCCGCGGCCAGACCCGCGCCACGTAGTCGAGCACGTAGGAGCCCGCCAGCAGCCCCGAGATCCACGCGATGGCGGTGCCCGCCTCCCGCGACAGCGCCGACACCAGGATCGCCACCATCCCGAAGCAGGCGAACGTCAGCCACAGCGCCGCGGCCACCGGCAGGTAGCGGAGCGCCGACACACCCTCGAGCGGCCGCAGGGTGAGCCCGACCAGGGTCCCCAGCCACGCGGCGCCCGCCAGCACCGTCAGGCCGGCGAGGAGCGCCGCCGCCGCCGCCGCGACCTGGCTCGAGCGCGCGACCGGGCGCGAGGCGACGATGTCCATCGTGCCGCGGCCGATCTCCCCGGCGAGCGCCGCGCACGGCACGCGCACCGCCCACACCGCCATCATGATCAGCGCGAACGGATGCGCGTAGCCGACGCCCACGATCCCGCGCACGCTCACGCCCACGAGCAGGTCCTGGTTGAGGAGCGCCAGGAACTGCGGCGGCGCCGCCCGCAGGGCCTCGCCCAGGAACCGCGACACCGACGGCTGTCCCGCCACGAACGTCATCATCCACTCGAACAGCGCCAGCCCCACCGCCAGCGGCACCAGCGCCCCGCGGTGCAGGCGCGCGTGGTGCTCGAGCAGAACGCGCACGGCGCTCACCGGTAGTGCTCCAGGAACGCCTCCTCGAGCGTCGGCCGCTCGATCGCGACGTCGGCGAGCGGCAGCATCCCCAGCCGCGCGACCAGCGCGGGCAGGGCCGCCTGCGCCACCAGCAGCTCGACGTGCCGGGGCTTCGCCACCACCAGGTCGCCGAAGTGCGCCAGCGAGGCCGCGTCCACGTCCGCGCCGAAGTCGGCGATCACGCGGCGCCGCTCGGCACGCCGCAGGCTCTCCACGTCGCCGAGGCTGACCACGGAGCCGGCGCGCAGCATCGCCACGCGGTCGCACACGCGCTCGACCTCCGGGAGCACGTGCGAGGAGAGGAACACGGTCGCGCCGCCGGCCTTGAGGTCGGCCACGATCTCGTAGAACGTCTGCTGGACCAGCGGATCGAGGCCCTTGGTGGGCTCGTCCAGGAGCGCCAGCCGCGGCTCGCACTGCAGCGCCTGCACCAGGCCGAGCTTCTGCTTCATCCCGTCGGAGTAGGTGCGCACGTGACGCGCCAGCTCCGCCGCGCCGAGACCGAGCCGCTCCAGCAGCCGTTCCCGGGCGGTCGCGGGCCGGCCCGCGAGCCGGGCGAGGAAGTCGAGCGTTTCGGCGCCCGACAGGGACGGCCAGAAGGCCATGTCGCCCGGCAGGAAGCCGATGCCGGCGCGGGCCGCCACGCCGCGGCCACCGGGCGCCCGCCCCAGCACGCGCACCTCGCCGCCGTCCGGCCGGATCAACCCGAGCAGGATCCGGATGGTCGTCGTCTTCCCGGCCCCGTTGGGGCCCAGAAAGCCGAAGACCTCTCCCGCGGTCACGTCGAGGGAGAGGTCCTTCAGGGCAACGACCGCGCCGTACCGCTTCCCGAGCGCGCGGGCCTCGATCGGGAGGGCTTCCACGCTAGCCTTCAGACCGCGATGGCATCCAGCTCCTCGTAGAGCAGCGCCGCGCTCTGGGGCCGCTCCGCCGGGTCCTTGGCGAGCGCGCGCAGGACGACGGTGGCCAGGGGCTCCGGCACGTCGGCGTTGAGGCTCCGCGGCGAGGGCGGCGTCTCCTCGATCTGCTTGGCCACCAGGGTGACGGCCGAGTCGCCGACGAACGGCGTGCGGCCGGTGAGCGACTCGAACAGCACGGCGCCCGTGGCGTAGAGGTCGGCGCGGAAGTCGACCTCGGTGCCGAGCAGCTGCTCCGGCGCCATGTACTCCGGCGTGCCGAGCGCCATCCCGGCCTGGGTCATGCCCTCGGACCGCTTGGCCAGGCGCGCGATCCCGAAATCCATCACCTTGAGCGTTCCCGACGGCTCCACGATCAGGTTCTGCGGCTTGATGTCGCGGTGGATCACGCCCTGCTCGTGCGCCACCTCCAGCGCGCGGCACAGCTGCTTGCCCACCGTGAGCGCGACGTTCACCGGCAGCGACCCGCGGGCCTGGATCAGGTGCTTCAACGACTGCCCTTCGACGTACTCCATGGTGATGAAGTACAGCCCGTCCACCTCGCCGAGGTCGTGGGTGCGGACGACGTTCCGGTGCGTGATCTTGCGCGCCAGACGGATCTCCTGCTTGAAGCGGTCGAGCGCGGCCGGTTCCGCCAGCGCGGCGTCCATCCGCAGCGTCTTGATCGCGACCAGCTCGCCCAGCTCGTTGTCCCAGGCGCGGTACACCACGCCCATCCCGCCCATCCCGAGCACGCCCTTGATGTCGTAGCGGCCGGCGAACCGGCTGCCCTCGGCCAGCATCCCCGGCTCGGCCTGGGCCCGGCGCGCCGCGGTGGCCGACGCGGCCACGCCGGCGGCGTCGTACATCGGCCGCGTCACCTGGCTGCTCGAGGCGCTCATCACCTCCACGAGCTGCTGCTTCGCCTTCAGCTCCTCGACCATGTGCTGGAACGCCGCGGCCAGCTCGCCGATCTCGTCGCGGCTGGTGATCTCGGGCTTCGCCTCGTAGTCGCCCTCGGTCACGCGGCGGGTCACGCCGACCAGCGCGCGCACCGGCCGGCCGATCACGCGCCCCACCAGCCACGATCCCGCCAGGGCCAGGGCCAGGCCCACGAGGCCGGCGAACAGGATGGTGCGCTGGGTGCGGTGAAAGCCCGCCAGCTCCTCGCTCCGCGAGCGCAGGGCGAGGTAGCCGCCCATCGGATGGCGGCTGCCCTGGTTCTGCAGCGGCCGCGCACGCCCCACCATCCGCTCGGCGCCCAGCGTCGCCTCGGCACGCCCGGAGCCCGCGCCGCCCTGCGCCAGGTCCGCGACCGAGGTCGCGACGACCTGCTGGAGCTCCGGCGTCTTCGGCACGGTGCTCGCGACGACGACCGGGTGGTCGAGCGAGTCGAGGAGGTAGAACGCGACATCGGACCCGCCGGAGGCCTGCTTCACGTCGGCGGCCAGCGTATCGGTCACCCGCCGGGTCGCCACCACGACCGCGAGGACCACGCCGCTGGCGGGGTCCTTGAGCGGCGTGGCGACCGCCAGGTAGAAGCGCTGGTCGGCCTGGTTCACGTAGTACGTGCCCTGCCTGCCCTCGATGGCCTGCACCACGACCGGCGGATCGTACGTGACGCTCGGCGCCGTCGGAGCGTCGGTCCGGGCGCGCACCGCGGCCTGGTTGTCGGTGATCAGGACGTAGTCGGCGCCCAGGATGTCCCGGAAGGAGTTCGCCAGGTCCAGGATGGCGCCCGGCCCGCCCTTGTTGAAGGCGGCGATGAAGGCGGGGTTCTGGGTCGCGGCCCGTGCGCCGGCCGCCAGCTCGCGGTTCTCCGACTCGATGAACCTGAGCACGACCGTGCTGGTGTTCTCGAGCCGGCGATCCAGCGCCTCGTCCGCGCCGCGCGTCGCCTGGGCCGACACCAGTGCGAGCGTGCCGCCCAGGACCACGACCACCACCAGGGCGGTGGCCGCGAAGACCTTGAGCGTGAGCGGGAAGCGGCGGCCGGGCCTAGTAGCGCTCACGCGTCGCCCCGGATCCGTACTCCAGGCCGTACTTGTTCAGGTGCGCCACGGGGTGATAAGCGCTCGCGTCGAGCGCGACGTCCTGTCCGGTGAGCCCGCCCTGCGGCACGGTGATTTCCCGCGTCACCTCCGGAGCGCGCTCGTGCCACACGTGGAGCCGGTACGTCCCGGGCGGCACGTCGGGGATCGTGTACGAGCCGTCCGCGCCCGGCTGCGCGAAGTAGGCGTTGTCCACCACCACGACGAACCCGCTCATCTGCGGATGGATGTTGCAGTACACGCGCACCAGGCCGGCGTGGCGGAAGCGGTGATCGCCCGCCTCGCCGCGGCCGTACAGGCCGAGGTCGAAGTCGTTGGGATCGCTCAGCGAGAAGACGTTGTGGTTGAACGGGTCGCGGTTCGGGAACCGCACCACCGAGCCGACCGGCACGACGACGACCCGCGGGCTGAAGCTCCGGCCGTCGAGCGAGATGTCCACCCGGACCGGCGTGGCCCTGGGGCCCCGGCCCTCGAGGTAGACCACGGCGTTCCCCACGTCGCCGGCCGACCGCCCCCCGGCCTCCGCCACCGTCACCTGCCCGCTCACCTGCGCCCGCGCGGGCGGCGGCGCCGCGGTCCAGGCGAGGGCCGCGGCGAGGGCGGCGGTGCGGAATCGCCACCTTCTCACTATGCTTTGCATGGGACGAGTTTGACCCCGACACCGAAGCTTAGTCAAGCAGCCGATCCTATCCCAAAGGAGACGCCGGTGAGCATCCACACGCGCCTGGGGCTGGCCCTCGTGCTGAGCGCTGCGGCGGCCGTGCCGCTGGTCGCCCAGTCCCGGCAGGATTCTCTGGAAGACCGGCTGGAGAAAGCGGAGGAGGCGATCCAGCGTCTGCAGCGCGAGATCGCGAGCGAGGCGCAGGCCAAGGTCCAGTCCCGGCTCCAGAACCGGGTCGAGATCTCCGGCCTGGTGCTGTTCAACGCCTTCTACGACGGCGCGAAGTTCAACAACGCCGACGTCCCCGAGTGGATCGCGGGGGCCCAGGACACCACCGGCCGGCCCAACAGCCAGATCGGCGGCGTGCTCCGTCAGACGCGGCTCGGCATCACGGTGCGGCCGGGCAAGGTCCTCGGCGGCGACCTGAGCGCCGACCTGCAGATGGACTTCTTCGGGGCCGGCGGCGGGGTGGACGCCAACACGCGGCTGTTCTCGCCGCCCCGGATCCGCACCGCCAACGTCCGCATCGACTGGCCGCATTTCGGCCTGCTGGTCGGACAGGAGAAGGCGCTCGTCGCGCAGCAGAGCCCGGTCTCCTTCGCGGCCATCGGCTACCCGGAGTTCGCGGGGGCCGGCAACCTGTGGAACTGGATTCCGCAGGCGCGCCTGACGGCGGAGGCCGGCTCGTCGTTCCGCGTCGGCCTCCAGGCGGCGGCGCTCGACCCGCTGTGGGAGCCCACCGCGTACGCCGCGGCGCCCGATCTCGGCGAGCGCAGCGGGAGGCCGGCGGTCGAGGGGCGGTTCTACCTGGACTGGGGGAACGACGAGAACGAGAGCACCATCGGCTTCGGCGCGCACCGCGGCTGGATCGCGACCGCGGGGACGGGGACCATCGCGAGCCAGGCGCTCACGGCGGACTTCCGGATCGTGTTCGGCGGCAAGGTGACCGTGGCGGGCCAGGCGTTCACGGGCCAGGTCCTGAACATGCTCGGCGACGGCGGTATCGCTCAGGACCTCGGCCCGCTCGGCCAGCCGGTGCGGAGCCGCGGCGGCTGGGTGCAGCTGAACATCCGCCCCACGTTCGCCTGGGAGTTCGGCGGAGGGTACGGCCGCGACGACCCGACCGACAGCGACCTGCTCCAGAGCCCGACCGCCTTCGGCCCGGGCTCGCGGCTGCTGAACGCCGTGTACGAGGGGCACCTGCACTGGCGTCCCGGCGGCGGCCTGCTGCTCGGCGCCGAGTTCCGGCGGTTCGAGACCACGTTCCCCGCGGGCGTGCTCAAGGCGAACCACGTGAACATGTTTGCAGGGGTGTTCTTCTAAAGGCAGGGTGTAGGGTGTGAGGGTGTAGGGTGTAGGTGCGTCGGTCCTCACACCCTACACCCTACACCCGCCTCATCACACCCCGCCTCATCGCTTCTGCTTCACCGCCCTGAACCTCCCCATCTGAAACACCGTGCCGTCGCTCGTGCTGGTGTACCAGATCTCGCCGGCCAGGGTATCGGCCACGAGCGTGCCGCGCAGGTCCATCAGGCCGTCGCCGCGGGGCGTCTGGAAGTGCACGATCACGCTGTCGCCCGGCAGCGACCACCAGGCGGCCGCCTGGCCGGCGCGCCCCGCAGGTGCGCGCGTGTAGCCCGGGATGTTGATCGTCGCCGCGAGCTGCGTGCTCGAGCTCGCGGTGGCATCCGGCGCCGCCAGGGCCTGCGGGTCGAGGCGCAGGAGCGGAGCCGGCGCCGGCCGTGGCCGCTGGTTGCGGCGCGGCGGGGGCGCCGGCTGTTGCGTCGTCTTGAGGTCGGTCGTCAGGACGTAGCTGCCCGCGGCGCGTCGCGGCGCCACCACGGGCGCGGTCGGGTTCACCGGCGGCAGCGGCTCCGCCACCGGCTGCGGCTGCGGGTGCGCGCAGCCCGCCAGCAGACCGGCGAACAGCCACCGCGCGGCGCGCGGCCCCACGCGCGCGGGCCTCACGGCCGCGGCAGGCTGTCGAGGTCGTACAGCGTGGCCGTCGCGGGCGGCTCCTCCCGCTGCAGCCGTCGCGCCACCCGCTCGGCCTGCCGCATCGCGCGGATCACGTTGAGGCCGATCACCTTCTCGACGTCGCGGTCGCGCCAGCCGCGCCGGATCAGCTCCGCCGTGAGCGCCGGGAAGTCGCTCACGTCCTCGAGTCCCCGGGGCGCGCAGTCCATGCCGTCGAAGTCGCTCCCGTAGCCGACGTGGTCGACCCCGGCGACGCGGCGGATGTGGTCGATGTGGTCCGCGACCTGCGCGATCGTGGGCGGGGGAGGCGCGGGATGCCCGGCCGTCCACTGCGCCACGGCCGCCCGGACGGCCGCGCTGTCGCCGCCGAGCTGCTGCCGCGCCTGGGCGATCGCGCCGCGCTGCTCGCGCGCGTAGCGCACCGCTGCCGAGTCCACGAACGGGCAGTAGAAGTTGACCATCACCACGCCACCGTTCGCGGGCAGCATCCGCAGGATGGCGTCGGGAACGTCGCGCGGCACGTCGGCCAGCGCGCGCGCCGAGCTGTGGGAGAAGATCACCGGCGCCGCGCTGAGGCGGAGCACCTGCGCCATCACCGAGTCGGAGACGTGGGCGAGATCCACCAGCATGCCGAGCCGGTTCATCTCCCGCACCACCGCCCGGCCGAAGGGCGTCAGGCCGTGGTGGGTGCTGTCGTCGCCGGCCGCGTCGGCCCACGCCAGCGTCGCGAAGTGGGTGAGCGTCATGTAGCGGGCGCCCAGGTCGTAGTACATCCGCAGGAGCGGCAGCGAGCCCTCGATGACGTGCCCGCCCTCCATCCCGATCAGGATCGCGATCCTGCCCTGGCGATGGATCCGGAGGATGTCGTCGGCGGTGCGCGCGAGCGCGAACACCCTCGGGTAGCGCTCCGGCATCCGGCGCACGATGTCGATCTGCTCCAGCTCCACGCGCGCCGCGTCGGCGCGGATCAGCTCCACCGGCACCCAGGTGGACCAGAAGACGCCGCCCACGCCGCCCCGGCGCAGGCGCGGGATGTCCGTCGCCAGCCGCGGCTGCGGCCGGGAGATGTCCATGCTGTCCCAGGAGAACACCACCCGCCCGATGTCGGTGCTGTCGAAGCTGTCGCTGCCGCGCGTGCGCAGCTTCCAGGGCAGGTCGTTGTGCCCGTCGATCATCGGCACCGCCCGGTGCAGGCGCAGCGCGTGCCGGATCAGGGCCGAATCGGACTGGGCGTGCAGGGGCGCCGCGGCGAGGGGAAGCAGCGCGAGCCAGAGCGAGCGTCGCATGGGCCGGACGATAGCAGCGGGCCCCACCGCGCACAACCGGCTCAGAGGGTGCGCACCCCGAGCTCGAGGCGCGCCGCGCCCGCCGCGAGCGGCCAGCGCGGCGTCACCGACTCGCCCTGCAGCGTCCGCTCGAGCCCGCGCTCCGACTTCGCGGTGGTCTCGACGGGGAACCGCCACGCGTCCGCCGCCGGATCGAGCGCGAGGTCCAGGGGCGCCGCGAGCGACAGCTCCGGCGCGAACCACGCGCCGGCGGGCGCCGAGGCCGGATCCCACCGCCACGCCACGGCGAGCGACCCGTCCGCTCCGACGCGGATCCGCTTCTCGAGCGGCGGCGACCCCTCCGGCGCCTCGAGCACCACCACGACCTCCGACGCCGTCGCGGCCTCGATCCTCAGGCGCATGGCCGTGCGCGCCCAACTCACGGCCGGCGTGTAGCGGCCCGCCGCGTAGGCGTCCGCCGCGAGGTCCGCCGGCAGGATCCGATCCACGAACAGGGCGCGATCGTCCGCGTCGTAGGCCGGCGACCCGGACTCCTGGCCTCCGCCGCCGTGCCCGTGCGGGTCCCTCGGCTCGTGATAGGCCTCGGGGCGGCGGGTGAGCACGTCTGCGTAGTTCGTGAGCGCCTGGAACAGCGTGTATTCCTCGACCGCACCGCCGCGCGCCGGCGCGATCACCACCGAGCCGCGGCCCGAGTGGATCCAGATCTCCTCGTGGCCGTCGTGGTCGAAGTCCAGCAGCTGCACCGTGAGCCGCTGGTCGCGCCGCAGGGCCCGCTCGGCCTCGGCCAGGTTGCGCCACAGCGCCGCCCGGAGGTGCGGCAGGTACAGCCCGCCGAACACGCCGTGCCAGTAGGCGTCGTTGCACTGGGCGCGGCCGATCGCGCGCCGCGCCAGCGCGAGGTCTTCCTTGCGGCCGCCGCGCCCCGGCTCCAGCGAGCGCCGCAGGGCCGACAGCGCCAGCATCTTCTTGTGGATGCGGTTGGCCTCCGGGTAGCGCACCAGGAAGTTCCGCCACAGCGTGCCCCGCACCAGGCCGCCGTCGGGGCCGGCGATCCGGTGCTCGCCGAGCTCCTTCTCGAGGTGCTCGAGCCGTACCGCCGCGTCCGCCGGGAGCGCCCAGCGCTCCATCTCCCGGTAGGAAGCCGACGGCAGGTACGCGAGGCCGCCGCTGGGGACCTCCGCCAGCGCCTGGGCGCAGGTCACCAGCTTGAGGTCGCCGCGCCCGACGGCGGACAGCATGACCTCGAGGAACTCGTCGATCCAGCCGCGCTCGTACACCCAGCTCGCCGTCCCCGGCCAGCCCCCGAACTTCTCGCCGTCGTCCGCCAGCACCGCCAGCCGGTGGCCGGCACCGCGCAGCTGCTCGAGGTAGCCCAGGATCTGCGCCGGCGGCTTGAACGGCACGAGGTAGCGCAGCCGCTCGTCGATCGGGAACAGCGCCAGGGGCGCGCCGCCGCCGTCGGTCCAGAACGGCGCGTGCAGCCGCGCGCGCGGGAATCCGGTCACCAGGAAGTGCCGGTCGTCCACCAGCGCGTAGCGCACGCCCGCCGCGACCAGGTCGGCGGCGAGGTCCGGCTCCCACACCCGCTCGGTGAGCCACAGCCCGCCCGACTCGGCGCCGCGCCCGAACAGCCGCTCCAGCGCCTCGCGCATCCAGCCGATCTGCTCCACCCGGTCCTCGCGCGGCAGCGCCGCGAGGATCGGCTCGTCGTAGCCGGAGATCAGCAGCTCGAGCTTCCGGTCGGCGACCAGCCGGCCGACCAGGTCCAGGAAGGAGCGGTCGTGCGCCTCCAGCCACTCGAGCAGCGGCCCCGAGACGTGGAGCACGAACGGCGCGAACCCGCGGGAGGTGAGCCGCTCGAGCAACGGGCGGTACGCCTCACGCACGTGCTGCTCGAAGACGTGGTCGAAGTTGCCCACCGGCTGGTGGATGTGCGCGCCGAAGACGAGCCGGAGCGGCTCCGTCACGCGGGCGTGCCGAACCCGAACCGCGGGGCCAGCGCGTCGAGGCCCCGCGCCTCGGCCGGCGGCAGGCCGACGCGCACCCGGTCGAACGCCGTCTGGACCTCGAAGCTCGGGTCGCGCCCGAGCAGGGCGAGCAGGTCGAGGAGGTCGAGCACGGCGCCGACGGCCGCCGCGGAGCGGTCCGACGCGAGCGCCTCCACCCGCGCCAGCAGTCCGCGGATCGCCACGGCCGGCAGCGCCGACCGGCCCTCGCACAGCTCCGCCTGCTGCTCGGCGCCGAGCGCGCGCCGCGCCAGGGCGGCCACGATCGCGGAGCGCACGGCGTCCCGTTCCCGCTCGCCGAGGTCCGCGAGGCCGAAGCTCGCCGGCGCGCCCGGCCCTCCGTCCGCCGGCGCCACGCGCACCGCGAAGCCGGCGTCGCGGCCCGACGGCGTCTCGACCGCCACGCGGAACGCACCCGCACGGCCGGTGCGCCGGTGCACGACCTTCACCGCGTCGCCCTTCCCGCTTACGTCGTAGTCGTACAGGCGCCTGCCGCCGCCCTTGCCCGCGGCCCGGCCCGCCGCGAACCGCGCCAGGGCGGCGTAGCCGGCGGCCACCCGCGCGGCGGGCGCCACCCGCGGACGCGCCCGCTCGAGGAACACCTTCCGCCCGTCGCCCACCGCCGGATCGTTGCTCGTGGCCGACGCCAGACGGTCGGCGAAACCGCCGGCGAGCGTGCCAGCCGCCGGCCCCGCGAGCTCGAGCGCGCAGGCGGCGTAGCGCAGCAGCTGCAGCGGCTCGAGGCCGCCGATGTCGTCGAAGAACCACGCGCAGGAGGTGAACATCGCCTGCGCCTGGAACTCCATCTCCAGCAGCTCCCGCGCCCGCTGCGACTCGTCAGCCGCCAGGCGGCGCGCCGCGCGCCCTGCCAGCAGGTCGCCCGTGGTGCCCTCGCCACGCGCGGCGCCGTACGCGTCCCGCGCCGCCCACACGTCGCCGAGCAGGGCGGCCCCGTCGCGCTCGAACACCCGGTCCAGCTCGCCGGACAGCCACTCGACCGCCGAGCGGAGCGGCGCCCGCCATTTCTGGTTCCAGCCACGCTCCGGCGCCGCCCGGCAGCCGCAGTCCGAGCGCCACCGCTCCACGCCGTGGGGGCAGCTCCACGCGCTGGGCGCGACCAGCTCCACCGCCTCGACCGCGGGGTGCTGCGCCAGGAACGCGGCGTAGTTGGTGACCCGGGCGTCCGGCCGCCGGTCGAGCTCGACCAGGAACCGGGCCAGCGCCATCTCGCCGAACTTGTGGTGGTGGCCGAACGTCTCGCCGTCGGCGGCCATCGACACCAGCTCCGGCGCGGCGCCGGAGGGATCGCGCACGTCCATCACGCGCGCCGCCCACGCGAGACCGTCGTCGAGCAGCCGTCCGAACGCCAGGTCGTGCGACAGCGGGCCGTCGTAGATGAACAGCGCGAGGTCGCGCCCGCCCCGGGTCCGGTACCGGCCGGGCAGGCCGCCCGCGGGCACGCGCTTCACCTGGTGGGGCGCGAGGATCGTGAACCGGACGCCGTGCGCGGCCACCACCTCGAGCGTCTCCTCGTCCACCGCCGTCTCCGGCAGCCACATCCCGTCCGGCTCCCGGCCGAAGCGCCGGCGGAAGTCCGCGATGCCCCAGCGCACCTCGGTCGTCTTGTCCCGGCGGTTGCTGAGCGGAAGGATGACGTGGTGGTAGGGCGCCGCGACCGCGTTGCCGAAGCCGGTGCGCGCCACGCTCCGCCGGTCGGCCTCCAGCACCGCGCGGTACGTGTCCGGCGCCTCCGTCTCCAGCCACTCCAGCAGCGTCGCCCCGAAGTCGAAGCTCGTCCACTCGAGGGTGTTGACGATCCGGGCGATCCGGCCCGTAGCGTCGGGGATCCGCGCGGCGGCGACGGCGCGGTAGCACTCCTGCTCCACGCGCCGGTTCCAGTCGTGCGCCGGCGCCGCGCTCGCCTCCGCCTCGACGTAGCCGAGCCAGGGGTTTTCGCGCGGCGGCTGGTAGTAGTGCCCGTGAAGGACGACGGCGCGCGCCGGCATCAGGCCGCCGCGCCCACCCGGCTGCGCTCCAGCACGCCCGCGACCTGGGCCAGCAGGTCGGGGAACAGGGTGTCCCGCTGCTGCAGCTCCTCGGCGATGCGGCGCGCCTGCACCGGAATCACCCCGCCGCGCACGGCGTCCTCGAGGATCCCGGTGAGCAGCTCCGCGTCGGCGGCGTGCTGGCTGAAGCGCTGCTCCGCGTAGTCGCTCACCGCGCCCGTGGTGATGATGAACTGCCAGTCGGAGGCCTGCGCGAGGAGCAGCTCGCGCGCCGCCTGCGCGAGCACCGGGTGCGTCTCGGGCGCGGCCAGCGCGCGCGGGGCGACGCCCCAGAACCGCTCCTCCAGCGGCCACAGCCGTTGCCAGGTCCAGGCCGTCCTCGCGTTGAGCCACATCCCGTCGTCGCCGCCTGCGCCCCACGAGCCGGCCGCCAGCTCGACCGTGCGGCCCGGCGGGTGGCGGTCGAGGTGCTCGGACGCCGTTACGGGCCGCACGCCCCGGCCGTTCCCGAGGTTGCGGTACACTGCCGCCAGGAAGTCCACGCCCTCGAACCACCAGTGGCCGAACAGCTCGGTGTCGAACGGCACGGCCACGAGCCCGTCCCCGCCGCGGTCGCCGGACGCGCCGATGCTGTCCAGGAGGGACGCGAAGTGCGACGCGTGCAGCGCCGTCTGGGCGAGAGCGGCCGCCGGGTCGTAGGGCCGCTTCGAGCCGAGGTCCGAGCCGGGCGCGCTCACGCGCCACAGCTTCAGGCCGCCCGGCCAGCGGATCTTGTGGAACTCCAGGTACCAGCCGTCGCCGGGATAGCCGATGTCGCGGTTCCACACCTGCATCGACGAGCGGGGATCGCGCACCAGCACCGCGGCGCGTCCCGCGCCGGCCGTGCCGGCGAGGTAGGCGCGATACGGCGTGCGCTGCGCGGCGCCGCCGTGGCGGGCGGCACCCGCGCGCCCGGCCTCCGCCGGAGCCTCGGCATACCCGCCCACGACGCTGCCCGCCTGCGCGAGGTGCGCGTCGGTGAAGAAGTAGCGGAAGCCCGCCGCGGCGAGGAATTCCTCGGTGCCCGCCCGCGGTCCGGGGTGCGGCGCCCCGGCCGGCGCCCACCACCCGCGCGACCGGTAGGCGCACTCCGGGAGCCAGCACCCGGCGGCGGCGCGGCCGAACAGCCGGCGATGCTCGGCCGCCGCCACGTCCAGCTGCAGCCGCACCGACTCCTCGCGCCCCAGCAGCGACAGGTAGCCGTGCGTGGCCGCGCAGGTCATGAGCTCGAGCGCCCCGGCCGCCTGCAGCCGGGCGAGCGCCGCCACGACGTTCCGTCCTTCGGCCTCGAACACCGCCGCGAGCCGCCGGAACCGCGCCTCCCAGAAATCCACCAGGGGCAGCAGGGCGCCGTCGCCCGTCTCCGGCAGCGTCCGGCGCGCGTCGCGGCACGCCTCCAGGCGCTGGCGCACGAAGGCGTCGAACTCGCCCGGGAACGCGGGATCGATCAGCTGGCCGGCCAGCACCGGCGAGACGCCGACCGTGACGGGGCAGCGCACCCCGCGCGCGGCGAGCTCCCCGAGCTTCTCGATCAGCGGCAGGTAGGAATCGAGCACCGCCTCGCACAGCCAGTCGCTGCCGTGCGGCCAGCGCCCGTGCCGCAGCACCAGGGGGACGTGGCTGTGGAGGGCGAGGACGAAGTCCACGCGCCGGTCAGCGCCCCACCGGCGAGGCCGCCAGCACGCGGCGGTACACGTCCGCGTACTCGGCCGCCGACGGCGTCCAGCTGAAGTCGCGCTCGATGGCGTGCTCGACCAGCCACGCCCAGCGCGACGGCGTCTTGTAGGTGTCGACGGCCGCCCCCACCGCCTCGGCGAGCGCGGTCGGCGAGTACGCGTCGAACAGGAAGCCGGTCTCCCGGTCCTCGATCGTGTCCGCCAGCCCGCCCACCCGTCGTGCCACCGGCAGCGCGCCGTAGCGCTGCGCCGTCATCTGCGTGAGGCCGCACGGCTCGTACAGCGACGGCACGAGGAAGATGTCGCACCCCGCCATGATCCGGCGCGCGTTCCGGTCGCTGAAGCCGAGCCGGACCGCCACCCGCTGGTGCGAGCGCGCCGCGATCGCGCTGAGCGCCGCCTCGTAGCGCTGGTCGCCGCGGCCGGTGAACACGAACTGCGCCCCGTCGGCGAACAGCGGCGCGTTGTCGATCAGCAGGTCGAGCCCCTTCTGGGCCACCAGCCGCGCCGCCATCCCCACCAGCGGCACGTTGAAGCGCTGCGGGAGGCCGTAGGTCCGCTGCAGCGCCGCCTTGCAGCGCCGCTTGCCCGACAGGTCGTTCGGCGAGTAGTTGGCCGTGAGGCTCGGGTCCCGGGCCGGGTCCCAGCTGTCGACGTCGATGCCGTTCACGATCCCCACCAGCCGGTCGCCGAGCGCCGCGAACGCGTCCTGCAGTCCGAAGCCCCCCTCCGGCGTCACCAGCTCGCGGGCGTGCGTCGGGCTGACGGTCGTGACGAAGTCGGCGAAGGCCATCCCGCCCTTGAGGTAGTTGACCCGCCCGTACCACTCCATCATCCGCCAGTCGTACAGCCAGGCCGGCAGGCCCACCACGTGGAGCAGGTCCTCCGGGAACCAGCCCTGGAAGGCCGCGTTGTGGACCGTGAGCACCGTCCGCGCGCGGTCGTAGAAGGGATGGCCGGCGAACCGGGTCCGCAGGTAGACCGGCACCAGCGCCGCGTGCCAGTCGTGCGCGTGCACGATCACCGGCGCGCTGGCCAGTCGTGGCAGCACCACGAGCGCCGCCTGCGCGAAGAAGGCCCACCGCAGGCCGTTGTCGGGGTAGTCGCGCCCGCCCGCGCCGTAGGGCCCCGGGCGGTTGAAGTAGCCGTCGTGCTCGATGAAGAAGACGCGCGGCGCCCGCGGGGCCGCGGCCACGCGCCACAGCCGCGCCCACTCCACGCGCGGCCCCACCTCGACCGGGAAGGGACGGCCGACCGGGATCAGCTCGCGTCCGGCGCGGCGCACCGAGCGGTGCATCGGCAGCACCACGGCCGTCGGCACGCCGGAGGCCGCCTGGAGCCGCGTCAGGCCCGCCACCGCGTCCGCCAGGCCGCCGGTGTGCGCGTACGGCGTGTACTCGGCCACGACGTGCACCACGCCCACCGGCTCGTCGGCGCTCGCACCGATCGCCAGGTTGGGCGACGCGGGCGCGCGCCAGCGCGCGGGAGGCGCCGGCTCGAGCGGCGCGCCCGGCGAGCCCTCGCTAGGCGCTCGGGGGATCGTCACCGGACGCCACCTGGGCGCGCAACGCCGGGGCGTAGTAGGCCTGCACGTACTGCTGCACCATCCGTCGCGCCGTGTAGTGCTCGCCCACGGTGCGCAGCGCGTGCTTCATCTTGTCCACCCAGCCGCTCGGCACGCCGTGCGTGTCGCGGTCGTAGAACAGCGGCACGACCTCGTTCTCCAGCAGGCTGTAGAGCTGCTCCGCGTCCCACTCGTCCCCGTCGCCGCCCTCCGGCGCCGGCTTGATCGCCCAGCCGTTCAGGCCGTCGTAGGCCTCGAACCACCACCCGTCGAGCGTGCTGAGCTGCGGCACGCCGTTCAGCGCGGCCTTCATCCCGCTGGTGCCGCACGCCTCGAGCGGCGGGCGCGGGAGGTTGAGCCACAGGTCCACGCCCTGCACCATCCGGTGGGCCAGGTGCAGCTCGTAGTCCTCGAGGAACGACACCCGCCCCTCGAGCCGGGGGTCGCGGGAGAACTGGTACACCTCCTGGAGCATCTTCTTCCCGTCCTCGTCCGCCGGGTGCGCCTTGCCGGAGAAGACGATCTGCACCGGGCGCCAGGGATTGATCAGGATCTTCCGCAGCCGCTCGATGTCCCGGAAGATGAGCGTGGACCGCTTGTAGGTGGCGAACCGCCGCGCGAACCCGATGGTGAGTGCGTCGGGGTCGAGGAGCGTGCCCGCGCCGACGACGTGCGCCGCCTCCTTCCACTCGTCCGCCCAGCGGCGCCGCGCCTGCTCGCGGATGAACGCCATCAGGATGCTCTTCAGCTCGCAGTGCACGAACCACAGCACCTGGTCGTCGATGGTGAGCACCTGCGCCCACAGCGCCGGATCGTCCAGCCGGTTGCCCCAGTCGGGCCCGAGATGGTTGTCCATCAGCGCCATCATCCGGTGCGACATCCAGGTCGCCAGGTGCACGCCGTTGGTGACGTGGCCGATCGGCACCTGGGCCGCCTTGCGGCCCGGCCACAGGTCGTGCCAGATGCGGCGCGACTCCTCGCCGTGCCGCTTCGCCACGCCGTTGATCCGGCTCGAGAGCCGGCCGGAGAGCACCGCCATGTGGAACTGCCCGTGGTCGCGCGTGGGGTGGTAGCCCAGCCGCAGGAACGCGTCGCGGCTCACGCCCAGCTCCTCCCAGACCGGCCCGGTGCAGCGCTCGACCAGCTCGTGCGAGAAGATGTCGTGCCCCGCGGGCACCGGCGTGTGGGTCGTGAACAGCGACGTCGCCCGGACCTGCCGGATCGCCTGGTCGAACGGCACGTTCTGCGTCGCGCACTCCCGCAGCCGCTCGATCAGCATGAAGGCCGCGTGTCCCTCGTTGGCGTGCCACACGCCCGGATCGATGCCGACGGCGCGCAGCACCCGCACGCCCGCGACGCCGAGCACCCACTCCTGCTTGAGCCGCTGCTCCGGCCCGCCGGCATACAGCCGGCCGGCGAGGCTGCGATCGGCCGGATCGTTCTCCTCGAGATCGGTGTCCATCAGGTACACGGACACGCGCCCGACCTTCATGCGCCACGCGCCCACATGCACCGGGTGACCGAACGCGCGCACCACCGCCAGCCACGGCTCGCCCTTCGGTCCCATCAGCGGCTCGAGCGGCCCCAGCCGCGCGTCGAACCGCTCGTCCGTGTCCTCCTGCCAGCCGTCGAGCCGGATGCGCTGGTTGAAGTAGCCCTGGGTGTAGAGCAGCCCCACGGCCACCAGCGGGACGCCGAGATCGGACGAAGCCTTGCAGTGGTCGCCGGCCAGCACGCCGAGACCGCCGGAGTAGATCGGCACCGAGTTGTGGAGCCCGAACTCGGCGCAGAAGTACGCCACGGTCCGGCCCTGGAGATCGGGGTAGACTTGCGAGAACCACGTGCCGAGGTTGGTGTCGCACGCCCGGTGCTCGCTGATGACGCGGTCGTAGACCTGGAGGAACTTGATGTCGCGGGCGCAGGCGGCGAGCCGCTTGGGGTCCACGCGGCGGAGCTGCTCCAGCGGGTCGTGGCGCGTCAGGTGCCACAGCGGCCGGTCGAGCAGCCGGAACAGGGCGCGCGCATCGCGGCTCCAGCTCCACGACACGTTGCTGGCGATATCGTGCAGGGCGTCGATGCGCTCAGGAAGGTACGGTGCGGCGATGGCGGACCGTCTCATAGACCTTAGCAAATAACCGGGCCGGCCCGATCTCGCCAGCGGCGCGGTCCGCCGCGGCGCCCGGGCCGGCCGCGCATCTCCTTGACGGACAAGGGAATCCCGAGTAAGGGGACGCCGGTTGAGGCGGCGGGCAGGGCGGGCGTCAGCTCGCGGCCGTGCGCAGCTCGCGCAGCGCCGCGGCCACGTACCGCCGCACCATCTTCTTCCGCCACGCGTAGGCCAGGTCGGTGTTGTCCAGCGGCGTCGCCTGCCCCGCGGCCGCCTCGGCCACCGACTCGATCGCGTCGTCCGTCAGCGCGCCGCCCGCCAGGGTCGACGCCTCCGCGACCGTCACCGGGCGCGAAGCGACCGCGCCGAGGACGACGCGGGCCTCGCGTATCCCGCCCGCGTCCCCCAGCCGGACCGCCGCCGCCACCGACAGCACCGGGAAGTCGAACGAGCCCCGCCGCCGGAGCTTCCAGTAGTTGCTGCGCCACTCCGGTCCGGCCGGCGGCAGGTGCACCGCCGTGAGGATCTCGTCCGGCCGCTTCGTGAGGTAGGCCATCCCGTCGTCGGCGTACAGCTCCTCGAGCGGCAGCTCGCGCTCGCCCTCGGCCGACACCAACGTGACGCGGGCGCCGAGCGCGATCAGCGCAGGCGCCGTGTCGGTGGAGGACACGGCCCAGCAGCGCGGGCTCGAGGTCGCGACCCAGCAGATCGCGTCCCCGGTGGGCGACGTGCAGGCGTGTCCGTCCGTCGCCCCCGGCGCCTTCATGCAGAAGTCGATCGCCTGCCGCCACTCGTGCGTCTGGTTGTAGTAGGTGCAGCGGGTGTCGAGGCAGAGGTTGCCGCCGAGCGTGCCCATGTTGCGGATCTGCGGCGTCGCGACGGCGCCGGCGGCCTGCGCCAGGGCCCGGTAGCGCGCCGCGACCTGGCGGTCCGCCGCGATCTCGGCGAGGCGTCGCGCCGCGCCGAGCACGAGGCCGCTGCCGTTGGCGCGGCGCCGCAGCTCGCGCAGGTGCCGGATCGCGACCAGGAGGGAGGGCGCCATCTGCCGCCGCTTCAGGTTCGGCACCAGGTCGGTGCCGCCCGCGAGCAGCGTCGCGCCGGGGCCGCCGTCGCGCAGCGCCTTCGCCGCGTCCGACAGCGACCGCGCGGCGTGATACCGGAAGTCCGGCGCGCGCATCATACCTTGACCCCCGCGGTGCCGGAGTGGGCCGTGGGCAGGACGTCGCGCGACGTCGCCTTCTCGTTCGCGGCCTTCCCGTCGCCGCCTTCCCAGGGTGGAGGAACGACCAGCGCCTCGGGCCACGGGACGTCCGGGAACGCCGTCGGCCCGACCCGCGGCTCGCGTCCCTTCGCCTTCTCCGCGAGCGCCCTCAGCACCCGGTCGGGCGCGAGGGGCACCTCGTCCACCCGCACGCCTACCGCGTCGAAGATCGCGTTCGCCACTGCGGGCGCGATCGGCAGCAGCGGCCCCTGCCCGACCTCCTTCGCGCCGAAGGGGCCGCTGGGATCCGGCTCCTCGACGAAGTACGTGATGACCTCGGGCATCTCGAGCGACGTAGGGCTCTTGTACTCGAGGATCGAGGGCGTCCGGTGCACCAGCGCCGGCGAGAGCCGCGGCGGCAGGCGCCGGAAGGCCTGCTCCTCCATCAGCGTCTCCCCCAGGCCCATGTAGACGCCGCCCTCGACCTGGCCGCGCGCCAGCACCGGGTTGATCACCCGCCCGATGTCGTGCGCGACCCAGACCTTCGGCACGCGCACCCAGCCGGTGCCGGGGTCCACCTCGACTTCGACGACCGCCGCGGTGTACGAGTACGCCGCCGACGGGCCGACGCCGCCGCCCCGGTAGCGCGCCGCGCTCCTCGGCGGACGGTACGAGCCGGTCGTGCCGAGGGTGCCGTGCTCGACCTCGGCGGCCACCACGGCCTCCTGGAAGGACATCCCCGTCGCCGGCTGCTCGACGTCGAACACGCGCCGCTCCGCGAAGCCGAGCCGCTCCGCCGGGACGCCCAGCTTCCGCGCGGCCGCCGCCGCGAGCAGCGCCTTCGCCCGCTCCGCGGCCTGGATCGCGGCGTTGCCCATCATCAGCGTGACGCGGCTCGAGTACGAGCCCAGGTCGACGGGCGTCAGGTCCGTGTCGCCGGTGACGAGCCGCACGTCGGACGCCTCGAGCCCGAGCACCTCGGCGACGATCGCGGCCAGCACGTCGTCCGAGCCCTGGCCGATCTCGGTCGCGCCGCAGAAGGCGGTGACCCGCCCGGAGCGGTCGAGCTGCAGCTGCACGCCGGAGTGCGGCATCTCGTTCCAGTAGATGGGGAGGCCGGCGCCGCACAGGTACGACGAGCAGGCCAGGCCGAGGCCCCGCCCTTCGGGCAGCCGGCCGCGCCGCGCGCGCCAGGACGAACCCTCGACCACCCGCTCGATGCAGGCGGCGAGGCCGATGGAGCCGACCTTGAGCCAATTGGCCGTGAGCGAGTTCGCCGGGACGATCTGCTGCAGCCGCAAGTCGGCCGGGTCCCGGCCGAGGGCCACCGCGATCTTGTCGAGCTGCACCTCCTGCGCGAACCGCGGCTGCGGCGTCCCGTGGCCGCGCTTGGGACCGCACGGCGGCTTGTTGGTGAACGTGCGGCAGCCGCGGAAGCGGTAGCGCGGCACGTGGTAGGTCACCGTCTGCAGCTGGCCCGTGTACAGCGTCGAGGCCGCGCCGTAGCTGCCGTACGCCCCGCCGTCCAGCAGCGTCTCGAGGTCCATCGCCACGATGCTGCCGTCGGCCTTCACGCCGGTCCGCAAGCGCATCAGCACCGGGTGCCGCCCGCGGTGGGCGTAGAAGACCTCTTCCCGCGTCAGCGTGATCTTGACCGGGCGCCCGGTCGCGAGCGCGGCCCTGGCGACCACGATCTCGTGGTTGAAGGGATCCGACTTGCCGCCGAAGCCCCCGCCATTCGGCGTGGCGATCACGCGGATCCGGTGCGCCGGCAGCTCGAGGGCGCGGGCCAGCTCGCGGTGCACGTAGTGGGGCGTCTGCGTCGAGGACCACAGCGTCAGGCGCCCGTCCGCGTCGAGGGCCGCCACGGCGGCGTGCTGCTCCAGCGGCAGGTGGGTGTTTCCCTCGTAGAAGAACAGGTCCTCGAACACGCGGTCCGCGGACGCGAGCGCCGGCTCGACGTCGCCGAAGGCGAAGTGGGCGAGGCGGTGCACGTTGGGGCCTTCGCCGTAGTCGTGGATCCGGGGCTCGGCGCGCTCCAGCGCCTCCTCCGGCGACCCGATCGTGGCCAGCGACTCGTAGCTCACCCGCACCAGTGCGAGCGCGTCCGCGGCCTCCTTCTCGCTCGCCGCCACCACCGCCGCCACCGGCTCGCCCACGTACCGCACCCGGTCGCGCGCCAGGGCGTACTCGTCCTGGCTCACCGGCATGATGCCGTACGCCACGGGGAAGTCGGCGCCCGTCAGCACCAGCACCACGCCGGGCGCCGCGCTCGCGGCGGTCGCGTCCACCTCCCGGAGCCGGGCGTGAGGGTGCGGCGACCGCAGCAGCTTCGCGTACAGCATGCGCGGCAGGACGACGTCGTCGGCGAACCGGGTCTGGCCGGTGACTTTCGCGCGCGCGTCCACGCGTCGCCGCGCCTTCCCGACGACGTTCACGTCGAGACTCCCTTGCGCGGGCGCCTGCCGCCACGCGCACGTCGCGGCGATGTCCCCCGCGCTCCACCCGTGCCCGCCGCTTCCTCCACGGCCTCGAAGATCTGGAGGTAGCCGGTGCAGCGGCACAGGTTGCCCGACAGCGCCTCGGTGATCTCCTGCCGGGTCGGATGCGGGTTCCGGTCGAGCAGCGCCTGCGCCGTGACGAGAATGCCGGGCGTGCAGTAGCCGCACTGCGCCGCGCCCTTGTCGGCGAAGGCCGCCTGCAGCGCGGACAGCTCGGGCCCGCGCGCCAGCCCCTCCACCGTGGTGATCCGGGCGCCGTCGCACTCGAGCGCGAGCAGCAGGCAGGACAGCACCGGCGCATCATCCGCCTGCACGGCACAGGCCCCGCACTCGCCGAGCTCGCAGCCGTGCTTGGTGCCGGTCAGGCCGAGGTCCTCGCGCAGCACCTCGAGCAGCGTCTTGTAGCCGGCCACCAGCAGGTCGTGCCGCTCGCCATTGACGGTCAGTGCGATCCGCGCCCGGCCGCCGGCCGCTGCGGCCCCCGCGGCCCCCGCGCGCCCGCGCCGCCGTGCCTCCGCGCCGGCCGTCATTTCGTCAGCCCCCTCACCAGGTAGTTCGCGAACGCGTCGGCGACCGCGGCGGGCGGCTGCCCGCCGTCCGGCCGGTACCACCGTGCCGTCCAGTTGAGCGCGCCGAGCACGGCGCGCGTGACCAGGGTGGGATCGCACGGCGCGAAGGTCCCCGACCGCACGCCTTCCGCGACGATCCGGCGGATCGTCGCCTCGTAGCGGTCCCGCTTGGCCACGATGCGCGCCCGCAGGAGCGGCGGCAGCGCCTGCACCTCGGTGTGTGCCGCCGCCCCGTCCAGCTCGTCCAGCATGCACGCGAGGTGCGCCCGGATCACCCGCGCCAGGCGGTCCGCCGCGCCGGCCCGGCTCGCCCCGACCTCGCGGCAGGTCGCCAGCATGCGGTCGAGCGAGTGGTCCTGGCAGAAGTACAGCAGCTCGTCCTTGCTGCCGAAGTAGTAGTACAGGTTGCCGGGCGAGAGATCCGCCTCCGCGGCGATCTCGCGCATCCCCGTTTCGGCGAAGCCGCGGCGCCGGAATGCCCGGGCGGCCGCGCGCAGGATGATCTGGCGCACCGCCAGCGCCCGGCGGCCGCGACGGTCCGGCGCCGCCGCGCCGCGGCCCCGGGGACGGGCGCGGACGACGGTGGGGGCGCCGGCGCTGTTCGAACTGCCGTTCGACTTTCGAACCATGGTTCAAAGTGCTGCCGGCCGCGGCCGCCGTCAAGCACGGACACGCGAAAGGCCCGGCCGGGAGGCCGGGCCTTGGCGCCCTCACCCTGACCGTGCCGCCGGGCTAGGCGGCGGTGGCCTTCAGGGCTTCGATCTCGGACACGGCCTTCTTCAGGGCCTCGAGGATCTTCTGCACCTTGGGATCGCCCGGGCTCGCCCGCCACGCCTCGGTGTAGGCCAGCCGCGCGAGCCTGGCGAACTGCTCGCTCAGCTCGCCCATCGAACCGCCGGCGACCCCCCGCACCGCGTCGCGCACCCGCTCGAAGATGTCGTCGAGCACGTCCTTGTGCTCCGCCAGGAACGCCTCGCCCTCGGGGGTGATGTGATAGACCTTCTTCCCCTCGGTCTCCACGGCGCGCACGTACCCCTGGTCCTCGAGCAGCTGCAGCGTCGGGTACACCGTGCCCGCCGAGGGCGTGTACCAGCCGCCCATCTTCTCCTCCAGCGCCTTGATCACCTCGTAGCCGTGCCGCGGCTTCTCCTTGAGGAGCCGCAGGATCACGTACTTCATCTCGCCCGACTCGAACACCTGTTGCCTCCGGCGGCGCGGTCCGCGCATGCCCTCCGGTCCGCAGAACGCCCAGAACCTCGGCCCGAACCCGCCCGCGAAGAACCTCCCGAACGGCCAGTCTTCGTTGTCGTGACTCATCTTAGCCTCCACGCAATTAGATACATCGTACGCTATATCGTACGCAATAGCGCACGATATGTCAAGGCCAGGACAGTTGCGAGGCGGAAGTTGCGAGGGGAAGGACGATCCGGGCCGCCGTGCTCGGCGGCCCGGTGTTCGAGCGGCTCCGGTCGGGCGGGCGAGCTCCGGGCGGCGAGCCTCTGTCAGGCGCCGGTGTCTAGCCGATCGCCCACGGCCACGGCCAGCCCGTATTCGCGATGATGTAGAGCATCGCGCCCGCCAGCGTGATGTTCTTCCAGAACTGCGCCTTCTGCGTGCCGCGCTGCATGGGATCGGCCACGCGCCAGAAGGCGTGCATCCAGAAAGCGACGACGACCAGGAACACGAACAGCAGTGCGGCGCCGATGCGGGGATGGTATCCGAGCAGCAGGCTCAGACCGCCCAGGAGCAGCATGACCCCCGTGACGACGACGGCCGCCTCGGGCATCGGCACGCCGGCGCCCTTCGCGTAGGCGCCCATCGGCTTGACGTTGGTGAAGTGGCCGTAGGCCGACTGCAGGAACATGTAGCTGAGCAGGACGCGGGCGATCAGCTGCAGGATCTCCGGGTTGGACACGGGTCGCCTCCGACCGAAGGTCACCTGACCATCGGACCGCGCCGCCCCGATGTCAATCCAGACGACGGCGCCCGCTCGTCGCGGGCGCCGTCGTACCGTCACGCCGGTCGTGCTGCCCGGCGACCCGTCAGGTCTCGACCTTGTGCGCGGCCGCCCTGGGTGCGACGGTCGTGAACGGCAGCTTGTTCATGATCTCCGGAAGCTGCCGCATCTCCTCCCAGCCGGACATCGGGGGCATCATCCGGTCGAAGTCGAACTCGAACGAGTTCGGCGTGACGGTCCAGCCGCGGCTCCGGCGCTCGGGCACCTTGCCCGTGACCGTGATGCGGTGCTTCATGCGCATCACCTCGAAGCTCACGCTCTCGTTCGGCTCGTAGGTGCCGAGGATGCGCACGGCGTGCGCCGGGTTCAGGGGCCGGCGGCCGCCGATCGTCAGGATCACGTCCCCGCTCTTGAGCCCCAGGGTCGAGTCGTCCCCGATGTTCGTCACCAGGAGCCCGTCGGTGGTGCCGAAGTACTCCCCGAGGCCCGGGTTCACCTTCACCAACTCCATGTCGGCGAACGGCCCGCCGCTGAACATGAACGTCGTCATCGGCCCGACGCGTGTCGGCATCCGCTCCAGGCCGCCCCGCGGCATCACCATCCGGAAGTTCTGCATCGCCGCGTCCATGCTCGACTCGCCGGCGACGACCGTGACGTTGACGGTCTGGCTCCCGCGCCGGAGCTCCAGCCGCACCGAGTCGCCCGGCTCGAGCCGGGAGGCCAGCTCGATGAGCCGCGTCCCGGGACGGGACTGGGGCTCCTCCTCGTCGCCCTCGTTCCCGCCGGAGCCGCGCGCGAGCCTGGTCCCGTTGAATCGCACCACCAGGTCGCCGACCTGGACGCCGGCCTTCGCCGCTCCGCTGTTCGGCGTCAGCCCGGCCACCTTCGCGCCGATCGAGTCGCGCCCCGGATCGGCCGTCAGGTCCACCAGGATCCCGAGCCGGCCCCGCTGGAACGACTCCACGCCGGCGCCGCGCGGCCCGTAGAAGTACTGGAAGCCGTGCTCGCGCACCCGGGTCGTGTCCCCCTCGCGGGAGGGCTCCTGCGCCGCCGCGGGGACGGCCACCGCGGCCAGGAGAATGAGTGAGAACAGCCGTCGCATACCTTCCGCTCCCTTCGAGATTAGAGACCTGCCACGCTGGCGCGGGTCTCGTGCACGTCCACCAGCGCCGAGAGAAGCCCCGCCCGCTGCTTCCACAATCCCGCCACCCGGTCCGGATCGCTCCGCCAGGTCGTCGTGTCGTTGAGCGCGGCGTCGATCCGGGCCAGCTGGTCCTCCAGGTCCGCCACCACGCTCGCGGCCTGCCCGCTCAGGGCGCGCCGGTCCGGGTGCAGCGACTCGAACATCTGCTCCATCGCCGCGGACTCGGCCATCGCCTTCTGCAGCGCCACGTCCACCGCCGCCGGCTGGCTGGAGCGGTGCAGCACCGCGAACGCCAGGACCACCACCGCGGCCGCCGCGGCCACCCCCGACCAGACCGAGAACCGCTGCCGCCGCCGCTCGCGGCGCGCCGCCTCCAGCACCGCCGGCCACGCGTCCCGGGCGGGGGCGAACGACGGCAGCGCCCGCAGCCCGGCGCGCACCTGCTCGAGCCGCTCCACTTCGGCCGCACACGTGGCGCAGGCCGTCACGTGCTCGCGCACCCAGGCGCTGCCTTCGCCGTCCCGCAGCGCGAGCAGCTCCTCGCTCGTGCCGTGCCGCGTCTCGCTCATCCTCCGGCTCCCTGGCCCAGCCAGCGGCGCAGCCGCTCGTGCGCCCGCGCCAGCTGGGACTTGGAAAAGCTCGTCGTCATGCCCATCAGCTCCGCGATCTCTTCGTGCGTGTACCCTTCGACGTCGTGCAGCCAGACCACCGCCCGCGACCGCTCCGGCAGCCGCGCCAGGGCGGCCTCGAGATCCAGCTGCAGCGGCAGGTCGCCCGACGCCGGCGCGGCGTCGTCCTCCAGCGGCTCCCACTCCCGGAGCTTCTCGCGGCGGTACCGCATCAGCGCCTTGCTCGCCGCGATCGTCCGGACCCACCCCCACAGGCTGCCGTCGCCCCGCCACTGCTTCAGCGACCGGCACACCTCGAGGAACGTCTCCTGCAGCACGTCCTCGGCGTCGTCGCTGCTGCGCGTGAGCCGCCGCGCCAGCGTGTACACCGGCCGCTCGTAGGCGCGATACAACTGCTCGAGGGCGGAGAAGTCGCCGGCCCGGGCTCTCGCCACGAGACTCCTGGCCTCGGCGATCGGGAGCGCGTCCGCCATCAGGGCCACACTGGTGAGATGTGCGAGGGCGACGGAGGGTCGCAGCCGATCGTGAGAGGTGAGACGTGAGGGGTGAGACGTTCAAGTGAGAGGTGAGAAGCGAACAGCGTGAGAGGGGAAAGGCCGCTCATCCCACCGTCTCCCAACTCGTTTCACACCACGAGGTTGACGAGGCGGTCCGGCACGAACACCACCTTCCGGGGCGCGGTGCCGGCCGTGAACCGCTGCACCGCCGGATCGGCGAGCGCCGCGTTCACCACGGTCGCCTCGGTCGCACCCCGCGGCATCGGCAGGCGGCTGCGCACCTTGCCGTTCACCTGCACCACGAGCTCCACCTGCTCGGCCACGGCGAGCGCCGGGTCGAAGCGCGGCCAGGCCGCGTCCATCACGGAGCCCTTCCCGCCGAGCCGTTCCCAGCACTCCTCGGCGAAATGCGGGGCGTAGGGAGCCAGCAGGATGGCCAGCGGCGACAGCAGCGAGCCGACGGCCACGCCGTCGCGGAGCGCGTTGACGTACTCCATCATCGCGGCGATCGCCGTATTGTAGGAGAGCGACTCCGTGTCCTCCGTGACCCGCTGGATCGTCCGGTGCATCAGGCGGACCAGAGCGGGGTCTTGGGGGTTGGGGCTTGGGGTTTGGGGCCCCACCGCCACCCCGTCCACCAGCGTCCACACCTTGTCCAGGAAGCGGCGGATGCCGTTGATGCCGGCGTCGCGGAAATCGCCGCCCTCCTGGTAGGGGCCCAGGAACATCAAGTACATCCGGAACGTGTCGGCGCCCCAGCGCTCGACGTACGCGTCGGGGTTCACGACGTTGCCGCGCGACTTCGACATCTTCGCGCCGTCCTTGATGATCGTCCCGTGCGCCCGGAAGCGGCGGAACGGCTCCTCGAAGGGCACCAGCCCGAGGTCGTGCAGCGCCATCGTGATGAACCGCGCGTACATCAGGTGCAGCACCGCGTGCTCGTTGCCGCCGATGTACGAGGAGACCGGGAGCCAGCGCCGCGTGAGGCCGGGTTCGAACGCGAGGTCGTCGCGGTCCGCCGAGGGATAGCGCAGGAAGTACCAGGCGGAGTCGAGGAACGTGTCGGACACGTCCGTCTCGCGCCGGCCCATCTTGCCGCACTGCGGGCACGGCACGCGGTACCACGACTCCAGCCGCGCCAGCGGCGAGACGCCGGAGTCGTCGGGCCGGAAATCCTCGAGGGCGGGCAGCACGACCGGCAGGTCCTTCTCCGGCACCGGCACCGTGCCGCAGCCGTCGCAGTAGATGATCGGGATCGGCGGCCCCCAGTAGCGCTGGCGCGAGATGCACCAGTCGTGGAGCCGGAAGTTCACGACCGGCGTCGCCAGTCCCGCCTCCGCGAGCTTCGCCGTGATCGCGCGCCCCGCCTCCCGCCACGGCATCCCGTCGAAGCCCGGACTGTTCACCAGCCGGCCGTCCGGGATGTCGGGCTCGGCCGCGGCGAGCGGGGTGGACGCGTCCTGCGCGGGTCCCGCCACCACCCGCACGCACGGGAGCCGCATCGTGGCCGCGAACTCGAAGTCGCGCTCGTCGTGCCCCGGCACCGCCATGATGGCGCCGGTGCCGTACTCCATCAGCACGTAGTCCGCAATCCACACCGGCACGGCGGCGCCGGTGGCCGGGTTGCGCGCGTACGAGCCCGTGAAGACGCCCGTCTTGGCCTTCTCGCCCACCTTGCGGGAGACGAGGTCCATCGCCGAGACCTTGCGACGGTAGGTCTGCACGTCGCTGCGCTGCTCGGCGGTGGTGAGGTCCGCCACCAGCGGATGCTCGGGGGCCAGCACGAGGTAGGTGGCCCCGAAGACGGTGTCGGCCCGCGTCGTGAACACGGTGATGCGCTTGCCCGCCGGCGTCGCGAAGACCAGCTCCGCACCCTCCGACCGCCCGATCCAGTTGGCCTGGATGGTGCGGGTCGAGTGCGACCAGTCCGCCGTCTCGAGGTGGTCGAGCAGCCGCTGGGCGTAGCGGCTGATGGTGAAGAACCACTGGTCCAGCATCCGCTGCTCGACCCGCACGTCGGGATGCCGCTCGCAGAAGCCGCCGATCACCTGCTCGTTCGCGAGCACCGTCTTGCAGGCCGGGCACCAGTTCACCGCGGCGCGCCGCTTGACCGCCAGCCCGGCGCGGTAGAGCTGCAGGAAGATCCACTGGGTCCACTTGTAGTAGCGCGGATCGGTGGTCTGCACCTCGTAGCGCCAGTCCGCCATCAGCCCGATCCGCTTGAGCTGCGCGCGGAACCGCTCGATGTTGCGCGGAATCAGCTCGGCGGGGTGCGTGCCGACCTTGAGGGCGAAGTTCTCCGAGTGGATCCCGAACGCGTCGAAGCCCAGCGGCTCGAAGACGTCGCTGCCCGCCAGCCGCCGGAAGCGCCCGTGGATGTCGGCCCCCACGAACGCGAAGACGTTCCCCACGTGCAGCCCTTCGGCCGACGGGTACGGGAACATCATGAGGTTGAAATACGGCCGCGTGGCGCCCGCGAGGTCGGTGCGGTTGGTGCCGCGCTCGTCCCACCGCCGCTGCCATTTCCGCTCGACGCTCTGCGGATCGTAGCCGGCCGGCTCGGAATTCGGCATAGCGTTGTAAGATAGCGGCTTGCGGCGGCCCCGAGCCATCCCTAGCTTAGCGCCGGCCTTCATGTCCGCGAGCCCGGCTCCCATCCCGCGCCTGCGCGCGCGCAGCCTCCAGCGCACTCTCGTCTCGGCGGGGATCCTCGCCGCCATCGTCGTTCTCACGGTCGTGTCGCTGCTGGCCTGGCGCGCCGCGCGGAGCTACCTCGCACGCGACGCCGACGCCCGCCTGTCGGACATCGCGCAGCGCGCGGCCGCCCTGGTGGGCCTGTACCTGCGCGAGCGCCGGGCCGAGCTGGAGCTGGTGGCGACGAGCCCGGCCGTCGCCGGCGCCGTGCAGGCCGCCGACGCCGACGCCCGACGGCGCGGCCTCGCCGCCCAGCCGCCGGACCAGCTCGAGCGCGCCTTCGCCGCCACCCGCTCGCTCGGCGGCAGCCCGGGCCTCGCGGCCTACCTCCGCTCGCTGGAGGTGCGCACCGACTTCACCGACCTGCTGCTCACCGACTCGCACGGCTTCACCGTCGCCGCGTCGCACCCGCAGCCGCGGTTCGGGAACGCGCAGCAGGACTGGTGGCAGCGGGCGTGGCGCAGCGGCACCTACCAGGGCGTCCCCGGCCTCGACGAGCGCACCCGCACCGTGACGCTGCGCATGGCCACCTCGGTCGCGCCGCAGGAAGGCCGGCGGGTCGGCGTGCTCAGCGCGGCCTTCGGCCTCGGCAGGCTCGCGCGGCTGGTGGCCCAGTCGGACGCGCGGCTCAGCGCCCAGGTCCAGGTCGTGGACCGCGCCGGCCGGCTCGTCATCGGCCGCGACTCGTCCGCGCTGCTGCAGCTGCTGCCCGAGGCCGACGCGCTGCCGCTCGCCGACACGGTGTCCTACGCGACGGTCGAGGGAGCGGACCGCGAGCCCGAGCGCGTCGCCACCGCGCGGGCCTGGCCGGTGGAGTGGTGGGTCGTGGTGCGGCAGCCCGTCTCGGTCGCGTACCAGTCGGTGGACCAGCTCGGCCGGCTGCTGCTGGTCGCGGCGCTGCTGCTGCTGGTGGTGGGCGTGGGCGCGCTGGCCGCGGTCGGTGCCTGGCTCAACCGCCGGGTCACCGTGCCGGTCGAGCGCATGGCCGAGGCGGCAACCGCCGTGGCGGACGGCGACCTCTCCCGCGACATGAGCGTGTCCCAGGGCACCGGCGAGGTGATGCACCTCGGCGCGGCGCTCGGGACGATGCTGGACTCGCTGCGCCGGCTGGTCGGCGCCATCCGCGCCGCCGCCGACGAGGCGGCGGCGATGGCGGCCCAGATCAGCGCCTCGACCCAGCAGATGTCGGCCAGCGGGGCGGAGATGGCGGGCACGACCCACGACCTCTCGCAGCGCGCCCAGGAGCAGGCCGCCATCGTGAAGGCCACCGCCGGCGACGCCGCCCGCATCCGCGCCATCGCGGGGCGGCTGGCCGCCGGCGCGCGGGACGCCGCCGAGCGCAACCGGGTGCTGCTCGCGCTGGCCGAGGAGCACCGCCAGCGGCTGGACGACAGCACCGCGACGCTCGCGTCCCTCGCCTCCGAGGTGGAGCACGGCGTCGCGGAGGCCGCGGCGCTGACGGAGGCGTCGGCCCAGATCGGGCGCTTCGTCTCCCAGACCAAGGCCATCGCCACGCAGACCAACATGCTCGCCCTCAACGCCGCCATCGAGGCCGCGCGCGCCGGCGAGCAGGGACGCGGCTTCGGCGTCGTCGCCGCCGAGGTCCGCAAGCTGGCGATCCAGGTCGCGCAGGCGGCGGTCACCACCGAGGGCACGGTCAAGGACGTCCTCAAGCGGATCGGCGCGACCCACGAGACCATGACCCGTGTGGGCCAGGCCAGCACCGCGGCCCGGGGCGCGGCGCGCACCGTGAGCGAGGGCCTCGGGAGCGTCGCCGATTCCGCGCACGAGAGCGACCGGTTCACCCAGGACATCGCCGGCGCCGCGGCCGAGTCCGAGACGCTGGTGACCGAGATCGCGCGGCGCCTCGAGGAGCTGGCGCGCAGCACCGACAGTTTCGCGGCCTCCGCCGAGGAGATCGCGGCGTCCTCCGAGGAGCAGAGTGCCGCCACCCAGGAGATCGCGGCCTCCGCGCAGGCGCTCGCCACCGCGGCCGACAAGCTGACCTCGGCCGTGCAGTCCTTCCGGCTGCGCTGAAAACGCGCGGGGGCGGCTCGCGCCGCCCCCGCTCCGTCGTCGCCCGGCCCCCCGGCTACTTCGGGAACGCCGCCAGGTTCACCGCGGCGCTGAGATCGCCGCGCAGCAAAGCGTCGCCCAGCGCCGAGGCGATCTCCGTGGCCACCCGCGCCTGCGCCTCGGCCGTGGACGCCGCCAGGTGCGGCGTCAGCAGCACGTTCGGGGCCGTGCGCAGCACCGAGTCCGCCGGCAACGGCTCCGGATCGTACACGTCGAGCGCGGCGCCACCGACCCTGCCGTCCTTCAGCGCCTTCACGAGCGCCGCGTCGTCGATCAACCCGCCGCGCGCCGTGTTGATGATGAGGACGCCCTTCTTCACCAGGCTGAGCCGCCGATCGTCCAGCATGTGCTTCGTGCTGGCGTTGAGCTTCACGTGGAGGCTCAGCACGTCGGCACGCTGGATCAGCACGTCCAGCGGGATCAGGTCGAGGCCCAGCAGCTCCGCCTGCTCGGCCGTGATCCCCGGATCGTAGCCCACCGCCGTCATCCCGAAGCCCTTGGCGATGGACGCGACGCGGCTGCCGATCCGGCCGAGGCCGAGGAGCCCGAGCGTCTTGCCCCGGAGCTCCGTGCCCTCGAACGCCTTGCGATCCCACTTGCCCGCGCCCAGCGACGCGGCGGCCGGCGACACCTTGCGGGCCAGCGCCAGCATCAGCGCGAACGTGTACTCGGCGACGCTGTTGGAGTTCGCGCCGGGCGCGGTCAGCACCGGGATCTTGCGCCGCGACGCCTCGTCCACGTCGATCGTGTCGGTGCCCATGCCGGCGCGGGCGATGACCTTGAGCTTCGGCGCCTTGCCGATCATCGCCGCCGTCACCTTGGTCTCGCTGCGCACCACCAGCGCGACCGCGTCGCCCAGGGCCTTCTCGAGCACCTCGGGCGGCTTGCCGGCCGTCTCGACCACCTCGTACCCGGGCAGGGCCCGCAGCATCTCGAGCCCCGCCTGGCCGAGGCGGTCCGCCACTACGATGCGGTCAGGCACTCTTCAACACCTCCTCCAGGGCGCCGAGGAGCTTCTCGACCTCGGCGACGGTGTGATCGCCCATGTGCCCGATGCGGATCGTGCCGTCCTTCAGGTTGCCGTACCCGGCGCCGATCGTGTACCCGAACTTCGCGTCCATCGCCTTGGCCACGGCGCCGCCCACGGCCTTCCCGCCCTCCGGCAGCTTGAGGCACGAGACGGTCCAGGAGCGCCGGCCCTCCTTCGGCAGGTACGAGAGCCCGAGCTTCGCGCCCGACTCCTTCGCCACCCACGTCTCGACCCGCTCGCGCATCGCGTTGTGCCGCGCCCAGCGCTTCTCGATCCCGCCTTCGGCGGCGATCCGCTTGAGCTGGGCCTCCAGCGCGTACATCAGCGACAGCGCCGGCGTGTACGGCGTCTGCTTCTTCCGGATCGCGCTGTCGTACGCCAGGAGATCGAGGTAGATGCCGCGGTCCGGCAGGCTCTTCGCGCGCTCGAGCATCCGCGGCGACGCGACGCCGAAGGCGAGGCCCGGCGGGAGCGCCAGGGCCTTCTGCGAGCCGGTGAGCACGAAGTCGAGGCCCCACGCGTCGGTCTCGACCGGGGAGCCGGCGAGCGACGTGACCGCGTCCACGATGAAGAAGACGTCCGGCGCGGCGCGCACCACGGCCGCGATCTCGCCCACCGGGTTGAGCACGCCCGTGGAGGTCTCGGAGTGCGCCGCGGTCACCGCGTCCGCGCCCGAGCCCTCGAGCAGCTTCTTCACCTGGTCCGGCTCGAACGCCTGCCCGAGCGGCACCTCGGCCTTCACGACCTCCTTGCCGCAGGACGCCGCGATCTTGGCGAACCGCTCGGAGAACGAGCCGTTCACGAGGCACAGCACCTTGCGCCGCACGCCGTTGCGGATCGCGGCCTCCATCAGGCCGGTCGCCGACGTCGCCGCGATGTAGACGGGATTGACGGTGCGGAAGGCGGCCTTGAGCGGCGCATCGAGGCGCTCGAGCAGCGCCTCCGTCTTGGCGCCCCGGTGCCCGATCATCGGGAGCGTCTGCGCCTGGGCCACCTCGGGCAGCACCTCGGTCGGCCCCGGCAGGAAGAACTTGCCGAACGGGGCGGTCATGCGGCCAGCAGGCTGCCGAGCAGCCCGCCCTCCACGATGTCACTGGTCTTCACGATGTGTACCCCCTGTTGAGCCCAAGCATCGAGCAAACGCTGTGCCATTTCTCGATCGATGGGCTTCATGGCGTCGCCGACGGCGAAGAGCGGCAATTGCGAGTAGCGCTTCAGCAAACCTTCGATCGCGTACCTGTTGCACACGTCCTCCGCCACGCCGTAGAGCACGACCGCGGACGGTGCGAGAATGCCGAGCACCGTCTCGACGTTTTCGTTCGTGAAGACGTCGAACCAGTGCTTGTGAAAGAGGATGTCGCCGGGATGGGCCCGCACCCGGTCGGCCAGCGCAGCCGGATCCTCGCGGCCCGGCTCGATCACCAGCGGGTCGCGGAGCCGGGTCTCGGGGATCCGGGCCTGCCCCTTCGTGCCGCGCATGCAGTGCTCGGGGAAGGTCTCCCGGAAGTCCGGGGCGTGCGACAGCTCGCGGTGCCCGGGCACGTGGTCGTCGGCGCTGGCGACGACGCGGATGTGCCCGGCGTGGGCGTAGTCGGTGAGGCGCTTCAGGTTGGGGATGATCGCTTCGGCATCGGGCACGTACAGCTTGCCATCGGCGTGCATGAAGTCGACCTGCGTATCGACGTCCCAGAAGACCACGCTCGCCATGACACCTCCCGTCACCGGCAGGCCTAAAGCTCACCGCCCGCCGCGGCCCGGTCAATCACGGTCAGGACGTGGAATCCGCGGGCGGCGACGGCACCGTGAAGCCTCGCCGGCGCCGTGCGGGGCCTGCCGTCCGGCCGCCGGACGGAGACTCGTAAGGCGCTCGACAGCGAACGGTAATCCTCGCCTCACGGGGTCTTCATGAGCGGGAGCTACGATCTCCGCACAGACCCACAGGGAGGAGCCGTGGTCGCGTTCACCATGGAGCTGCCCCGAGGCGACGGCCCCCGCGGAGCCGGAATCTCGGCGCTCGTGCACGCTGCGCTGATCGCGGGTGGGTCCTCGCCACGATCCAGACGCGGGCCACGTCGCCGTCGCCGCACACGGTGGTGCCGCTCGTCTACGTCGATCCGACGGCACGGGCTCCCGAGCCGGTCCTTCGGGCCCTGGGAGGGCTGTCGGCCCCGTCCGCGCCCCTGCTCGTCGTTCCCGTGGCGGTGCCGACGGTCATTCCGCCGCCCGCCACGGCGCCGTTCGACCCCTCGCGCCTCGGCCTCACGTCGCCGGTGCCGGCGGTCGCCGCCGGGCTCGCGCCCGACAGCGGGGCGCGCGGCGGCGTCTGGACCGATCGTCTGGTCGAGGAGGCGCCCGAGCTGCTGAGCCACCCGCCCGTGCGCTTTCCCGACGTGCTCCGGCAGGCCGGCGTCGGCGGACGCGTGGTCGTGGAGGCCGTCGTCGACACCGTCGGGCGCGTGGAGCCCGGCTCGATCGCGGTGCGCGAATCCACCAACCCGCTGTTCGACGCTCCGGCGCGCGCGGTGGTGGCGGGCTCGCTCTACCGGCCCGGCCGGGTGAGCAGGCGGCCGGTCCGCGTGCGGATCCGGATTCCGGTCGTCTTCCAGGTGGAGGGGCGGGGAGCCCTGATGTGATGCCGGTGGCCGACGCGCCGCGCCCGGCTCGGGGCCGGGCGCGGTGTCCTTCACTCTCGCAGCGCGGGCGACGTGCGCCGCTCGCACGAACGGACGACGGCTAGTTGGGGAGCTGCTTCAGCCACTGCGCGACGCCGCCGTGGCGCGAGCAGGTGCCGCCCCGGTGCTGGCTGGTCGAGTAGGTGCCGTCCTTGCACTGCGCGGTGGCGTTGGCCGGAGCGCCCGCAGGTGCGGCAGCCGCCGCAGGGGCGGCCGCGGTCGGGGCCGGCGCGGTCGGCGCCGGAGCCGAAGGCGTTGGCGCTGCCGGGGCGCCGACCGACGACGCGACGCCGCCGTGCCGGGAGCAGGCCCCGCGTGGCGTGGCCGACGTGGAATACGTGCCATCCTTGCACTTGAAATGCGCACCGGCAGGGGCCGCACCCGTCGTGGCCGCGGCCGGGGCGGGCGCCGCCGCAGGCGCGGCCGCCGGAGCCGCCGCCCCGCCGCCGAGCGCCTGACCGACGCCGCCGTGACGCGAGCAGGCGCCGCGCGAGCTCGACGCGGTGGAATACGTGCCGTCCTTGCACTTGAACGTGGCGCCGGCTGGCGCCTGCGCCGCGAGCCACGCGGGCGCCGCGACCAGCAGCGCCAGCGCGCCGGCGGCAGCGAGGCGAATCGGTGTCTTCATGGAGCGCTCCTCGTCGGTGGTGTGGTGGACGTCGTCGGTGCGCCGGGCGCGGCCGCTCCCAGGGTGGACCGCAGCATCGCCAGTCCCTGCGCCAGGGCGCCGCTCGTCGGAACCGATCCCGTTGGCGTCAGCTTGTCGATCACGGTCGGCAGCAGCGCGGCCAGCTGCGTGGCCACCGCGGAGACCGGCGTGTTGGACGCCTGGGCGATCTGCTGCAGGTGGGTGTTGCCGAGGGCCTGCGTGATCTGTTGCGGGCTGATGGCCTGGTTCTGGCCCGTGCCCACCCAGGAGTTCACGATGCCGCCGAGACCCTGCGCGTGGAACTTGTCCAGCAGGCCCTGCAGGCCGCCGGTGCTGGGGTCGTTGATCATGGTGAGGACGTGCTGGAGAATCGGGTTGCCGCCCGCCGCCGTCGTCGCGGCGCCCTGGGCGCCGGTGAGCTTGCGCAGCGCATCGCCTAGAATGCCCATATCCGCTCCTGGTGAGGTGCGGCGAACATATCCCGCGGTTCCCGCGGTGTCCAACCGGGAAGGCAAGTGCATTCGGCGGCCGGGGATACGCGTCGGCGGGCGGGTCCAGGATGGACCGCATCACCCGACCGTCACCGATCGATCACCGCGCGGCTAGGCGGAACTCCCGTACGCGATGCCGCGGCGCTCCGGCCCGAGCGCCGCGACGACGGCGCATCCGGCGAACACCACGCCCGCGGTCAGGGCCATCGCGACGGCGTAGGTGCGGCCCACGGCCGCGGCGGCCTGCAGGTAGGCGATCGAGCCCGCGATCAGCACGCCGCACTGGTAGGCGAAGCCCGGCAGGAAGCCGCGCACGTTGTCGGGCGACAGCTCGGTGATGTGCGCGGGAATCACCCCCCACGCGCCCTGCACGAAGAACTGCATCAGGAACGCCCCCGCCACCAGGAGCGCGAGCGAGGGCGCGAACGCCCACAGCGGAATCGCCGCGAGGGCGCCCGCCAGCGAGAGCACGATGGAGCGCCGGCGCCCCAGCCGGTCGGAGATCAGGCCGACCAGCACGCCGCCGGCGACCGCGCCGAGCATCGAGAACGCGGTGAGCGCGGCACGCCGGGTGGGCGCGAAGCCCCAGTCGCGCTGCAGGAAGGTCGGGTACATGTCCTGCGTGCCGTGGGAGACGAAGTTCATCATCGCCATCAGCAGGACCAGGTACAGGAACAGCCGCCAGTGGCGCACGATCGCCCGCCCGAGCCCCCGCCAGCTCTCCTCGCGCGAGCGCCGCCAGATCTCCGACTCCCCCACCCGGTAGCGGACGAACAGCGCCAGCAGGGCGGGCAGGCCCCCGATGAAGAACAGCGGCCGCCAGCCCCACCGCGGGAAGACCACGAAGAACGCCAGCGCCGCGAGCAGGTACCCGACCGCGTAGCCCTGCTGGAGCAGGCCCGACAGGACGCCCCGCAGCCGCGGCGGCACCTTCTCCATCACCAGCGAGGCGCCCACGCCCCACTCGCCGCCCATGCCGATCCCGAACAGGGCGCGCAGCACCAGGAACGTGCCGAACGTGGGCGCGAGCCCGGAGAGCACCTCGACCACGGAGTAGAACACCAGGTCCACCATCAGCGGCAGGCGCCGGCCGTAGCGGTCCGCCACCAGGCCGAAGACCAGCGCCCCCAGCGGACGGAAGGCCAGCGTGAGGGTGATGGAAAAGGCCACCTGGGCGTCGGTGCGGTGGAACTCGCGGGCGATGGCCGTGAGGGTCATCACGACCAGGAAGAAGTCGAACGCGTCGAGCGTCCAGCCGAGGAAGCCGGCGAGGACCGCCGCGCGATGGTCCGGCGCGGCCGGGGCGGCGGCGGCGGTCATGGGCGCCAACATACCCCAAAAGCACGGGGCCCGCTCGATCGCGAGCGGGCCCCGTCGCTGGCTGCCGGATGGCCGCTAGATGCCGAGCGCCTCGGGCGGCTGGGGCTTCGGCACCGGCTTCTTCTTGTCACGGCTCATCGCGCGCTCCAGGGTATGGGCGGTGAATAGCTATGCACTGGGATGTATTTATATGCATTCCCCCGCCGGCCCGCAAGCCCCGCGTTCCCGGGCCCCCGCCCGGCGCGCCGGCGGCCGCCCGCCGCGCGGTCCGGCCGCGCGCCCTCAGGCCAGCGGGCGGTGGGTGAAGGGCCGGGCCCGGGGGCCGACGTAGTCGGCGACCACGTGCCCGGCCCCGACCAGGCGGTACTTGTAGGACACCAGCCCCTCCAGGCCGACGGGGCCGCGCGGATGGAGCTTGCCCGTGCTGATCCCGAGCTCGGCGCCGAAGCCGTAGCGGTACCCGTCCGCGAACCGGGTGGAGGCGTTGACGAACACGCCGGCCGAGTCCACGTCGGCGCAGAACCGGCTCGCCGCCTCCGCGTCCTCGGTCACGATCGCGTCGGTGTGCCGCGACCCGTGCTCGTTGATGTGCGCGATCGCCTCCTCGAGCGAGCCGACCACCTTCACGGACAGCACCAGGTCGCCGTACTCGGTGTCCCAGTCCGCCGCGGCGGCGGGCACCACGGGCGCGCCGGCCCCGGACGCCGCCGCCGCCGCAGGATCGGCGCGCACCTCGACGCCCCGCGACGCCAGGGCCTCCACGGCGCGCGGCAGGAACGCGCCCGCCACGTCGGCGTGCACGAGCAGCGTCTCCATCGCATTGCAGACCGCCGGGTACTGCACCTTCGCGTCGAGCGTGATGGCCAGGGCACGAGCCAGGTCGGCGGCGCGGTCCACGTACACGTGGCACAGGCCCTCGGCGTGGCCGAGGACCGGGATGCGCGTGTGGTCCTGGACGTAGCGCACCAGGGCGTTGGAGCCGCGGGGCACGATCAGGTCCACGTCCCGCTCCGCCTCGAGCAGCGCGGCGACGTCGTCGCGGCTCTCGAGCAGCGCCAGCGCGTCGGCCGGGACGCAGGCCTCGGCGGCCGCGCACCGCAGCGCCGCGAACAGCGCCCGGTTCGAGTGCTCGGCCTCGCTGCCGCCCTTGAGCAGCACCGCGTTGCCACTCTTCAGGCACAGCACCGCGATCTGCACCAGCGCGTCGGGCCGCGATTCGAACACCACCCCGATCACGCCCAGCGGGCAGGTCACCCGGTCCAGCCGCAGCCCCTCGTCCAGTTCGGTGGACAGGGTGACGCGCCCCACCGGGTCCTCGAGGGCCGCGACCTGGCGCACGCCGGCCGCCAGGCTCCGCAGCTTGTCCCCGTCGAGCCGCAGGCGCCCGCGCGCCGCGGCGGAGAGCCGCCCGGCCTCCACCAGCGCGTCGGCGGCCGCGAGGTCGCGGGCGTTGGCCTCCAGAATCGGCGCGGCGCCGTCCTCGAGCGCGCGGGCGATGCCCTCGAGGGCGCGATTCCGGTCCGCCGCGGGCATCCGCGCGAGCTCGCGCGCGGCCACGCCGGCGCGACGCGCCAGCTCCCGCACGACGCCCGCGCGCTCAGGCATCCGGCGACCGCCCCGGCGGCCGGGGCACGAACAGGGTGCCCACCGCTTCCCCGGCGCAGACGCGCTCGACCACGCGATCCTCGCGGCCGTCGGCCACCACCACCGCGCAGCCGGCCCGGGTGGCGAGGCGGGCGGCCTCGAGCTTGGAGCGCATCCCGCCGCGCCCGACCCGCGGCCCGCCCGCGGCGCGCTCGAGCCGCGGCGTCAGGCGTTTCACCACGGGAATCAGGCGCCCCGGCCGCGGCCCGTGCGGGTCTGCCGTCAGCAGCCCGGGGACGTCGGTGAGGATCAGCAGCAGGTCCGCGCGCACGCCGACGGCGACGAGCGCGGCGAGCCGGTCGTTGTCGCGCAGCCCCGTGCCGCGCTCCCCGGCGTCGGCCAGCGACGTGGCGACCACGTCGTTCTCGTTGAGCACGGGGAGGACCCCCTGCTCGAGCAGGATCCCCAGCGCCGCGCGCAGGCTCGCCAGCCGGCCCGGCTGCGCGAAGTCCTCGCCGGTCACGAGCAGCTGCGCGGCGACCACGCCGGCCCGCTCGCACGCCTCCGTCCAGCCCGCCATCAGCCGCGCCTGTCCGACCGCCGCGCAGGCCCGGGCGGCGGCGCTGCCCGCCGGGCCGCCGGCGATGCCGAGCCGCTCGGCGCCGGTCCGCACCGCCCCCGAGGCGACCACCAGCACTTCCCGCCCGGCCCGCCGCAGCGCCGCCACGGAGGCGACCAGCGCGCGGACCCGGTCGCCGCGCGCGGCGCCGCCGGCACCGGCCAGCACGGCGGTACCGAGCTTGACGACCACCCGCCGCGCCTGCGGCGCGGCCGGCCGTCCGGTCGAGAGGGCAAGAAGGGCGTGGGCCATGAGAACGCATCGGCCGGCCGAGGCGCCGCCCCGGCCGGCCGATGAATGATTATGCAGTGGAATGTATTTCTATGCAAGGGCGCCGCGGGCGCCCGGCCGCGCTAGTCGACCCGCTCCAGCCGCGGGTTGGGCCGGAATTCGCGGCCCACCTTCGCGCACGGCTTGCCGTCCACCTGCACCACGTCGGCGGTGAAGTCGAACCGCCCCTGGTACAGCGAGGAGCCCACGCCGTACGCATCCACGGGCACGCCCTGCTCCTCGAACAGCCGGATCTTCTCCACGGTGAAGCCGCCGGAGACCACGATCTTCACGTGGCCGAAGCCCTCGCGGTCGAGCGCGCGCCGCACGTTCCAGACCAGCTGCGGGTTCACGCCGGTGGGCCGGAAGTGTCCCATGTCGGGAATGATCGACCGGTCCACCATCGTCTCCGAGGTGTCGAGGCGCACGCCGTACAGCCGGTCGCCCAGCGCGCGGGCGCAGGCGAGGCTGGTGCCGACGCAGTCGTTCTCGAAGTCCACCAGGGTGATGACCCGCACCGACTCGGGGACGTGGTCGGCGAACTTGCGGGTCGCCAGCACGGTGTCGCCGCCGTAGGCCGCGATCAGCGCGTGCGGGACCGTGCCGACGCCCTCGCTGCCCCACCACGAGGCCTGGGCGTCGGTCGAGACGCCGATGGCGCCGGCGATGTGGGCCGCCCAGCCGTCGCCGGTCTGGACCAGCCAGTGGTCGTGGCGCGCCGGGAAGAACATCACTTCCTTCGGCCGGGCCGCGTCCACCACCCGGCGGGTGTTGGTCCCCACCTTGGTCCGCCGCGCCAGCACGCCCAGGTACAGCGTCTCGAGGTGCGCGAACGCGTCGTACGGCCCCTCGATCAGCAGCACCGTCTCCCAGGGCTGGATCTCCTCGCCGTCGTACAGCGCCCGCACCTCGAGGTCCCGCCACTCGATCGCGCACTGCCTCAGGATGGCGATGGCCTCGTCGATGCCGCCGAGGTAGGCGTGCGCCTTGCCGAACACCTGCATCGTCACCCGCGGCCGGTACCCGTTGGCGAGCAGGATCTCGCGGGTGCGGACGAAGTACTTATCGGAGTAGTAGCCCGCCCGCATCTTGTCGACGGGCAGGTGGAAGATCGACGGGTCGAGCCGGACGCCCCGCGTCATCGCGCCTCGAAGTGCATCGCCTTCAGCTCCTCGATCTCCGCGCGCAGCCGCGCGGCGTTGGGGACGTCGGGATAGCGCGCCAGGATCCGCCGCAGCTCCACCAGGGCCTTCCCGGTGTCCTTGAGGTCGTCGCGGTAGATGCCCGCCGCCAGCAGGGCGAAGCCGGCCTGCCGCCGCGCTTCCGGTGCCCGCCGCTCGCCTTCGCGCGCCGCGAACAGCGCCAGCGCGGGGTCGCGCAGCTCGCGGAGCGCCAGCTGGGCGAGCCGCTCGCACGACACCAGGTCGTGCGGGTCGGCGGCGATGACCGCGCGGTACGCCTCGGCCGCCTCGGCGAGCCGGCCGCGCGCCACCAGGGCCTCGATGTTCGAATGCTGATTGACGGACGGCGTCGCGGACCCGCTGGGCAGGGTGATCGCGCCGAGCGCGCTGGCGCCGCGGTGGAGGAACGCACCGTCCATCACCCCGTACAGCACCACGAACGCCCACCCGAGGAGCGCGACCGCGAGCGGCACCGCCGAGCGGAGAACGACCGCCTCGAGCAGGGCGACGAGGGTTGCCACCGCCATGACCATGGCCAGGAACACGAATCGTCCCTTGGCCGTGGTCGCCGAGAGATGCTCCAGTCCGAACATCCCGAACCCTGCAGCGGAGGACCGTAGTAAAGCCGGCGGCCGCCGGACCGGCAAGAGCGCGGCGCCGGAGGCTACCCCTTCGGCTTCGCCTTCTTCGCGTGCTTCCCCTTGCCGCCCTTCTTCCCGCCCAGCCCGGCCTCGAGCGCCTCGACGACGGTGCGCACCGCCCGGATCCGGGCCCACAGCTTGTCGTTCGCCTCGACGATGGTCCACGGGGCGTAGGTCGTGCTGGTGTTCTGCACCATGTCCACGACCGCCTGGCGGTAGGCGTCCCACTTGTCGCGGTTGCGCCAGTCCTCCTCGGTGATCTTGTACTGCTTGTACTCGATCTTCTCCCGCTCCTTGAAGCGCCGGAGCTGCTCGTCCTTGGAGATGTGGAGCCAGAACTTGACCAGGATGGTCCCGAAGTTGGCGAGCGAGAGCTCGAACTCGTTGATCTCCTGGTAGGCGCGCCGCCACTCGGCCTCGGTGCAGAAGCCCTCGATGCGCTCGACCAGCACCCGCCCGTACCAGGTGCGGTCGAAGATCGCGAGGTGCCCGGCCTTGGGAAGCTGCCGCCAGAACCGCCACAGGTAGTGGTGGGTCGCGTCGTCGCCCTTGGGCGCGGCGATGGGGATCACGCTGTAGCCCCGCGGGTCGAGCGCCTCGGTCACGCGGCGGATGTTGCCGCCCTTGCCGGCCGCGTCCCACCCCTCGTAGCCGATGATCACCGCGCGCCGCTCCTCGAAGCACCGGAACTCCAGCTGCCGCAGCCGGACCTGGTACTCCTTGAGCTCCTCCTCGTACTCCTTGCGCTTGAGGGACCTGGTGAGGTCCACCTTGTCGAGGACGGTCTCCATCTCCTTCAGCGCCTGCACCGACACGCTGGCGCGCGCGGTGCGCTTCGGCGCGGAGGGCTGCGCGGCCTTCGCGCTCACCGCGGTCTGCATCGCGTCGGCGAGGGACTTGAAGATCTTGATCAGCCGGTAGCGCTTGTCGGTGGCCTCGACGATCGTCCAGGGGGCGTAGGCGGTGTTGGTCCGCTCGAACATCTCCTCGGCGGCTTCGGCGTACGCGTCGTACTGCTTGTGGTGCTCCCAGTCCTCCTTGGTCACGCGCCACGCGTCGTACTTGCTCTTCTCGATCTCCTTGAAGCGCCTCTTCTGCTCCTTCTCGCCGATGTGCAGCCAGAACTTGACGATCACCGTGCCGTCGTCGGTCAGCATCCGCTCGAACTGGGCGATCTCGTTGTAGGCCGAGCGCCACTGCTCCGGCCTGATCAGCTTCTCCACCCGCTCGACCAGGACCCGCCCGTACCACGAGCGGTCGAACACCGCCACCTCGCCGCGGGCGGGGACCTTCGTCCAGAAGCGCCACAGGAACGGCCGCAGCCGCTCCTCCTCGAGCGGCGCCGAGATGGGATGCACCTTCACGCCCCGCGGGTCGAGCCGCTCGACCAGCTTGGCGATGCTCTCCCCCTTGCCCGCCGCGTCCCACCCCTCGAACACCACGGCGACCGGGACCTTCGCGTCGAAGCACTGCCGCTGCAGGTCGCGCAGCTTGTCGCGCAGCGCGGGGAACGACTTGTCGTAGGCCTCCTTGTCGATTTTCTTGTCGAGATCCAGCGTCTCGAGCATGGCCGGCGCCTCGGGGTGCGGAGCGGGTACGGCGATTCCAGCGGTCGGCACACTACATGGCATTGCGCCCCGGCGGCGTCAAGCCGAACGACGCATGGACAATCTCTGCCACACGCTCGTCGGCGCCGCCCTCGGCGAGGCCGGCCTGCGCAAGCGGTCGCCGCTGGCGACCGCGACGCTCCTGATCGGCGCGAACATCCCCGACGTGGACGGCATCCTCTACTGGATGCACCGTCCCGTCGAGGCGCTCGCGTTCCGGCGGGGCTGGACGCACGGCGCGCTGGCGATGGCGGTCTGGCCGTTCGTGCTCACCGGGCTGATGCTGGCGTGGGATCGCGGAATCCGCCGGCGCCGCCACCCCGAGCGCCCCCCCGCGCAGCCCCGCGCGCTGCTCCTGCTGTCGCTGCTCGCGGTCCTCACCCACCCGCTGCTCGACCTGTGCAACACCTACGGCGTGCGGCTGCTGATGCCCTTCAGCGGCCACTGGTTCCATGGCGACACGCTGTTCATCGTCGACCCGTGGATGTGGCTCGCGCTCGGTGGCGGCTGGCTGCTGGCGCGCGAGCTCCGGCGCCGCGGCAGCCCGCGCCCCGAGCGGCCCGCCCGCGTCGCGCTCGTCGCGGCGGCCGCGTACGTCGCGGTCATGGCCGCCTCGAACCTGGCCGCGCGCGTCATGGTGCGCGACGCCGCCCTCGCCGAAGGCGCCCCGCCGGCCGGCCGGCTCATGGTCTCGCCGCGGCCGCTCGACCCGTTCCGGCGCGACGTCGTGATCCGGCGCGACAGCGTCTACGAGCTGGGCACCTTCGACTGGCTGCGCCGGCCGCACTACCGGCGCGAGGGACCGCTGATCGCGCGGTACACCGGCGTGGACGCCCCTGCGGCTCGCGCGGCGGCCGCCAGCTCCGACGCGGGGCGCACCTTCCTCGGCTGGGCCCGGTTCCCCGTCTTCGAGGTGCTGCGCTCGGGTGACGGCTACGAGGTGCTCATCGCCGACGCGCGCTACACGCTGTCGGGCCGTGCGCGGTTCGGCGCGGTGGCCATCCGCGTCCCGCGCGCGATATCTTCTCCGCCGACGCCGACCCCGGAGACCCCGTGACCGACTCGCTCTCCCGCCGCGACTTCGTGCTCAGCAGCGCCGCCGCGATGCCGCTCGCGCGCACCGCCCTGCGCCGGGGTGCGGGTCCCGGCGCCCCCGCGATCGTCCTGCGGCCGCCGTCGCGGCCCTGCGTCGTCGCCTCGGCCAACGGCATCCGGGGCGTCGCGAAGGCGATGGACCTCATCGCCGGTCACGGATCCGATCCGCTCGACGCCGTCATCGAGGCGGTGAAGATCGAGGAGCTGGACCCGGACGACATGTACGTCGGGTACGGCGGCCTGCCCAACGCCGAGGGCGTGGTGCAGCTCGACGCCGCGTGCATGCACGGACCCACGCGGCGGGCCGGCGCCGTCGGGGCGCTCGAAGGCATCAAGACGCCGAGCGAGGTGGCGAAGTGCGTGCTCCGGTACACCAACCACATCCTGCTGGTGGGCAGGGGCGCGCAGGACTTCGCGGTGCAGTTCGGCTTCAAGATCGAGGACCTCCTGACCGACCGGGCCCGGGAGGCGTGGCTGCACTGGCGCGCCAACCTCAACCCGAGCGACAACTACCGCGACGTGCCCGAGAGCCAGCCGATGGTGGTGCAGCCTCACGGGACGATCAACTGCAGCGCCGTCGACGCCGGCGGCGCCATCGCGAGCGTCACCTCCACCAGCGGCGCAGCGTGGAAGATCCCGGGCCGCCTGGGCGACTCGCCCATCGTCGGGGCCGGACTGTACGTGGACAACGACGTCGGCGCGGCCGGGTCCACGGGCCTCGGCGAGTGCAACATCATGGTGTGCGGAGGCTACACGACGGTGGAAGGGATGCGGCGCGGGCTGTCGCCCACCGACGCGTGCCTCGAGACGCTGCGCCGCGCCGTCGCGATGAGCGAGCCGCGGCTGCTCGACGCGAACGGCCGGCCCACGTACGGTCTCAACTACTACGCCGTGAACAAGCGCGGAGAGTTCGGCTCGGCGGCGTTCTATCCCGGCTCGACCTTCGCGGTGCACGACGGCCGCGAGGCGCGGATCGTCGACGCGGCCTCCCTCTACCCGCAGCAGCCGCAGGGGCATTGAGCCGCAACCGCGCGGCGCGGGCGGCGGGGGCGGCGGGGGCGGCCGCGACGATCGCCGTCGCGCTCCTCGCGGCGGCGCCGAGGGCGGCGCGCGCCCAGGTGCCCCCGGAGCCGTGGTCGTTCGTGATGTTCCCGGTGCCGACCTACAGCTCGCTCGAGGGACTCGGCGCCACGCTGGTCGGCGGCTGGTGGAAGTCGGCGCCGCCGGGGCCGATTCCCAGCGGGGCCGCCATCAATCCGGGCGCCAGCATCTCCACCAGCGGCACCGAGACGCTGTCGCTCACGTACAACAACACCGGCCGGACGCCCGGCTGGCGGTTCCTCCTGATCGGCGGGTACGAGCGCTTCCGCCGCGCGCCGTACTTCGGCCTCGGCAACTTCAGCCGCGTCTCGGATTCCCTCGAGGCGGCCAACGGCGGCGACAGCCATTACTACCGCTACTCCCTGACCCGCACCACCGCGCTGGTGGGCATCCAGCGCCGGGTGACCGGACCGGTCCGCGTCCTGGTCGGCGCGCAGTACCGCCGCTACCGGGCCGTGCCGCTGGGTGGCGCGCCGACGGCGCTCGGCGCCGACCTGGCGAGCGGAGCCGCGAGCGACACCGGAAACGCCACCGGGCTCGAGGTCCGCGGCGCCCTGCTGTTCGACACGCGCGACGAGGAGGCGTCCCCCTCGCGCGGACTGTTCGTGGAGGCGATCGGCGCGCGGGCCCTCAAGGGGGCCGGAGACTTCGACTACACTCGCTGGGCCTTCGACGCGAACGAGTTCTTTCCGGTGCACCCCGAGGTGGTGCTGGCCTTCCGCCAGGCCGTGCAGCTCGCGCAGGGCGCGATCCCGTTCTACGTGGCCTACGAGCGGCTCACCAGCTGGCTGCCGACCGACGGATTCGGCGGCATTTCCACGCTGCGGCAGAACATCCAGGGCCGCTGGCTCGGCCCGAACACCGCGCTCGCGAGCGTGGACCTGCGGTACAAGTACTGGGATGCCGCCCTCGGTCTCAGCCCGTACCGGCTGTGGCTCGTCGCCCACGCCGACGTGGGCCGCGTGTGGGACCAGGGCGAGCGCTTCCAGTGGACGGGGCTGCACACCGGGTACGGCGTCGGCGCCATCGCGCAGCTCGGCCGGGCCTCGTGCTTCGGCCTCGAGGTGGGATGGAGCCCCGACGCGCACCTGCAGTTCGGGACGACGGTGACGCTGGGCTACTAGCGCCCGCCTTGACGCCGCGCCGATATCCGATTAGCCTGCTCGCCAATGAAGAACGCCCGCTGCCATCACGCTGCGCACCACCATCACGGCCACACTCCGTGCCCGGCGGGTATTGTCGCGTAGCTGACTGACGCACATCTACCACAGCCCGCGGGCACGCACCGGTGCTCGCGGGCTGTTTCTTTTTCGCCGATCCCATCGCCCGCCGGCACCCAGGCAAGCCGGCGGGCGATTGCACACCGAGGAGCGGCGATGGACATCGACTTCGCGAAGAGTGACGGCCTCGTACCCGCGATCGTGCAGGACCGCACGAGCGGCGAGGTGCTCATGCTGGGCTACATGAACCGGGCGGCGCTCGAGGCGACGTTCGCGACCGGCAACACGACCTTCTTCAGCCGCTCGCGCAACCGCCTCTGGACCAAGGGCGAGAGCAGCGGCCACACGCTCAAGGCCCGCGAGGTGCTCCTCGACTGCGACGCCGACACCATCCTCGTGCGGGTGGACGCGCTCGGCCCGGGCGCGTGCCACGAGGGGTACCGCAGCTGCTTCTACCGCCGCCTCGAGGCGGGCGGCGAAGCCCGCGAGGCGAGTGCGCGCGTGTTCGACCCGGCGGCCGTGTACGGGCGCGCGTCCGAGCCCCGCGGCGCCGCAGACGCCCGCGGAGCGGCGCGATGAGCCGGCTCAAGCTTGGCATTCCCAAGGGGAGCCTGCAGGAGGCGACCCTGCAGCTGTTCGCGCGCGCCGGCTGGCGGATCACGACCGACTCGCGCTCGTACTACCCGGCCGTGGACGATCCCGAGATCGAGTGCCTGATGGTGCGCGCGCAGGAGATGCCGCGGTACGTGGAGACCGGCGCGCTCGACGCCGGCCTGACGGGCAAGGACTGGATCGTCGAGACCGGCGCGACCGTGACCGAGGTCGCCGACCTGATCTACGCCAAGACGGGGCTCGGCAAGGTGCGCTGGGTCCTCGCGGTGCCGGAGGAGTCGCCGGTCCGGGGCGCGAAGGACCTCGAAGGCAAGGTCATCGCGACCGAGGGCGTGAAGCTGACGGAAGCCTACCTCGCCCGCTGCGGCGTCCGCGCGCGGGTCGAGTTCTCGTGGGGCGCCACCGAGGTGAAGGTGCCGCAGCTGGCGGACGCCATCGTCGAGGTCACGGAGACGGGGGCGTCCCTGCGTGCGCACCGGCTGCGGATCGTGGACACCGTGCTCGAATCCAATACCAAGCTCATCGCGAACGCGGCGGCCTGGGCCGATCCGTGGAAGCGCGAGAAGACCGGGAACATCGCGCTGCTCCTGGCGGGGGCGATCGCCGCGTACAACAAGGTCGGCCTGATGCTGAACGTGCAGAAGGCCAACCTGGCGACCGTCGTGGCCGCGATGCCGGCGCTCAAGAACCCCACGGTCGCGCCGCTCTACGACGGCGACTGGCTGGCCGTGAACACGGTCGTGGACGAGACGGTGGTGCGGACGCTGATCCCCCGGCTCAAGGCGGCGGGAGCGCAAGGCATCGTCGAGTACCCGCTCAACAAGATCGTGCTGTGATCCGGATCCTGGCCCTGACGGACCGCACGGCCGCGCGCTTTCTCGATCGCGAGGGCCGCGACGCGGCGGCGGCCCGGGTCGCGGGGCGGATCGTGCGCGACGTGCGGCGCCGCGGAGGGGCCGCCGTGCGCGCCTGGTCGCGGCGCCTCGACGGCCCCGGCCGCGGCTCGCTGCGCGTCGGCGCTCTGGAGCTGCGCCGCGCCGCCAGGGACGCGGACCCGCGCTTCGTCCGCCAGCTCAGGCGCGCCGCCCGCAACGTCCGCCGCGTGGCGCGGCGACAGCTCCCGCCCGAGTGGACGGTCACCGTCGAGGCGGGCGTGCGGGTCAGCCAGCGGGTCCGCCCGCTCGAGTCGGTCGGGTGCTACGTCCCCGCGGGCCGCTACCCGCTCGTCTCCACGCTGGTCATGACGGTGGTGCCGGCGCAGGTCGCCGGCGTGCGCCGCATCGTGCTCGCCTGCCCGAGGCCGAGCCCCGAGCTGCTCGCCGCCGCGGCCGAGCTGGGCGTCGGCGAGGTCTGGCGCGTGGGCGGTGCGCAGGCGATCGCCGCCCTCGCCTACGGCGCCGGGCCGATCGCGCCGGTCGACAAGATCGTGGGACCCGGCAACCGCTTCGTGGCCGCAGCCAAGCGGCTGGTCGCGGCGGACGTCCCGATCGACATGGTCGCGGGCCCGACCGAGGTGCTCGTGCTCGCCGCGCGGGGCGAAGCGCGGTTCATCGCTGCGGACCTCGTCGCACAGGCCGAGCACGACCCCGACGCGGTGGCGCTGCTCGTGACCCCGTCCCGCGCGCTGGCGCGTCGCGTCGCGATCGAGGTCGAGCGCCAGCTCGGCGCGCTCCCGCACACCAATCCGGCAGCCCGCGCGCTCCGGTCGCGCGGAGCGATCCTCGTCGCCCGCGGCCTCGAGGATGCCGTGCGCTTCGCGCACCGCTTCGCGCCCGAGCACCTCAGCCTCCCCGAGGGCCGCGCGATCCTGGACCGGAACGACGTGGCCGGCAGCATCTTCCTCGGCCCGTTCAGCGCGCAGTCGGCCGGCGACTTCGCCACCGGCTCCAACCACTCGCTGCCCACGGGTGGCTTCGCGCGGCGGCGCGGAGGCCTCTCGGCGGCCGACTTCGTGCGCTGCGTGAGCGTGCAGGAGGTCACGCGCGCGGGGCTCCGGCGCCTCGCACCCGTGGTGCGCGCGTTCGCGGCCGCGGAGGGCCTGGCGGCTCACCGCCGCGCGGTGGAGGTCCGGCTGTGAGGCCGGCCCCGGTGCCCCGCGCGGCCGTGCGGCGCATGCGACCCTACCACCCGCCGCTCGAGGGCCGGCGCCGCGGGCTGCGGCTCGACTTCAACGAGAACACCGTCGGGCCGCCGGCCGCCGCGTTGCGCGCGCTCGCCGCGCTCGACGGCGACGACGTCGCCATGTACCCGGAGTACGGTCCGGCCCGCGCGGCCATCGCCCGGGCGTTCGGCGTGTCTCCGTCCGAGCTGATCCTCACCAACGGCACCGACGACGCTATCCACCTGGTGGTGGACGGATTCGCCGATCCGGGCGACGAGGTGCTCGTCGTCGAGCCGTCGTACGCGATGTACCGCTTCTACGCCGAGCGCGCCGGCGCACGAGTCCGGGCGGTGCGCGCCGCGCCGGCAAGCGGCTTTCCGCTCGACCGGGTCCTCGCCGAGCTGCGCCGCCGCCCCCGTCTGGCCCTGCTCGCCAGCCCCAACAACCCGACCGGCGCCGTCATCCCGGTCGAGGCGCTGCGCCGGGTGCTCGACGCGGCGCCCCGCTCGCTCGTCTTCGTCGACGAGGCGTACTTCGAGTTCTGCGGCCAGTCGGCGCTCGGCTGGATCCGCCGCCGACGCAACCTGGTGGTCGCACGCACGTTCTCGAAGGCCCGGGGCCTCGCGGGCCTGCGCCTCGGATGCCTGTTCGCGAACGCGCCGCTGGTCGCGGCCCTGTCGCGCGCGCACTCGCCGTACTCGGTCGGCACGGCCGCCCTGGCCGCCGGTCTCGCGGCCCTCCGCGAGGCCCCGACGACCCGGCGCTACGCCGCGGAGGTCGTCCGCGCCAGGTCGAGTCTCGAAGCGGCCCTCGACCGGCTGGCCATTCGCCGCTTCCCGAGCGGCGGCAACTTCGTGCTGGTGGACGTCGGCACTCGCGCCGGCCGGCTGGTCGCCGGCCTGGCGCGCCGGGGCATCCTGGTCCGGGACCGCCGCCGCGATTTCGGGCGCCGCGGCTACGTGCGGATCACCGTCGGCTCGCTCGCGCAGACGCGCCGCCTCATTGGCGCCCTGGAGGCCTTGTGGCGGCACGGGTGAGGCGGGCCGCGGTGCACCGCAAGACGCGCGAGACGGACATCCGCGTGCGCCTGGCGCTCGACGGCACGGGCCGCGCGTCCGTGCGCACGGGCATCGGGTTCTTCGACCACATGCTGGAGACTCTGGCGCGCCACGGCGCTCTCGACCTGGACCTCGCGGCGGACGGCGACCTCGACGTGGACCAGCACCACACGGTCGAGGACGTGGGCCTGGTGCTCGGGGACGCGGTGCGCCGGGCGCTGGGGAGCAAGCGCGGCACGCTGCGGGCCGGCTACTGGGTGATGCCGATGGACGAGGCCCTCGCCGTGGCCGCGCTGGACTTCTCCGGCCGGCCCGCGTTCCGGCGCCGGTGGACCATCGGCGCGCGGCGCGTCGGCGACCTCCAGGTCGAGCTGCTCGACGACTTCTTCGGCGCCTTCGCCCACGCGGCGGGCGCCGCGGTCCACCTGCGCGTGCTGGAGGGGCGCTCCTCTCACCACAAGGTCGAGGCCGTGTTCAAGGCGTTCGCCCGCGCGCTCCGCGTCGCCGTGACGCGCGACCGGACGCTCAAGGGTGTGCTGCCGAGCACCAAGGGCGTCCTGTGAGGATCGCCGTCGTGGACTACGGCGCGGGCAACCTCCCGTCGGTCGAGCGCGCGCTCGCCAGGGCCGGTGCCGCGACCGAGCGCGCGGCGTCGCCCCCGCCCCTGGACGGCGCGGATGCGATCGTCCTCCCCGGCGTCGGGCACTTCGGCCGGCTCGCCGCGGCCCTCGACGACCAGGCGCTGCGCGCCCCGCTCCTGGCCGCGATCGCCGGCGGGGTGCCGTTCCTGGGCATCTGTCTCGGCATGCAGGCGCTGTGGGACGGGAGCGACGAGGCGCCGGCCGCGCGCGGACTCGGCGTCCTCGCGGGCCGGGTGACCGCGTTGCCGGCCGGCGTGAAGCTGCCGCACATGGGCTGGAACCGGGTGCGGAGGCGGGCGCCGGCGCGGCTCCTGGAGGGCGTCCCGGAGGACGCGTACCTG
>DASPSV010000168.1:0-8045 GCA_035623755.1 Gemmatimonadales bacterium
CCCGTCGCCCTGCAGCGTGAACACCCGCAGCTCCGGGTGCTGGCACTCGATGCCCCACGCCACCGAGGTGGCGCGGCCGTGCGCCGCCTGCTGCCAGTCGATGTCGATGTAGCGGTAGGCGAACACCGTGCAGCCCACCGACGCCACGCCGACCGCGACCTCCTGGATGCCCAGCTCGTGGATCACCTCGGCCAGCAGCTCGTGCACCGTGCCCTCGTCGCAGCCCGGGCAGTAGTGCATGTCGCCAATGCGGAGCGGGTCCTTCCCGAAGTGCAGGTGCTTGCGGACGTTGTCGACCGAGACCGCGCCGTCGGGACAGACCACCGCGCAGTTGCCGCACGCCGAGCACCTGACCAGCCCGCCCTCGACCAGCCGGGTGGGCTTCACGCCGCGGTGGTTGAAGGTCTCGGCGTACTCGATGATGTCCTCGGGGCACGCGGCGATGCAGACGCCGCACCCCTTGCAGACCTGGAAGTCGAACTCGACCCGGGGCAGCACCGCGCCTTCCGTGGCCGTGCCGGTCATCGGGCACCTCCCTTCGGGAACTCGCGCTGGACCACCTCGGCGATCTCGTCCGGGGTCGGGATCACGCCGCCCTGGCGCCCGTAGAACTTCACCGGGTCGATCCGGCCCAGGTCGAACAGCGCACCCTTGACGTCCTCCACCATCTGGCCGGCGTTCATCTCCACCACCAGCCACTTGCGCGGCCGCGCCACCAGCGGCCGGAAGCCGTCCACCGGGAAGGGGAACAGCGAGATCGGCCGCAGCAGCCCGACCTTGCGGCCGGCCGCCCGCAGCTGGTCCACGCCCGTCTTCGCGATGCGCCCCGCCAGGCCGAACGCCACGACGATCACGTCCGCGTCGTCGGCCTGGTACTCCTCCCAGCGCTGCTCGCGCTGCGCGATCTGCGCGTACCGCGCGTGCAGCAGCCGGTTGTGCGCCTCCAGCTCCGGCGGCTCGATGATGATGCTGTTGACCACGTTCATCTTCCGGCCGCCCTTGCGGCCCGTCGTGGCCCAGTCCTTCGGCGGCAGCCCGCTCTCGTCGAACGCGTTGAACCGCAGGTTCTCCCACATCTGCCCCAGCGTGCCGTCGAGGCAGAGCAGCGTCGGCGTGCGGTACAGGTCCGCCAGCCGGATGCACAGCATCGTGAGGTCGGCGCACTCCTGCACCGTCGCGGGCGCCATCACCGGCATCCGGTACCCGCCGTGGCCCCCGCCCTTCACCGACTGCCAGTAGTCCTCCTGCGAGCCGTACACCGTGCCCAGGCCGGGGCCGCCGCGCATCACGTTCACGATGAACGCCGGCAGCTCCGCGCCCGCGATGTACGAGATGCCCTCCTGCTTGAGGCTCACGCCCGGGCTCGACGACGAGGTCATGCACCGCAGCCCCGCCCCCGCCGCCCCGTACACCATGTTGATGGCCGAGATCTCGGAGTTGGCCTGGGTGTACGTCTTGCCGATCTTCGGCAGCTTCTCGGCCATGTACTCCGGGATGTCCGTCTGCGGCGTGATCGGATAGGCGAAGTAGGCGTCGATGCCGCTGCGGATCGCCGCCTCGGCGATCGCCTCGCAGCCCTTCAGCAGCACCTCGCCCTCGGCGGCGCGCTCGGACTCCGCGCGCGGCGTCGCCTCGAGCACCCCGGCGTGCGCCGTCATGTCGAGCTCCTGGCAATAGCGTCCCTGAGATCGCGAACCCACGCCACCGACCGGCCGCACTGCTCGCAGCTCACCGCCACGTGCGGGCACGGCACGCCGTCGGCCTGGCACTCCGCGCAGCGCGGCTCCGCGAGCAGCGCGAGCAGCTCGTCGAACCGCCGGAAGAACATCGTCTGCGCTTCGACCGGCAGCGCGGCCCGGAGCTCCTGCACCAGCCGCTCCTCGTCCGCGAGCGCCACGGCTCTCCCGGCCGACCGATCCGCTTCCAGCGTTGGCGACACGTCCGCTCCTGGTCGCGTGCGCCGCTCAGGATCGGCAAAAAGCGGACCAATCCCGTCGCCGTTTCGGCGCGGGACAAAGGGGACTCTGGGAGTCGGAGATGCGCTCGGCTAGGAGCGCGAGAACTTCGAGGCGCGGACCACGGCTTCGCGCACGGCCTCGAGATCGGCGGGCTTCTCGAGCATGCGCCACGGCTCGAGGTGCTCGGCCGTCTGCAGCTCGAGCAGGGCGGTGATGTCGCCCGAGACGACGACAATCCGGCTCGCGAGGTCGGGACGCTCTTGCCGCGCCGCCTGCACGACCTCCCAGCCGTTCATGACCGGCATCTTGAGGTCGAGCACGATCGCGTCCCAGTCCTGGCGGCGGATCAGGCTCAACGCCTCCCCGCCGTCGCGCGCGGCCGTGACGCGGGCGCCGAGCCGGGTGAAGTAGCGCTCCCAGGCGGTGCGCACCGCGTCCTCGTCGTCGGCCACGAGGAGCCGCAGCCCCGCCGTGCCGCCCGGGGCCGGCGCGGGCGGCGCCGGCGCGGCGGCCGGCGCGTCCGGCCGGGCGGCGCCCGACGCCGGGAGCCGCAGCTCGTAGCGCGCGCCGCCCAGCGTGCCCTCGACCAGCGCAAGCGTGCCGGAGTGCGCGTTGGCGATCCGGGCCGCGACCGAGAGGCCGAGCCCGTCGCCGCCGTCGGCGGGTTCGGCGACGAAGAACGGGTCGAAGATGCGGTCGCGCGCCGCGGCCGAAACGCCCTTCCCCGAGTCCTCGACCGCGACCAGGATCGTGTCGGTCTCCGCGCGGGTCTCCACGAGCACCGCGCGCCGCTCCGCGGCGCCGGCCGCGCGCAGCGCGTTGGCCAGCAGGTTCACCAGCACCTGGCCGATCTGCCCGGGATCGACCCGCGCGCTCGGGAGCCGCGGCGTCAGGCGGGTCTCGAGCGTCACGCCTTCGGAGCGGAACTCGTCGCCGAGGAGCGCGACCGTGTCGGCCACGATCGCGTTGACGTCGGACGGCCGCCGCTCGGCCGGCCGCGCACGCACGAAGCTCAGCAGCCCCGCCACCACGCGGCCGGCGCGCTGCGCCTGCTCGTGGATCAGGCGCATGGCCTCGCGCGTCTCGTCGGGGGACTGGCCCTCCAGGCCCCCGCTGGACCGGGCGAGCACCACCTGCAGCGGGTTGTTGAGCTCGTGGGCGAGGCCGGCCGCGAGCTCGCCCACCGCCCGCAGGCGGTCGTGCTGGCGGAGCCGGGCCTCGAGCGCCCCGGTCATCTGGTTCACGTCGCGGGCCAGCTCGCCGATCTCGTCGTCCGACGTGACCGCCGCCCGGTGGGCGAGGTCGCCCTCGGCGATGGTGCGCACGTCGTCGTGGAGGCGCGCCATCGGCCTCACGAACCGCTCCCGCATCAGCTGCACGCTGGCCGCGAGCAGGGCGAGGGCGAGCACGACCGAGGCGGCGATCACGAGCCGCGCGCGCTCCGCGGCGGCGAGCGAGCGCTCCTCGCTGGCGCGCGCGTCCTCGACGCTCGCCGCCACCAGCTCGGACATCTGCGACGCCACGTTCCGGCGGTCGGCGCTCGCCGCCGCCAGCAGGGCCAGGGCCAGCGCCTGGTGTCCCGCCGCCTGCTCGTCGAGCGCCTGCGCGATGCCCAGGCGCGCGGCGGCCGCCAGCGAGTCGGCCTGCTCCAGGCGCTGCCGGTAGCGGGGCGCGAGGGAGGCGAGCAGCCGCTGGTCCTGCACGACCGCCGGCTGCGCCAGCTGCCCGCGGGCCTCGGCCAGCGCGCCGGGGTTGCCGGACCCCACCCAGCGGTACGCGGCGGCGAGCGCGTCGCGCAGGTCGCGCTCCTGCCGGGTGGCGGCGGAGTAGAGCGGAAGGATCGGCGCCGTGGCCTGCCGCGCCAGGTCGGCGTGCGGCGCCAGGGCGATCACGGAGACGACGGCCAGCGCGGAGAGGGACGCGAACGCCAGGGAGGCGACGAGCCAGGCCCAGCCGCGGATCGTGGGCTGCTTCATCGGATCGCCGTGCCGGTCGCCGCCGGCGGGACGCGGGTGCGCAACCCGTGCAGTCGGGGTATCATCCAGCCGGCCTGAATGTACCTCCGGGCTTCCGGCTTTGGTAACCAACCACTCCCGCCGATCCTGGTGATCCCATGACGAGACCCGCGTGGTTCGCCTTCCTCGCCGCCCTCGCCGCGACGTCCGCGGCGCGCGCCCAGCAGACGCCGTCCGCCGGACTCGGCCCGATGGCCGCGGTGCGGCCGGGCGTGCCGGACACGTCGCCGTTCCGGCCGCTCGCGCTCCCGGGGCCCAACGCCTACCGGAGCGGCTCCGGCGCGCCGGGCCCGCTGTACTGGCAGCAGCGCGCCGACTACACGATCCGCGCGGCGCTGGACACCGGGACGCTGTCGGTGCGCGGCGAGGAGACGATCCGCTACACCAACAACTCGCCCGACACGCTGCGGTTCGTGTGGATGCAGCTGGACCAGAACATCCAGTCGCCCGCGAGCAAGTTCGCGGGGATGACCGGAGGGTTCGGCGCCTCCGACTCGGGCTACGTGGGCGGCTACACCCTGGAGCGGGTGGGCGTCCTCCGGGCCGCGCGCCCCGGCGCCCGGCCCGCCGCCGCGGCGCTGCCCTACCGCGTCGACGCGACCATGATGCGCGTGGAGCTCGACCGGCCGCTGCCCCCGAAGGGCGTCACGACGCTCGACCTCGCGTGGCACTACGTGGTACCGCGCCAGCAGGGCCGGACCGGGCGCGAGCACTTCCCCGAGGGCTGGCTGTACGAGGTCGCGCAGTGGTATCCCCGCATGGCCGTCTACGACGACGTCCGGGGCTGGAACACCGCGCAGTACCTCGGCAACGGCGAGTTCTACCTCGAGTACGGCGACATCGACTTCAGCATCACCGCGCCGGCCAACTACACGGTGACCGGCACCGGCGTGCTGCAGAACGCGGCCGAGGTGCTCACCGCCCGCGAGCGCGAGCGGCTCGCGGCGGCCGCCCGGTCCGACACGACGGTCCACATCATCACCGCGGACGAGGTCGGCAAGCCCGACCTCGTCCCGCCGGGCACCGGGGCGACCCGCACCTGGCGCTTCGCGGCGAAGAACGTGCGCGACGTCGCGTGGGCGGCGGCGCCGAACTTCCTGTGGGACGCGTCGGGCTGGGAGGGCGTGCTGATCCAGGCGCTGTATCCGCCGGCCGCGCTGCCGCTGTGGTCGCAGGCGGCCGACATGGGCCGGCACACGATCATGCACCACTCCCGCTGGCTGCGGTACCCGTACCCGACGGCCATCAACGTGAACGGACCGGTCGGCGGGATGGAGTACCCGATGATCGTGTTCTGCTCGGAGCGGCACGACGAGCACGGCCTGTACTTCGTCACCACCCACGAGCTGGGGCACGAGTGGTTCCCCATGGTCGTGGGGAGCAACGAGCGGCTGTACGGATGGCAGGACGAGGGGTTCAACACCTTCATCGACTACTTCTCGTTCCACGACCGCTACCCCGACGACACGACCACCGCCAACGGCCCCGAGATCGGGCGCACGTCCGGCTGGTGGGTGAGCCTGCTGACGCACTACAGCGGCCGCGAGGCGCCGATCATGGAGCCGCAGGACCGCAACCCGCCGTTCCTGAGCGGGGCCCTGCACTATCCCAAGACGGCGCTGGGCCTCCACCTGCTGCGCACCGCGCTGGTGGACTCCACGCTGTTCGACGACGCCTTCCGCGAGTACGCCCGCCGCTGGGCGTTCAAGCACCCCACCCCGGCGGACTTCTTCCGCACCATGGACGACGCGCTGGGCGAGGACCTGTCGTGGTTCTGGCGCAGCTGGTTCTTCCGCACCGACCACCTCGACCAGGCGGTGGACTCGGTGGTGCAGCGCGACACGGCGGGCGCGTCCATCGCGCGGATGTACTTCTCCAACAAGGCGGAGATGGTGTGGCCGCTCGACCTGGCGGTGACGCTCGCCAACGGCGCGACCGAGCACGTGAAGCTGCCGGTCGAGGCCTGGTACCGCGGCTCGCCTTTCATCTATGTGCACCGCTGGCCGGCGCGGGTGGTCAAGGTGGAGATCGACCCGCGGGGCGCGTACCCGGACGTCAACCGGGCCAACAACGTGTGGACGAGCCCGTGAGCGGCGGCGGGCCGCCGCGGGCCTAGCGGCCCGTCAGCGTCTCCCGCACGGTCCGCACGCCGGCGCTCCCCCGGGCCGGGGGGGCGCCGGTGCTGGTGCAGGGGCTCGGATACACGCACGACAGCCGGACCCCGAAGATCAGGTTGTTGCGAAAGTCGAGGCTGAAGACCTGCGTGGCGGGTGCGGTCGTTCCCGTCTTGCGGGGCATGGTGAGGTTCACGAGCTGGCCGCCGAAGAAGCAGATGCTCTCGCTGCCGCCGGTCCACGGGCCCGACGTCATCGTCTGGTTGATGAAGCAGAGCGCGTTCTGGGTGATCTGCATCTGGCCCGAGCTGGCCTCCCAGTAGGTGCCGGTCGACTGCTGCGCCTCGCCGCCACCCGCGCCCGCCTTCCCGCCGGACGCGTCGAACGCGGCGGTGTTGACGTTGGTGAGCGGGATGGTGGCCGACGGCGTGGCCGCGAGCGTGAGTCCCTTCCACGTCGAGTCGTTGGGATTGAACCACAGCACGCCGAGCCAGCTGAGCGTATCGCGCGGCGTCTGGTTGTTGTTCTGGATGTAGAGGTCCACGCCCACCACCGACCACCCCGACGCGAACTCCACCGCCCGGGCCGGGCCGGCCGGTCCGGCGGACTGGGGCGACGGGCTCGGCACCACCACGGTCACCGATTCGCCGCCGAAGATGTCGGGCGCGAGCGCCGAGACGTCGTAGCCGAGGACGTTGAGCGAGTGGTTGCGCAGGACGAACGCGACCGTGGAGTCGCGCTCGCCGGGCTGCCAGGCACGGCGGACCGTGACGTACTGGACCGCGGGCCCGGGCTGGACGGACGTGACCTCGGCGCAGGCGGTGGCCAGGGCGAGGCCGGCGACGGGCAGCAGGTGACGTGGACGCATGGACGGCGAGCTCCGGCGCGCGGCGCGCGCCCGCTGGGCGGTTTTCCGCTTCGGCCAATATTATAGGTGTGGCGGTCCGCGGCCATCCACCGGTCGCGGCGCCCGCCTTCCCCGACCACCGGGCACGCCCATGACACGTGTGATCGCCTGCACGGCCGTCTGCCTGCTCGCCGCCACGGCGGCGCGGGCGCAGCCCGCGGCGGCCGACCGCGCCGACCTGATCGTCACCGCGCGCCGCATCTACACGGTGGACCCGGACCGCCCGCTCGTCGCCGCCCTCGCGGTCCGCGGCGGCCGGATCGTGTTCGCGGGCAGCGAGCGGGAGGCGATGGCGCTGCGGGGCCCCGCCACGCGGATGCTCGCGCTCGGCGACGCGACCGTGATCCCCGGCATCATCGACGCGCACGCGCACCTGCTCGGCCTCGGCACGTTCCTGCGCTCCGTGGACCTCGTCGGGACCCCGAGCGAGGGCGAGGTCGTCGCGCGCGTCGCGGCGCGCGCCCGCACCGCGCCCGCCGGCGAGTGGATCCGCGGGCGCGGCTGGGACCAGAACCGCTGGCCCGGCGGCCGCTTCCCGACCGATTCGGCGCTGAGCGCGGCGGTGCCCGACCACCCCGTCGTGCTGACGCGCGTCGACGGCCACGCCGTGCTGGTGAACCGCCGCGCCCTCGAGGCGGCGGGGATCACCGCCGCCACGCCCGATCCGCCCGGCGGCCGCATCCTCCGCAACCCCGACGGCTCCCCGAGCGGCGTGCTGGTGGACGAGGCGCGCTCGCTCGTCGACCGCGTCGTGCCCCCGCCGTCGCGGGAGGAGACCCGGGCCGCCGTGCTCGCCGCCGTCGCGGAGGTGAACCGGTGGGGCGTGGTGGGCATCCACGACGCCGGCGTGGAGGCCCCGACGATCGGGCTGTACGAGGAGCTGGCGCGCGGCGGCCGGCTCACGCTCCGCGACTACGTGATGGTCGCGGGCGACAGCGGCGCGACGCTCGAGCGGTACCTGCGCGAGGGACCCCGCAGCGCGCTGGACGACGGCCACCTGTGGATCCGGGCGATCAAGCTGTACGCCGACGGCGCGCTCGGCTCGCGCGGC